>DASPKD010000172.1:0-23869 GCA_035628275.1 Caulobacteraceae bacterium | reverse complement strand
GCGCCCGCGTCCGTGTACTGATCGTCGGGGAACCAGGCGGACAGCCCCGCGCCGGTCTCGACCAGCACCGTCAGGCCCTGGCCGACAAGCTTCTTGACGGTTTCGGGAGTGGCCGCGACGCGCGCTTCGTCCGCGCGTCTTTCCTTCGTCACCGCGACAGCGACCACGCCAGCCCTCCGCTTACGAATCCGCAGCGGACGTTAGGCCGAGCGAACGCCGCTCGTCCAGCGGATCAGTGCGGACGGTCGCTGTCGGGCTTCTTCTTCAGCAGGAACCAGCCGACCACCAGCAGCACCAGCGCCGCCAGGGTGGCGCCGAAGAAGCCCGCGCCGGTGGAGAACCACATCGTCAGCCACAGCACGATCACCGCGACCGCCAGCGACCCCCACTTGGTGAGGTTCATGAACAGCGAGAAGGTCGACTTCTGCTCCGAGATCTCCATCTCGCCGTGGTGGTGATCGTGGGCCGTGCCGGCCATGGTCGACGTCTCCGAGAACAAGCGCGTTTGCGGCGGGTGCGTATCACGCCGACCGGCGGCCGCTCAACCGTCCAGCATGACGATCGGTCGCCCGTGCGGACGGCGTCCGGGCCTCGACCCTTCTCCCGTCGGGAGAAGGAGGGCCCCGCGCACCGGAGCGCGAAGCGCGGAGGTTCGCGCGGGAGGATGAGGGGGACGGCGGCTCCTCGTCCTGAACCGGCCGTCGCCCTCGCCCTGGCTTCGCTTCGCTCCGCCTGTCCCTCTCCCGTCCGGGAGAGGGAACGCGCTACAGCGCCTCGAACCGGTCGATCAGCCGCTCGAGCCGGCCGCAGCCGGCCTCCCAGAAGCTCTTCTCGCGCGGGTTCATGCCGAACGGCGCCAGGGCCTCGACGTAGGTCTTCGTACCGCCCGCCGACAGCAGCGCCTCGTACAGCGGCGTGAAGCCGGCCGGATCCTCGCGCCGCTTCTCCATCAGGGCCGAGACCAGCAGGTCCCCGAACGCGTAGGCGTAGACGTAGAAGGGCGCGTGGACGAAGTGGGACACGTAGGCCCAGAACTGCTCGTAGCCGGGGTTCAGGGTCACGGCCGGCCCCAGGCTCTCGCCCATCCGCTCCAGCCACAGGGCGCCGATCTCGTCCGGCGACAGCTCGCCCTCCAGCCGCCGCGCGTGAAAATCGGTCTCGAACCGGTGGAAGGCGATCTGGCGCACGACGGTGTTCAGCCCGTCCTCGATCCGGCCGGCCAGCAGCGCCTTCTGCTCGGCCGGCGTCGCCTCCTCCAGCAGCCGCTCGAACACCAAGCCCTCGGCGAAGATCGAGGCGGTCTCGGCCAGGGTCAGGGGCGTGTCGGCCAGCACCGTGCCCAGCGGCGCGGCCAGAGTCTGGTGCACCGCGTGGCCGAGCTCGTGCGCCAGCGTCAGCACGTCGCGCCGTTCGCCCATGAAGTTCAGGAACACGTAGGGGTGGCGGGCGGAGGTCACCGGGTGGGCGAAGGCGCCCGACGCCTTGCCGGGCTTTGGCCGGGCGTCGATCCAGGGGCGGTCCAGGAACAGCCGCGCCCGGTCGGCGAAGGCCGTCCCCATCCGCCCGAAACTGTCCAGCACCACCTCGCGCGCCTGATCCCACCGGTACTGGCGCGGGGCGTCGCGGTCCAGCGGCGCGTTGCGGTCCCAGTGGTCGAGCTTGGCTTTGCCCAGCGCCTTCGCCTTCAGGGCGTAGTAGCGGTGCGACAGGCGCGGATAGCGCTCGGCCACGGCCTGGGCCATCGCGTCCACCGCGGCCGCGTCGACCTCGTTGGCCAGGTGGCGCGAGGCGGCGGGGGTGGGGAAGCGGCGCCAGCGGTCCTCCACCTGCTTTTCGAAAGCGATGGTGTTCAGGCACAGGGCGAGCGTCGGGGCCTGCTCCTTCAGCGCCTGCGCCAGCCCCTCGGCCGCCTGCCTGCGGCGGGCGGGATCGGAGTCCGACATCCGCGTCAGGGCCTCCTTCAGGGTCAGACGCTCGCGCCCGGCCTGCACGCCCATGCGCGCCAGGGTCTCGTCGAACAGCCGGGTCCACTGGGCCACGGCCGGCGCGCGGTCGATCATCAGCCGCTCGAGGTCGGCGGTCAGCTCGTGCGGGCGCGCCAGCCGCACCCGGCGCAGCCACGGCCGCCAGCGCGCGACTGCCGGAACCGCCGCCAGCGCCGCCTCGATCTCGGCGTCGTCCAGCCGGTTCAGCTCCAGCGTCAGGAACAGGGTGTCGGCCGAGACGGCGGCGATCCTGGCCTGCACGTCGGCCTCGAACCGGGCGCGCTCGGGATCGTCGCGGGCGGTCGCCGCCGACAGGCTGGCGAAGGCCGAGACCCCGCCCAGCAGGTCGGTGATCCGCTCGTACAGCCGAAGCGCCGCGTCGATCAGCCCGCCCAGCCGCGCAGGTTCGGCCCGCGCCGCGACGAAGCCGCCCTCCATGGCCGCCAGTTCCGCCACCGCCGCCCTGGCCGCCTCGAAGTCGGCGCCGATCGCCGGATCGTCGGTCCCCGCATACAGATCGGACAGATCCCAGACGGGCGGCTCGGCGGCGGGTCGGACAGGCGCGTTCATGCAGGCTCCTTACGGCGACGTGCGGATCGGAGCCAGACTCCACCAGGGCGCGCTATGTTCCTCCGCGGCTGCGGCGCGGCCCGGCTATTGCGCCGACATGCCGCCGTCGATCTTCAGCTCCGAGCCGGTGACGAACTTGCTCTCGTCCGACGCCAGGTAGAGGACGGCGTAGGCGACGTCGTCCGGTTCGCCGATGCGGCCCAGCGGTATGCCGCGGGACAGCCGCGCGTGGGCGGCGGCCTCGTTGCCGCCGGACATGGCCACGAACGGGTCGATGATCGGGGTCTTGATGAAGGCCGGGTGCACCGAGTTGCAGCGCACGTCCATCTGCTGCTTGGCGCACTCCAGCGCGATGGTCTTGGAAAGCAGCCAGACCCCGGCCTTGGAGGCGTTGTAGGCGCCCATGCCCGGCGCGGCCAGCAGGCCCGCGATCGACGAGATCACCACGATCGAGCCCGGCTGGTTGGCGCGCAGGTACGGCAGGGCGTGCTTGGTGCCCAGCATCACCGAGTCCAGGTTTACCGCATTGACCTTGCGCCACTTGTCCAGTTCGCAGGTCTCGATCGGCGACAGGTCGCCGCCGATGCCGGCGTTGTGCACCAGCACCGAGATCCCGCCCATGTCGGCGTCGGCGCGGGCCAGCACCTCCTTCCACTGCGCCTCGTCGGCGACGTCGTGGGGGTAGGCGAATGCCGAGCCGGGGCGTTCGGCGTCGATCGCCGCGGCGACGCGACCCGCGGCGTCGCCGTCCAGATCGGTGATCGCCACCGTGGCCCCCTCGCGCGCCAGCATGGCGGCGATGGCGGCGCCCAGGCCGCCCGCCCCGCCGGTGATCACCGCCTTCTTGCCCTGAACTCGTCCCGCCATGCTCGCCCCCTTCGAATTCGTTCAGTCCGCGCCCAGACCGCGCGCCGCTTCGTCCATGAAGCGGGCCATATCCAGGTCCTTCTCGGTCACGCCGTCCGCCTCGTGGGTGGTCAGCAGCACCACGACCCGGTCGTAGACGTTGGACCACTCCGGATGGTGGTCGAGCTTCTCGGCCAGCAGGGCCACGCGGGTCATGAAGGCGAAGGCCTGGCTGAAGCCGCCGAAACGCCAGCCGCGCACGATCGCCTCGCGCCCGCCCGGGGCCTTGCTCCAGCCGGGCAGCGCCGCCAGCGCGGCCTCGGCCCCGATGCGGGGAGCGGTCATGAAATCCTCCGTTCAACCCGGCTTAGAGAGCCGCCGCAGGCGGGGCAAGACGGGTCGTCGGTGAAGCCGCCGCAACACAGGGTAAGTTCCTGATCCGTCGGCGTGAACGGCCCTTCGTCGAACATGTTCGAGTTTTCGCAAGGATAGGGGCGGAACGCCCATCGGGAACTCGCGTTGTTCCGCCATGACCGATCCGACAGCTGTGGGGGCTTCAGGTAATCGGTGGCTGGCGTCCTTGCCGTCTAGGGATTTGGCTTTGTTGACGCCCCACCTTTCGTCAGTTTCATTCGGCCGCGGCGAGACGTTGTTCGACACCGGCGAAGATGTCGCTCAAGTATTCTTTCCGACCGAGGGCGTGGTCTCCATGCTGACCGTGCTCGGCAACGGCCAGACCGTGGAGACCGCCGCGATCGGCCGCGAGGGCCTGGTCGGGGCCACCTGCGGGCCGCTGAACGGCGCCGCCGTCAGCCGCGCGGTGACCCAGACGCCGGGCGCGGCCGAGCGGATCGGCGCCGACCGCTTCTCCCAAGCGCTGGAGGAGAGCGAAGGGTTGCGCGCCGCCGTCGCCCGGCACACCGAGGCGCTGCTGGCCCAGGTTCAGCAGACCGCCGCCTGCAACGCCCTGCACCGGCTGGACGCGCGGCTGGCCCGCTGGCTGCTGATGCTGCACGACCGGTCCGAGGGCGACAGCTTCGCCCTGACCCACGAGGGCCTGTCCGACATGCTGGGCGTGCGCCGGGCGACGGTCAGCGAGGTCGGCGCGGCGCTGGAGGAGAAGGGCCTGATCCGCCGCAGTCGCGGCCGCATAGAGGTGCTGGACCGCCCGGGTCTCGAGCGGGCCGCCTGCGAGTGCTACCGGACCATCGCCGACACCATGGCGGCCCTGCTGCCGGCGCCCGCAAAAGGGTGAGGCGCCGCTCGCGCGCTCACGGCTTCGCCCGGTTCCTCCAATCCCGCACCAGCCGCACCCACAGCAGCACGAAGCCGGTGACCGTCACCACCAGGGCCACGAAGGTCAGCAGCACCAGCGTCGGGTGGTTGAAGTTCTCGCCCGCCTTGAAGTCCAGGATGTGGAGCCGCCAGAAGAAGTCGTAGAACCGCCAGACCTGCGAGCGGCGACCGGCGATCTCGCCGGTGGCGGGCGACAGGTAGAAGCTGGTCTTCTCCCCGTCGTCGAAATCGATCCGCCACAGCGGCCCGGTCTTCTTGGTCTCCTCCGGCGCCTGCTCGAACCACACCGCGCGGACGGGCTCGCCGGGTCCGGCGTAGAGGTTGGCGGCGACGGCCCGCGCTTCGGCCTCGCCCATGCGCTCCAGGCGCCGCCCGGTCAGGGCGTCGACGTCGACGGTGTTACCGGCCGCGTCCTCGAACGCCCACACGAACCCGCGCGGCGTCGACTTCAGCGTCGCCTTGGCGGGCTTCAGTCCCGCGGACGCGGCGGCGACGGCGGGCGGCGTCAGCCGGTCGAGCGGCAGCGGCCGCGCTTCGCTCTCGGCCAGACGGTGCTCGCTGCGGACACGCTCGATCGGAAGGGCGGTCATCACCAGTCCGCCCAGCACCCAGAACAGGATCTGCACGCCCACGACCAGGGCCAGCCACTTGTGCAGCCGCGTGGCCCAGCGCACCGTCCCCATCGTCCTCACCCCTCGAACCGTTAACCGCGAAAGCTTCGCCGTTCACCACGGTCGTCAACGGAGGCCTAACCGTGTGCGCGTAAACAGGGATTAACCTACGGGAGAATCCTGCCGTGTTCGCCAAGGTCAACAGCCGAGCAAGGACGTTCGTCGCCGATCGCCGCGGCAACGTGGCGGTGCTGGCGTCGCTGGCGCTGCCGCTGATCGTCGCCGGGGCGGCGTTCGGGGTGGAGACCAGCTACTGGTACTACAAGGATCTGCAGCTGCAGGCCGCCGCCGACGCCGCCGCCTACGCTGGCGCGATCGAGCTGCGCGGCGGCTCCGACGACGAGGACGTGATCGCCGAGGCGACCGCCCAGGCGGTGCAGAACGGCTTCGATCCGGCGCGGGGCTCCATCCTGGTCACCCCCGCCGACGACGAGGTCGAGGTGACCATCGTCAGCAACGAGCCGCGGTTCTTCTCGGCGGTGTTCGCCTCCAACGACGTCAGCGTGCGTTCGCGCGCGGTGGCCCGGTTCGAGAACGCCACCGAGGCCTGCATCCTGGCGCTCAGCGGAACCGCCAGCCGCGCGGTCAACTTCTCGGGCAACGCCAGCCTGACCCTGGACGGGTGCAGCGTGATGGCCAACTCAACCGCCGTTGACGCGATCGAGCAGAAGGGCAGCTCCGACGTGGAGACGCCCTGCGCCATCGCCGTGGGCGGGGTGAAGCAGGCCGGCGGCCTGACCCTTACCGACTGCGACGCGCCGATCACCGGCTCCTCGCCCGCGGACGATCCGTTCGAGGACCTGCCGGAGCCCGCGAACACCGGGACCTGCAAGACGGTCAGCGGCAACGCGCTGACGCCCGGCCGCTACTGCAACGGCATGGACCTGAAGCAGACCAAGACGCTGGCGGCGGGCACCTACATCGTCTCGGGCGGGACGCTGAAGATCAACGCCAACGCCAACATCTCGGGCTCTGGGGTGACCTTCTTCCTGACCAACGGGGCGAACGTCCACTACAACGGCGGCGCCACGATCAACCTGTCGGCGCCCACCAGCGGGACGTACTCGGGCGTGCTGATGTTCGCGGCCGAGGGCAACACCGGCGGCGCCCTATTCAACGGCGGGGCGTCGACCCAGATGACCGGGGCGCTGTATTTCCCGGACGGGGCGTTGGACTACAAAGGCAACGTGGCCGGGACCAACGGCTGCGTCCAGATCGTCGCCTCGACCATCGAATGGACCGGCAGCTCGACCTTCAAGGCCGACTGCACGGCCTACGGGATGAGCGACATCATGACTCCGGGGGCGGTGGCGCTGAAGGAGTGAAGCGGTCGCCCACCGCCAGCTTCACCGCCACGGCGCAAAAGATGGTCCACTGCACGTCGTGGTAGTCGAGCACCGACACCTCGGTCAGCGAGATCAGGCTGAACACCAGCAGCAGCGGCAGGGCCAGGTAGACGCCGGGCTCGCGCGCCAGGCCGACCAGGGTGCGCAGCCAGGTCTCGGCAAACAGCAGGGTCCACAGCGCCAAGCCGACCAGGCCGAAGCCCAGCCAGGTCTCCAGCCAGCCGTTGTGGGCGTGGCCGGCCTTGAAGCCGGAGTCCTTGACGATCCAGGCCAGCGGGTCCCAGGCGCCCTCCTGGTCCCACAGCACGCCGTAGCCGAAGCCGGTCCACGGGCGCTGCTCGATCTGCCGCCGCGCCGCCTCCCAGATCTCGGTGCGGCCGGTCAGGCTGGCATCCTTGCCGAGCGCGTCGAAGAGCAGATCGGGGTTCCAGGCCAGCAGCGCCGCCCCGCCCGCGACGAGCGCGACGCCGGCCCAGACCGCCAGCACGGCGGTCACGGGGCCCCGGCGGCACACCCAGACGAACATCATGCAGCCCGCGCCCAAGACCGCGGCCAGCAGCGATGTCTTGGAGGTGGACAGCAGCACCAGGGCGAAGCAAAGCACGCTGGCCGCGCTCCATAGGCCGCGTCTGCGCGGGTTCAGCACGGCGGCTGCGGCGCAGGCCAGCAAGGCCGTGGCCATCATCCCGCCGAAGGCGTTCTTCTCCAGCCAAAGGCCGCGCCAGGCGCCGGGGAATATCTCCGACATGCGGCCCATCCCGGGCGTCAGCGCGCCCATGACCAGGCTGGCGAGCGCCAGGGCGCCGAAGGTGGCGGCCAGGATGGTGGCCAGCTGGCGCCACCGGAACCGCGCGGCCAGCGACACGCCCGCCAGGGTGGTGAAGGCCAGGGCTACCGACCGGCGCACCGTGGCGCCCGGGTCCAGCGACCAGGCGGCGGTGACGAAGGCCAGTCCGATCAGGAACAGCAGCAGGGGCGAGCGCAGCAGGGCGCCCAGCGCCGCGCGGGCGTCCAGCGCCAGCCAGGCCAGGCCAACCGCGTAGGCGACCAGGAAGCCGTTGCGGACGATCCCGAACTCCTCCTTGCCCGGCTCGTAGCCGACCAGGACGGCGACCCAGGCCTGCGAGAAGGCGACCAGCAGGAACACGCCGGCGAACCAGGCGAAGCGTCCGCTCCAGTCGACGGCGGCGCGGTCGGACGCCTGCGCCCAGTCGCCCGAGGGAGGCAGGACGCTCCAGCCCGAGGCGGTGTAGGCGCGCGCGCGGCTCATCTCAGGCGGGAACGGCCGAGACGGCGCGGCCGAAGGGCTTCAGCCCGGCCAGGGCGTAGACCACGGTTCCGGTCAGGGCCAGTTCGGACAGCTCCTGGAACACGTGGTGCTGCATCAGCGCGCCAGAGGCGACGATCAGCGGAACGGCGAGGCCGAGGCGGGAGAGGTGCGCCGCGGCGGGACGGATCACGGGCGGCAGGCGCTCCGGCTTCAGCAGCACCAGCCCCGCCGCGACGGCGATCAACCCGGCCCCGACCAGGGCGTAGGCCGCCTCGAACGCCCACGGCGGCAGGAAGTTGTGCAGGTTGGTCTCGCCCTGCAGGTTGGCCTCGGCGAAGGCTTCCGGCGAGGACCAGCCGAAGATCCACTGGCCCCAGCTGATCTCCTCGCCAAGCGCCACCACGGCGAGGGCGGCGAAACCCATGAGGACCGGGCGCGCCGCGCCTTCCGCTCGACGGGACAGGGCGGCGCAGAAGGCGGCGATCGCGGCGAAGTTCGCGACGGTGGCGTACTCCACCAGGCCCGTGTCCATTCCCTCGGCTCCGAACACGAGCACCATCGGCCCGCCCTGGACCCAGTTCAGCAGGTTCAGCGGAACCAGCAGGGCGACGGCCGCGAGATAAGCCGCGCCCAGGGCGAACAGCCGCCGGTCCGACCGCGCGTCGGCGGGACGCCTCAGCAGGGCTGCGACGGCCAAGGGCGCGCCGATCAGGGCGGCGAGGAGCAGGGCCGCGATCGCGACCGGATTTTCGATATGGCCGTCGAACATGGGCGCCTCGGGGTCGATCCCCGATCAGACGCCGCTCATGGTGAACAAGCCGTTAGCCCGCGCCGGGCGGCCACAGCAGGGGGCTTACGAACGCGGCGGTTATCAGCAGCAGGCTGATCGCGATCAGGGGAATGGCGGCCGAGGCGCGCGGGCGGCGCTTGCGGCTGAGCAGAGCCATGGCGGCGGCGCAGGCGATCGCGCCCGCGACCAGCAGGCCCAGCGCCAGATCCTCCGCCGCCGGCGGCGCGGTGGCGACCAGGATAAGCCAGGCGGCGGTCGAGAAGACGCCGAGCGCCGCCAGATTGAACCCGAACAGAGACAGACGCATGGGCGTGCTCCCGGGATGTCGGGGCGCGCGGATGTTCGTCGTCGCGAATCGCTCCCCCTGCGGAGGATAGGCACGACTTCGCCGGTTCCGCCAAGCCGGACCGAACCGGGACGCCGCTCGCGCGTTCAGCCGCCATGACCGGCGAGCTCGAAGACCAGACCCTGCGCGCGATCGGCGCCGTGATCCTGCGCCAGCTCGACCCCAAGTCGGGGCTGACGCCGGAAGAGGCCTATCTGCAGATCGTGGTGGAGATGGGTCGGCTGGCCAAGCGCCGCGAGGGGCAGGACCGCGCGGCGGCGGAGGAGCGCAGCTTCGCGGTGCCGTCGCGGTCGGAGATCGCCTCGGGCCAGGTCCGGAACGTCGGTCGGAGCTGAGACGAAAAACGCCGGTTTCCGAGATCACGGTCACGCTTGCGCCTGCGCCGCTGGGTCGATTACCAGCGTCATGGTTTCGCCCGGAACCGTACGCAAGCTCGGCGGTTCGGTAGATATGTTCGAGTCTGTCTATGTCTAACGCGCTCCGTGCCGACGTCGCCGCCCGTATTCTGGTCGTTGAGGACGAGGACGAACTGTGCGTGCTGTTGGCGGACCAGCTGGAGAGCGCCGGCTATCAGCCGGTGTGCGTGAGCGACGACGAGACCGCCCACCGAACGCTGGACGCCGAGCATCGGGCGCTTACCGCGCTCGTGGTCGACATCAACCTGGGCCGCGGCACCACCGGCTACGACGTCGCCCGCTACGCCCGGCGGCTGAACCCGTCCCTCCCGGTGATCTACACAACCGGCGGCGCCGCCGAGAGCTTCACCGCCCACCAGGTGGAGGGCGCGCGCCTGCTGGAAAAGCCGTTCACCCGCGAGGAGCTGCTGGCGGCGCTGGAGCAGGCGGCGGGCTGACAGACCGGGCGAACCGGCTCATCGAACTGGGGTCAAGCTTCCTCGTTGATCCTCAGGGTTCGTAGGGCATATTCCGCCGGGGGTCGTGCACGACGCACGTCCATATCGGGGGTTTAGTTCTGTGAAGTCTCTCATCCGCATCGCCGGCGTGCTGCTGCTCGCCGGTACGTCCACCGCCTGCGCCACGGTCACCCGCGGCACCAACACCGCCTGGGAAGTCCAGACCGATCCGTCGGGCGCCAAGGTGGAAACCAACCACGGCCACCAGTGCCCCTCGACGCCCTGCTCGATCAAGATGCCGCGCAAGTCGGAGTTCACCGCGACCATCACCAAAGACGGCTATGAGCCCGCGACGGTGGTGGTCACCAACAAGGTGTCCGGCGCCGGCGGCGCGGGCATGGCGGGCAACGTCATCGTCGGCGGCCTCATCGGCGCCGGCGTGGACGTGGCTTCCGGCGCCATGCTGGACCTCACGCCGAACCCGGCGGTGGTGAAGCTGGAGAAGAAGGCGACCGGCCAGACGACCGCGGCGACCTCGACCGAGACGGCTCCGCAGACCGGCGGCGGCAGCAAGTAAGCCGCTGTTCCACGACGACACGAGCAAGGGCGCGGCGCAGGTCGCGCCCTTTTTCCTGTGCGGTCGGGAGGCTATGCGCTAAGCCCGAGGTCGGGGAGGATCGGTCGCGATGATCGGGGAGGCCGAGCGGCTGAGCGAGGCGGTCGACGCCGCGGGGCTAGGGCTCTGGCGGTACGATCTGCGCACCGGCGCGCTCGACTGGGACGCGCGGCTGAAGGCCCTCTACGGCCTCTCCCCCGACGCCCCCACTTCTTTCGAGAGCTTCGTCGCCGGGGTGCATCCGGACGACCGCGCCTCTGTGCTGGGCGAGTTCGAAAGCGCGCTGAACCGGCCGGGCGGGCGGGACTTCTCGGTCGAGCACCGCACCGTGGCGCCGGACGGGACGGTGCGCTGGGTGGTGGGCGCCGGCCGCATCCTGCGCGACGAGACGGGCGCGGCCTACGGCGTGGTGGGGACGAGCTGGGACATCACCGCGCGCAAGACCGCCGAACTGGCCCTGGCCGACAGCGAGCGGCGACTGCGGGCGCTGGGCGACAACCTGCCGTTCGCCATGCTGTACCAGGTGGCGGTGTCGCCGGACGGAGCGCGGCGACGGTTCCTGCACCTGTCGCACGCCTGCGAGCGGCTGAACGGGGTGAGCGTCGAGGCGGCGTTGGCCGACGCGGACGTGCTCTACGGCCTGATCGAGCCGGAGGACCTGCCGCGCCTGGTCGAGGCGGAGGCCGAGGCGATCCGGGCCCGCTCGGCCTTCGACGTGGAGGTGCGGTTCCGGCTCAAGGATGGGACCGTGCGCTGGAGCCGGCTGGTCTCGGCGCCGCGCCGGTCGGAAGACGGCGGCACCGTCTGGGACGGCGTGCAGATCGACATCACTGAGCGCCGCCGCGAACAGGCCCGCCGCAAACTGCTGACCGACGAGCTGAACCACCGGGTCAAGAACACCCTGGCCATCGTCCAGTCGATCGCCGCCCAGAGCTTCGCCGGCGACGCCGCCACGCCCGAGGCGCGGGCGCGCTTCGAGGGGCGGCTGATGGCCCTGGCCTCCGCCCACGCCCTGCTGACGCGAGAGAACTGGGAAGGCGCCGCGTTCCGGGCGCTGACCGACGAGGCCCTGGCGCCCCTGGCGCCGCCCGGTCGGCTGAGCCTCTCCGGACCGGACTTCCGCCTGGATCCGCGCACGGCGGTGACCCTGGCCATGGCCCTGCACGAGCTCGGCACCAACGCGGCCAAGTACGGGGCGTGGTCGAGCGGCTCCGGCGACGTGCGGCTGGTCTGGACGCTGGTCCCCGAGGGGGAGACCGCGCGGCTGGAGCTGGTCTGGCGCGAACGCGGAGGGCCGCCGGTGACCGCGCCCGAACGCCGAGGGTTCGGCACGCGTATGGTCGAACGCGGGCTGGCGGCGGAGTTCGGCGCGGGCGCGACCCTGCTGTTCGAGCCGGACGGCGTCGTCTGCGCCCTGTCGGCGAACCTGCCGGCGAGCGCCTGGAACGGCCAGGCGGCGGCCTGATCCTCACGCGCCCAGGCGGTCGATCTCGGCGCGGATGTGGGCGGCTTCGGCCGCGGTGCCTGCCAGCGCGACGGCGCGGTTGAACGCCTGGCGCGCCTCGGCCCGGCGGCCGAGCTGTTTCAGCAGGGCGCCGCGCACCCCGTGGAAATAGAAGTAGCCCGAAAGCGCCTTCTCCAGCGGCTCCACCAGCGCCAGGGCTGGTTCGGCGCCCTCGGCCTTGGACAGGGCCGCCGCGCGATTCAGGGTCACCACCGGCGAGGGCTGCAGCCGCTCCAGCGCCGCGTACAGCCGCTCGATCCCGGCCCAGTCGGTGTCCTCGAAGCGGGGGGCGCGGGCGTGGGTCGCCGCGATCGCGGCCTGAAGCTGGTAGGGGCCGGGGCGACGGTGGCGCACCGCCTTGTCGATCAGCGCCAGCCCCTCGGCGATCAGCTTGGGGTCCCACAGGGTCCGGTCCTGATCCTCCAGCAGCACGGTCTGGCCGTCAGCGTCGAAGCGGGCGGCGCGGCGGGCGTGCTGGATCAGCATCAGGGCGGTCAGGCCCATGATCTCTGGCTCGGCCGGGAACAGGCGCAGCAGCAGGCGCGCCAGCCGGATCGCCTCCTCGCAGAGCGGCCCGCGCGCCTCGGCGGCGGCCGGATCGGCCCCGTAGCCCTCGTTGAACACGAGGTAGAGCGTGGCGGCCACCGCCCCCACCCGCTCTGCGCGCTCGACCGCGCCCGGCGTCTCGAACGGCACGCCGGCGGCGGCGACGCGGGCCTTGGCGCGGGTGATCCGCTGCTCCATCGCCGCCTCGCCGACCAGGAAGGCGCGGGCGATCTGCTTCACCGACAGGCCCGAGACGATGCGCAGCGCCAGGGCGATCTGCTGCGTCGCCGGCAGGTCGGGGTGGCAGCAGACGAACATCAGCCTGAGCACGTCGTCGCGGTACTGCGAGCCGTCCAGCCGCTCGGCCAGGGGCGCCTCGGCGTCTTCCAGATCGGACAGGGCGGTCTCGTCCGGCAGGGCGGTCTGGCGGCTGCGGCGGCGCACCCCGTCCAGCGCCGCGTTGCGTCCGACCAGGATCAGCCAGGCGGCGGGATCGCGCGGCGGACCGTTGACCGGCCAGCTCTTCAGCGCCCGCAGACAGGCGTCCTGATAGGCTTCCTCGGCGGTGTCGAGGTCCCGGAAATAACGCAGCAAGGCCCCCAGCGCCTGGGGCCGCGCGCCGGTCAGGGCCGCGTGGATCCAGGCGGGATCGGTCACGCCCCGGCGCTCCCGGCCTTGTAGTAGCGCAGCGGCCGCAGCTCGAAGGCGCCGGCGGAGCCGCTGGCGCGGGCCAGGTCCTTGGCCGTCTCGACAGCCTGCTCCAGCGAGTCGCAGTCGACCACGTAGAAGCCGAGAAGCTGTTCCTTGGTCTCGGCGAAAGGACCGTCCAGCACCAGCGGCTCGCGTCCCTTGCGTACCGTGGTGGCGGCGGTGGTCGGCAGCAGCCGGGCGACGGGGCCGAGGCGCCCTTGGGCGGCCAGCCGCTCCTGCACCTCGCCCAGCGACACCATCACCGCGTCGTCCTGCTCCTTGGTCCAAGCGCCGACGACGTCTTCGGAATCGTAGCAGAGCACGGCGTAAAGCATGGGCGGGCGTTCCGGTTCGGTCCTAGGACGCGCCAGTATGGCGCGCGCCGACAGGACCGCACGGGAAATTCGCCCGCCCGCGCCGTCAGGGCGCCTTCACCATCACCGGATCGCCATAGCCCAGCGCCTTCAGCCGTTCGGCCTGGGTGGCCGCGTCGCCGACCACGACCAGGATCATCCGGTCTGTGTCGATCCAGCGCTTCGCCTGGGCTCGCACCTGATCCAGCGTCAGGGCGTCCAGGGTCGCGTTCTCGCGCGTCACGTAGTCGGCGGGCAGGCCGTAGTCTCCGACCAAGGCCAGCATGCCGAGCTTGGCGCCCAAGGTCTCGAACGAACGCGCCCGGCTCTTGGACAGCGAGCCGCGGGTGAGCTCCAGGTCCTGGGCGGTGAAGGTCGCGCCGTAGTCGCGTACGATGTCGCGGATCAGGGTCGCGGCCTCGAGCGTCACGTTGGAGCGCACCGGACTCTGCACGCTGAAGCGTCCCCCCGTCGCTCCGCCGGTGAAGCGCGAGCGCACGCCGTAGGTGTAGCCCTTGCCCTCGCGCACCTGCTGGGTCAGGCGCGAGGCGAAGCCGCCGCCGCCCAGCACGAAGTTGGTGGCGGAAGCGGCGAAGTAGTCCGCGTCGGCGCGGCGGGGTCCGGGCGCGCCGAACAGCAACACCGACTGCTTGGCGCCGGGCACGTCGTAGAACAGCACCTGGGTCTTGGCCGGCTGCCTGAACGCCACCGCCGGCAGGGGCGCGACCGCGCGTTGCGCCCAGGCCGAGCCGAGGCCCGCGAAGGCGTCCTTCACCTGCGCCTGGTCCACGGCGCCGACCACCCGCACACGCGCGGCGTTGGGGACCAGCCAGGCGGCGTGGAAGGCCTTCAGGTCGTCGATCTTCAGGGGGCCGACGGAGGTCGCCGTTCCGCGCGGATCGCCCGACAGCGGGTGGTCCTTGCCGTAGGCGACTTCCGAGAACAGGCGCTCGGCGATCACCTCCGGCTCGGCCGCGTCGGACTGGATGCCGGCGACCGCGGCCGCCTTGGCGAGCTCGAACTCGGCCGCGTCCCAGCGCGGCTGCAGCAGCATCTCCTGCACCAGGGCCACGGTCGGGGCGAAGTTGCGGGCCAGGGTGAAGCCGGAGACCACGATCCGCTCGTCGTCCGAGCGCACCGACACCTGGGCGCCTAGCGACTTCAGGGCGTTCTCGAACTCCGCGCGGGTGCGCTTGGCGGTGCCGCGGGTCAGCATCTCCGCGACCAGATTGGCGGCGCCTCGGTTTGCGGCCGTCTCGCGCAACCGCCCGCCGTCGATCGCCACCTCGAAACGGGCGACCGGCAGCTCGCGGTCCTGGACCAGGGCCACGTCCAGCCCGTTGCCGTACTCGAACATCACCGGCGTCGGCGCCTTGACCACGGGCTTGGGCCCGGCCGGAGGCTCGACGGTGCGGTCGAAGCTGGAGGCCGTCTTCGGCCGTTCGGCCTGGGCGGTGACCTGAACCGCGGCTTCGGCCCCTTGAACGATCGGCTCCTCGTGCACCACCGCCTTGACCGAGTTCGCCAAGGCCAGTTCGGCTTGGCCCTTGGGCACGAAGCTGGTGGTCACCGAAGGCTTGCCCGCCATGTAGCGGCGGTAGACCCGCATCACGTCGTCGGCGGTGACGCCGCGCAGGCGCGTCATGTAGGTGTCGATGAAGTCCGGCGTGCCCAGGAACCCGTCGAAGCGGGCCAGCAGCAGCGCCTTGTCCTCGGCGCTCTCCATCGCCGAGTAGAGCCCGGCCTCCTGCACCGCCTTGACCCGCGCCAACGCCTTGGGATCGACGCCTTTGGTCTCGAACCGTTTCAGCCCCTCCGCCAGAGCCGCGTCGACGCGGTCCAGGTCGACGCCCTCGAACGCGCGTACCGACAGGCAGGTCTCGCCCGAAATCTGGGAGTCGTTCCAGAAGGCGTCGACGTCGTCGGTCAGCTTCTTCTCCTGCACCAGCACCTGGTACAGCGGCGCGTCCTGGCCGTCGGTCAGCAGGTCGTTCAGCACGCCCAGCGCCTGTTCGTCCTGGTGGAAGGCGGGGATGGCCGGGAAGCAGCGCGTCAGCTGCGGCAGGGGCGCGAAGGCGTCCTCGTGCACCAGCCGCTTGCTCGCGGTCAGTGTCGCGGGGCGAGGCGCGGGCCGCTCCACCGGCGCGCCGCGCGGGATGTCGTTGAAGTATTTCTCCACCCAGGCGCGGGCCTGGACCGGGTCGAAATCGCCGGCGATCACCAGGGTGGCGTTGTTCGGCACGTACCAGCGGGCGTGAAAGTCCTTCACGTCCTTCAGCGTGGCCGCGTCCAGGTCGGCCAGCGAGCCGATGGTGCTCCAGCTGTAGGGGTGCCCCTGCGGGTAGATCGCCTCGAACATCACGCCCGGCGCGTGGCCGTAGGGGACGTTGTCCACCCCCTGGCGCTTCTCGTTCTTGACGACCTGCTTCTCCTTGGCGAGCACCGGGTCGGTCACAGTGCCGATGAAGTAGCCGAGCTTGTCCGCCTCGGCCCAGATCATCTTCTCCAGGGCGTCGGAGGGAACGGTCTGGAGGTAGACGGTCTGGTCGCGGTTGGTGAAGCCGTTGGCCCCGGCGCCGCCGACCCGCGCGCTCAGCTTGTCCAGCCCGCCCGGCCCGAGGTTCTCGGAGTCCAGGAAGAACAGGTGCTCGAACATGTGGGCGAAGCCGGTGCGGCCGGGCAGCTCGCGCCCTGAGCCGACGTGGGCGGCCAGCACCACCGCCGCCACCGGGTCGGACCGGTCGACGTGAAACACCACGCGCAGGCCGTTCTTCAGCGTGAAGGTCTCGGTCGGGATCAGCGAGGCCTGCGCCTTCGCCGGAGCCGCTTTCGCCCAGGCGAGCGGCGCGGCCGCCCCCAGTCCCGCCAGGATCGCCGCCGCCGCGACCAGGCCCATCGTCTTGCGCATGAGTCCGCCCTCTCAGATCAGCCGCGACGCTAGCGGGACCCGGCGGCGGAAGG
The DNA here is from genome assembly GCA_035628275.1 of Caulobacteraceae bacterium. Classification (GTDB taxonomy): domain Bacteria; phylum Pseudomonadota; class Alphaproteobacteria; order Caulobacterales; family Caulobacteraceae; genus DASPKD01. Next base: position 7,226 of record DASPKD010000172.1, on the reverse strand, counting down.
AAGGCGCCGCGTCAGCAGGCGGTCTTCAGCAGGCGCTTGCGTTCGACCGAGGAGGGGATGCGCATCGCTTCGCGGTACTTGGCGACGGTGCGGCGGGCGATGTCGACGCCGGCTTCCTTGAGGATCTCCACGATCCGGTCGTCGGAGTGGACGTCGGTCTCGGCGCGTTCGGCGTCGATCAGCTGTTTGATCTTGTGACGGACCGACTCCGCCGAGTGGGCCGCGCCGCCGTCGGTGGCGGAGATCGAGGCGGTGAAGAAGAACTTCATTTCGAACACCCCGCGCGGGGTGGCCAGGTACTTGTTGGAGGTGACGCGGCTGACGGTGGACTCGTGCATGCCGATGGCCTCGGCCACGGTCTTCAGGTTCAGCGGCCGCAGGTGCTCGACCCCGAAGACGAAGAAGGCGTCCTGCTGGCGCACCAGTTCGGAGGCGACCTTCAGTATGGTCTTGGCCCGTTGGTCCAGGCTCTTCATCAGCCAGTTGGCCGAGGCCAGGCAGTCGGAGACGAAGGCCTTCTCCTGCTCCGAGCGGGCGCCGCCGGACACCCGCTGGTGATAGCGCTGGTCGACCAGCAGCCGGGGCAGGGTGTCGCCGTTCAGCTCCACCCGCCAGCCGCCCGCCGGGTCCTCGCGCACGAACACGTCGGGGACCACCGTGTGCACCGTTTCCGCCCCGAAGGCCGCGCCCGGACGGGGCGTCAGCGCCTTCAGCTCGGCGATCATCTCGCGCAGGTCCTCGTCGTCGACCCCGCAGGCGCGCTTCAGTCCGGCCATGTCGCGGCGGGCCAGCAGTTCCAGGTTCTCCACCAGCGCCGCCATGGCCGGGTCGAACCGGTCGCGCTCCTTCAGCTGCAGGGCCAGGCACTCGGGCACGCTGCGGGCCATGACGCCGGTGGGCTCGAACCCCTGGCAGCGCTCCAGCACGCGCTCCACCATCGCCTCGGCGCAGCCCAGCCGGTCGGCGATCTCGGCCGTCGGCGCGCGCAGGTAGCCGCCCTCGTCAACGCCGTCGACCAGGGCCTGTGCCACCAGCTGTTCGGCCGGGGTGAAGCCTGCCATGACCGCCTGGTCCAGCAGGTGCTCGTGCAGGGTCTTCTCACGCGCAGCGCGCTCGAAGTCGCCGTCCCCACCCTCGAACGAGCCGCCCTTCCCGGCCTTGGACCAGTCGACCAGCGACCCGCCCTCCCCGGCCTGGTCGGCGGCGCGCTCGGCCCGGGACTCGTCGGCGTAGAGGTCTTCGGGGCTGGCGTCGACGGACGCCTGGGCGGCGGTCACGTCCTCGCCCGACAGGTCCAGCTCGCGAGCTTCGGCGGGGGCTTCGACCTCGGCGACGGGCGCCTCCTCGCCCTCGGCGCGGCCCTCGCTCTCGTCGCGCTGGAGCAGCGGATTGCGCTCCAGTTCGGCCTCGACGTAGGCCTCCAGCTCCAGGTTCGACAGCTGCAGCAGCTTGATGGCCTGCTGCAGCTGCGGGGTGATGACGAGGCTCTGCCCCTGTCTCAGCTCCAGCCGTACGTTCGGAGTCACCGGCTCGCCCCTTGGCCCGTTTCTTGCGGGCAGCATGGGTCCCGAGGGTTAACGGAGGGCGAACGGCCTCAGTGGAACCGTTCGCCGAGGTAGACCCGGCGCACCTCGGGATCGTCGACGATCTCGTCGGCCGTGCCTTCGGAAAGCACCTGGCCCGCATGGATGATCGAGGCGCGGTCGATGATGTCCAGCGTCTCGCGCACGTTGTGGTCGGTGATCAGCACCCCGATCCCGCGGCCTTTCAGGTAGCCGATCACCTCGCGGATGTCGGCGATGGCCAGGGGGTCGATGCCGGCGAACGGCTCGTCCAGCAGCATGAACGACGGCTGGGAGGCCAGGGCGCGGGCGATCTCGCAGCGCCGCCGCTCGCCGCCCGACAGCGAGATCGCCGGCGAGGACCGCAGGTGCGAGATGCGCAGTTCGTCGAGCAGCCGGTCGGCTTCGGCCCTGGCCTTCCGGGGGTCCCGCTCGCGCATTTCGACCACCGCCAGCACGTTCTCCTCGACCGACATGCCGCGGAAGATCGACGCCTCCTGCGGCAGGTAGCCGATGCCCAAGCGTGCACGCTGGTACATCGGCTGGGCGGTCACGTCCTCGCCGTCCAGGTAGATGTGGCCGTAGTCGGCCGCGATCAGGCCGGTGATCATGTAGAAGCAGGTGGTCTTGCCGGCGCCGTTGGGACCCAGCAGCCCGCACACCTCGCCGCGCTTGAGACTAAGGCTCACGTCGCGGACCACCTGGCGGCCGCGGAACGCCTTGCCGATGCGCTCGACATACAGCCCGTCCTGCACGGCGGCGGCGGACGCGGTCGGGACGGGCTCGTGCTTCATGAAATCAGGAACGCGCGGGCCGCCTCAACGGCCGCCCTGCTTGCCCGGATAGAACACGCCGCGCACCCGCTCGCCGGGTCCGCCGCCGGGGCCAGCGTCCATGGTCGAGCGGCCGGACGCCACCTCGATGGTCAGGCGGTCGCCGCGCAGCACGTTCTCGCCCTGGGCGATCACCACGTTGCCGGTGATCACGATGGTGTCGGTGGCGGTGGTGTAGACGGCCTTGTCGCCGCGGGCGACCTGCTGGGGCGTGACGAAGTAGACGCCGCCCACCGCTTCCAGCCGGTCGATCTCGCCCCAGCCCGTGCCGGGCGCGGCGTTGGTCGGGCGGGCGCCGCCGGCGCCCGTGCCGTGAAACACGTCGATCGCGTCGGCGCGCAGGCGGTTCTGCCCTTGCAGGGCCTCCACCTTGCCGCGCCAGCGCTGCACCCGCTGGGCCTCGACCACCTCCAGCGAATCGGCGGTGATGTCGATCGGGCCGCCGCTGGCGGAAATCTGCGCCTGGGCTCCGCCGACGCAGAGGGCCAGGGCCAAGGCCGTGCCGGCCGCCCAGCGCTTCATCTTCGGTCCTCGCGTCTCCATCCGCGCCCCCTAACGGCTCTGGATTCGGGCGCGCACGCCGCCCTGGAACACCATGCGCGCGCCTTCCTCGTGAATGGCATAGGACGAAGCGCTGATCTCTCCAAGGGGTCCGCGTCCGGTGACAGGCGAATCGCCGCTGATCACGCCCTTGTCGGTGTCGATGATCGTCTCGCCGGTCAGGAACTGGAACCCCGAGCCCGCGTCGGTGATGCGCACGTCGCCGGTCAGGGCCACCACGTCCTTGTTCTCGATGTAGACGCCCCGGTCGGCGCGAAGCTCGGTCGGGCGGTCGGAGGCGTTGTTCAGCCGCAGCAAGGGCTGGATCAGCCGGATGCCTTCCTCGCGCCCGGTCTGGCGCACGGCCTCCTTGGCGCCCAGGATGAACGAGCGCCCCTGGCTGTCCTGACCGTAGAAGCGGGGGTTGGTCATCCGCACCGCGGCGCTGCGCGCGCGCACGTCCTGGACCTGGGAGATCACCGAGCGGACCGCCACCCAGCCGAGCAACCCCACCAGCACGGCACCGATGGCGATCGGCAGGGCCCGGCGCAGCAGGCGCACCAGGCGCGAACGGCGTCGCCACGCCTCGGCCGCCTCGTGAACGCGCGCGGCGTCCTCCGCGTCGCGCCGTTCGGAGTCGAGGGAGGGCTCGTCGCTCACGGGGTCACGCGTGGGCGAAGATGTCGACGTCCTCCCAGCCGGCCAGGTCCAGCCGGGCGCGGACGGGCAGGAAGTCGAAGCAGGCCTGGGCCAGTTCCATGCGGCCTTCGCGCTCGAGCATGGCGTCCAGGCGGGCCTTGAGCGCGTGCAGGTGAAGCACGTCCGAGGCGGCGTAGGCGAGCTGCTCCTGGCTGAGACCGTCGGCGCCCCAGTCGGAGCTCTGCTGCTGCTTGCTGAGCTCGATGCCCAGCAGCTCGCGGGTCACGTCCTTCAGCCCGTGCCGGTCGGTGTAGGTGCGCGCCAGCTTGGAAGCGATCTTGGTGCAGTAGACGGGGGTGGCGACGACGCCCAGGTGCAGGGCGAACATGGCGATGTCGAAGCGGCCGAAATGGAACAGCTTCAGCACGTTGCGGTCGGCCAGCAGGCGCTTCAGGTTGGGCGCGTCGTACTGGGGCCGGCGCAGGCGCACCACGTGGGCGTCGCCGTCGCCGGAAGACAGCTGCACCACGCACAATGGGTCGCGGCGGAAGCGCAGGCCCATGGTCTCGCTGTCCACGGCCACCACCGGGCCGAGGTCGAGGCCGTCAGGCAGGTCTCCATCGTGCAGCCGGGTGGTCACGCCTTCGCCTCACAGGAAAACGGCGCCGGTCGCAGGTCGACTCGGCGCCGTCTGAAACGTGGTGCCCAGGAAAGGACTCGAACCTTCACGGCCGTTAAGCCACTGGCACCTGAAGCCAGCGCGTCTACCAATTCCGCCACCTGGGCATCGGTCCGGGGACCGAAGGCCGGGACTGATAGGGCGCCGTCCGCGTGCGGTCAACACGCCGTTGCGGGCCGCTAAGCGTTGGTCTATCCGGGGCCGGTTTTCGCGAGGTCACATGCAGGGATTGGTCACCGTCTTCGGCGGCTCGGGCTTCATCGGCTCCCAGGTCGTGCGCGTGCTGGCCAAGCGCGGCTGGCGGGTCCGCGCCGCGGTGCGCACCCCGCACCTGGCCCACGAGCTGCGGCCGATGGGCGACGTCGGCCAGATCCAGGTGGTGCGCGCCCACGTCGGCGCCCCCGACACCGTCGCCGCCGCCCTGGAGGGCGCCCAGGCCTGCGTCAACCTGGTCGGCATCCTGCACGAGACTGGCAAGCGCAAGTTCCAAACGGTCCACGTCGAAGGCGCCCGCAACGTGGCCCAGGCCTGCGCGGCCGAAGGGATCACGCGGCTGGTCCAGGTCTCCGCCATCGGCGCCGACCCGGACGCCCGCTCGGTCTACGCCCGCACCAAGGGCGACGGCGAGGACGTCTGCCGCCGGGCGGTCCCGTCCACCACGGTGCTGCGCCCGTCCATCGTGTTCGGCCCCGGCGACGGCTTCTTCAACCGCTTCGCCGCCATGGCCTCCTACGCGCCGGTCCTGCCCCTGCCGGGCGGCGGCAAGACCCGGTTCCAGCCGGTCTACGTCGGCGACGTGGCGAGCGCGGTGCTCAAGGCGGTCGAAGATCCGTCCACCGCCGGCGCGACCTACGAACTGGGCGGGCCGGACGTCTACAGCTTCCGCGAGCTGATGCAGATCGTGCTGCGCGAGACCGGCAAGGGCCGCGCCCTGCTGCCGATCCCCGCCGCCGCCGCCCGCGCCGCGGGGGTTCTGGGCGACGTCCAGGCCTTCTTCGGCCTGTCGCCGGTGATCACCTCCGATCAGGCCCTGCTGATGGAACGCGACAACGTCTGCGGCGGCGCCCTGCCCGGCCTTGACGCCCTGGGCGTTCGCCCGACCTCGGTAGAGGCCGTCGTGCCGACCTACCTGTGGCGCTACCGCAAGGGCGGCCAGTTCGCGCAACCGCAGCCGGCGTGATCGAATCAGAGGCGTCGAGCAGCCTAGACACGAAGACAGTTGCTCATCCAGCCTGCTTCGCAGGCTGCTCCTGGACGGAACTGCTGCGAAATTCCGCCCCCTTTACCCGCTCATCCCCGCGAGGGCGGGGACCCAGAAGTGTTTCCGCTCGAGACGGTCTGGATGCTGAAGTCCACGAGATGAGGTCGCGCAGACCATACGGTTTGTAAAAAGGGTCTGGGTCCCCGCCTTTGCGGGGATGAGCGGAATTTTAGAGGCCGAGTTTCGCAACAGCCCCGCAAGGAGAGAGGGAAACAAGAAAGCTGTATACCCGTTGAACGTTGGTCATCCGTGCGGATCGAAGGCGGGCGGGACGGGTTTTCCTGAGAGTCCGGCTTCGAGGCGGTTAGCGGCGTCGCGCAGGTAGGTCATGGTCTCGCTGTATTCCATGTCCGTCCGCCAGTTGGGCCGGTTCCAATCGTCGATACGGTCACAGATTTCCTGAACCTGCCGCACGAAGTCCGCCCGTGCCGCGCGGAGCTTGTCGTCCAGCCAAATGTCGCTGCTATCGGCGAGCAAGGTTTTGATGAAATCGCGGGCCCAGTTCGGGGGAATGGCCGCGTCGGGACGTGAAGTGAAAAAATCGACCAGGGTTTTGACCTTGAGGCGCCATTCCTTGACAAGCTTGTCGGACGCCCAGCCGGGCACGTTGATCTCAGGCGGCTTCCGCATCCGGTCCATGATGATGGTCGCCACGGCGAAACCCACGACGCCGCCCCCGGCCCAATGGAACCATGGGCTGTCGAGAACGGTGCCAATCGCTTCGCCGATCTTCGAGACGGATGCTGACGGATTGGCAAAGAACCCGCGCTCGGAAAGCAAAGCGACGAGAAACTCCCCGGCGACCGCTGAGATCACCATGAGGGCGATCCAGCGGCTCGCCTGCAGGCCCGCCGCGAGGAATGTATTGCGGTCGAACTTCATCGCTTCGAGTAGATCACCTGCACGGTATGGAGGGGGTAATACCAGCTACCGGCATCGATCTGGACTTCGAGGCTGTGTTCATCGGCCTTGCGAACGATCTCCCTCATGGTCTCCAACGTCAGCCCATAGGGATGAGAAACGTAGGTCAGGGCACCATCCTTGATGAGAAGTTCGACGTGATCGTCGCCGGGCAGATACCCGTCACCCGGCGCGCCTTTCTCTCCCAATAGACGCCGCCATGAGGTCCGGCCCCGGCCTGATTTTCCGTAGCGGATTTCGCTGATATCTTTGAGATAATCCGTTGTCGCCGCTGCTGCCGCATCGAGCCGCAGTCGTTCAGGCAGCCTCTTCAACGCCGCTACGGCGGCGCGATACTCGGGGCTTCCATCGCCTTTGAACTCGGGCATGCCATGTCTCCCTCTTCTTTGCATGGACATTGGTGCCTGATTCGCAGCAGACTGTTTCGGCTGGGAGTTCCGATTTGGTCGTCGGGTGCCCTCTGGTCCATCAACGTGAATACAGCCAAGAAAAAGGGCCGCCTGGTCGGGCGGCCCTTTTCATGTCGGACGGTGAGAACGCCTTATTTCCGGCGCGCCGGGGCGGCGACCATGCCGCCTTCGCGCTGGGCGCGCTTGCGGGCCAGCTTGCGCGCGCGGCGCACGGCTTCGGCCTTCTGGCGAGCCCGCTTTTCGGAGGGCTTCTCGTAATGGACGTGGCGCTTCATTTCGCGGAAGGAGCCCTCGCGCTGCATCTTCTTCTTCAGCGCCTTCAGGGCTTGGTCGACATTGTTGTCGCGAACGAAAATCTGAACCAGGGTCCTCTCTCCTTCG
>DASPKD010000171.1:0-14733 GCA_035628275.1 Caulobacteraceae bacterium | reverse complement strand
GCAGGGGTCGCCGTCGTCGGCCAGGGTGTGGGGGATGAAGCCGTAGTTGCCCGGATAGAACATCGCCGTGTGCAGGAAGCGGTCGACGAACAGGGCGCCGGAGTCCTTGTCCATCTCGTACTTCACCGGCAGGCCGCCCTGCGGGATTTCGACCACCACGTGCACGTCCCAGGGGGCGTTGGGGCCGACGCTGATCTTCGAGATGTCCATGGCTGTGCTCGGGTCCGGGCGCGAGGGGAGGGGAGAGGCCGCGCGCTATAGGGGGCGCGCCCGGCCGGAGCAAGCTTCGCCTCCGGCCCGGCTTGGCTTACAACCGCGGTCATGAGCCTCTGGGACTGGGCCGCGCTGGCCGTCTTCGCCGCCTGCTGGCTGGGCTACGAGCCGATCCTGCACCGGCTGTCGCATCGGTCGGGCGCGATCACCACCGACATGCAGGCGGTGCGCGGCGCGTGGATGCGGGCGATGGCGGGCCGCGAGATGCGGCTGGTCGACAGCCAGTTGATGGGCCACGCGATCAACTCCGGCTCGTTCTTCGCCTCCGCCAACCTGATCCTGATCGCGGCGGTGGCCGGGGTGATGTTCGGCGGAGAGGCGGCGCTGGGCGGCTTCTCCGCCCTCGGCGTCCAGGCCCCGGCGCGGCTGGTGGAGATGAAGCTGGGCCTGGTGGCGGTCTGCCTGGCGCGGGGGTTCCTCGACTACATCTGGTCCATCCGGCAGATGAACTATTGTCTGGCCCTGATCGGCGCGGCTCCGGAGGGGATGGAGGCCGAGCAGGCCCGCGCCTACGCCGACGCGGCCGCCGAGGTGCTGAACCCCGCCCTGTCGGCGTTCAGCCGGGGCGCGCGGGCCTACTACTTCTCGCTGGCCGGAGCCGGCTGGCTGTTCGGGCCCGCATGGCTGGCGGGCGGCGCGATCATCGCTTTCGCCCTGCTGGCCTGGCGGCAGTCGCGGTCGCGGGCGGCCATGGGGCTGAGGACGGCGCGGGCCCTGCTGGAAACGGCTCCTTCGCAAGCGCGAGATGCCGAACCCCGGGATCTCGCCTAGCGCTTGTTCACGTTGTGCGGCGTCGCTGTAACCATACGTGATCGCAGTGCAGCAAACCTGACCTTGCGAGATTTCGCACTGCAACGTAAATTGAGGGTGTTCGGCGCTTCGGCGTCGACAGCCCTTTCCTGGGCGTTTCCTCCCTAAAGACTTCAAGGCCGCGCCGGCATCGGCGCGGCTCTTTTTTTGCTTTTCAGGTTCGGTGCAGCGCCGCCCAATCCGCCGCGGCCAGCCGCGCGAACAGCCGTTCCAGGTCCGCCTTCAGGCCGGCGAAACCGGCGCCGGGCTCCACCCGCCGCTCGTCCAGGTACAGGCCGCGATCCAGTTCGATCTGCAGGGCGTGCACCCCGTCCTTGGGCCTGCCGTAGGTCTGGGTGGTCCAGCCTCCCGCGTAGGGGCTGTTCATCGCCACCGCATAGCCCGCCGCCTCCAGCTCCCGCCGGACCAGGTCCGACAGCGGCCGGCCGCAGGCCTCGCCGTGGCGGTCGCCCAGCACCACGTCGGGCTTGATCCGCCCGCGCCGGCTCTCCGCCCGCCCTGCCGCGGAGGGCATGGAATGCCAGTCGATCAGCACCGCCAGCCCGAACCGCGCCTTGGCCTCGGCCACCAGCGCGGCCAGCGCCTTGTGATACGGCGCGTGAACCGCCCCGATCCGCGCCTCGGCCTCGGCGAAGGTCAGCTTGCGGGCGTAGATCTCCTGCCCCTCGGCGACCACCTTGGCGATCGACCCCAGCCCCGCCTGCACGCGCGCGGTCTGGGCGCGGGCGAAGGGCGGCAGGTCGTCCTCGAACATCGCCGGGTCCAGCTCCCACGGCTCGCGGTTCACGTCGACGTAGGCGCGCGCCACCGAGCAGGCGATCACCGCCGCGCCGTGCTCCACCGCGCCGTCGATCAGCTCGTCGACGAACGCGTCCTCGGACTTGCGGATCGCCCGATCGTCGAGCGCGGAGGCCTGCAGCAGGTCGTCGGGATAGCGCCGCCCGGAGTGGGGCGAGGCGAACACCAGCGGTGTCGGGACCGCGGGCCGGCGCAGCACGAAGGGCGGCTCGGCTTGCGGAGCCGTTGCTCGGGGCTGCAAGGCGTTCATCGGGCGCATGAAACAGGGGGCGGCACGCAGGGTCAACGCGCGGGAGAGAACTTCGGTTTTCATAGCCGGTTTACACTCGGCGCATTAAGCTTCGCGCGAATTTCAGCCGGTCCCGCCGCATGTCCCGCATCCTGCTCGCCGAAGACGACGATTCGCTCCGCGGCTTTCTCGCCCGCGCCCTCGAGCGCGCCGGACACGAGGTGCGGGTCTGCGCCGACGGCGACGAGGCGGTGGGCGCGCTCGGCGACGGGCCCTGGGACCTGCTGCTGACCGACATCGTCATGCCCGGGACCGACGGCATCGAGGTCGCCCGCGAGGCGGCCGCGCGCCAGCCGGACCTGCGCATCATGTTCATCACCGGCTTCGCCGCGGTCGCCCTGTCCGCGGCCCAGGCCAGCCCGCAGGCGAAGGTGCTGTCCAAGCCCGTTCACCTGCGCGATCTGGTGGCCGAGGTCGAAAAGATGGTGGCGGCCTAGGCGAGCGGGCTCGCCGCCGCGCGCCGCGCCCGCTATCTAGCCGGCATGAGCGAGCGGGTGCTGGCCTTCGAGGCCGTCGAGAACGTCAGGGACTACGGGGATTACGGCACGGCGGCCGGACGGCGGCTGGCGCGGCGGCGGCTGCTGCGTTCGGGCCACCACGCCAAAGCCACCGACGCGGACCTCCAGCGCTTTCACGACCTGGGCGTCGCGGTCGTGGTGGATCTGCGCCACCCGGCCGAGCGCGAATACCAGCCGTCGCGCCGCCACGCGGCCTTCTCGGGCGCGGTGATCGAGAGCGCCATCCGCGCCGACGAGGGCGAGCCGCCGCACATCACCTTCCTGCGCACCACCGACCTGACCGACGAGAGCGTGCGGACCTTCATGACGGCCACCTATCGTCGGCTGCCGTTCGAAGCGCGTCACCTGGAGCTGTTCTCGCGCTACTTCCACGCGCTGGCGGACGCCGACGGGGCGGTGCTGATCCACTGCGCGGCGGGCAAGGACCGCACCGGCTTGCTGGCCGCCCTGACCCACCACGTCGCCGGCGTGTCCGACGACGACGTGATGGAGGACTATCTGCTGACCAACACCGCGGTCGACTTGGCCGCCCGCGCGCCGGAAGTGGCGGCCACGATCGAGCAGCACTTCGGCCGCAAGGCTTCACCTGCGGCGGTGCAGGCGTTCCTGGGGGTGGAGGCCGACTATCTGCGCGCCGCCTTCGACGAGATCCGCGCACGACACGGGTCGCTGGACGCCTATCTGGACCAGGCGCTGGGGGTGGACGCCGCCATGCGCGAGAAGATCGAGGCGCGGCTCTGCCCGGAATGCGCCTGAAGAAGAACGCCCGCCGCTTCAGCCTTTCGGCGGGAGCGACGGGCGCCAGGGACCTTGGACCTCCATCCAGGACGGAGCATGACTCCGATCCCTGCTCACGCGCCAATCACCATGGGGTGAGAAACCCCGGTTTCACCCCCGGGGCGGGCCGATGACCCGTGCGCTCGTCCTGCGCCGCCTGCCCTGGCGCGAGCCCGCGCAGGCGGCCGCCGCAGTAGCGGGGCTGCCCTGGAGCGCGTGCCTGCTGTCCGACGGCGGGCCGCACGGGCGCTGGTCCTACCTCGCCGCAGAGCCGGACCGGACCGAGACGCTGGCGCCGGACGACGCCCGCGATCCGTTCGCCTTCATCCGCGACCTGCTGGGCGAGCCTGCGCCCGCCGATCCGGACGCGCCGCCGTTCCAGGGCGGGGTGATCGGGCTCGCCGCCTACGAGCTCGGCGCCCGCACGGAACCTTTGGCGCTGAAGCGCGACCCGGAGTGGCCGGACCTGATGCTCGCCCGATACCCGGCGCTGCTGGCGTTCGATCACGCGGAGAAGGCCGTGCTGGCGGTCGGACGAGGCGAGGCCCCGCACCTCGCCGGTCTCGCGGCCGACCGCGCCGCCGCCTGGCTCAAGACGACACGCTTCACGCCCGCTTCCGATACGCCCGCAGAGAGCTTCGAGCCGGAGGCGCCCGGGGAAGCCTACGAAGCGGCGGTGGCCGAGGTCGTCGCCCGCATCGGCGCCGGCGAGATATTCCAGGCCAACATAGCCCGCGCATGGGTGGGCGCCTTGCGGCCGGGCGCCGATCCGTTCGACCTGTTCGCGCGGCTGGCGACCGGCGCGGCGGCTCCGTTCGCGGCCTGGCTGCGTACGCCGGCGGGCGTGCTGGTCTCCAACTCGCCGGAGCGGTTCCTGAGCGTGCGCGGCGGGCGCGTGGAGACCCGGCCGATCAAGGGCACGCGGCCGCGCGGCGCCGATCCGGTTGAAGACGCGCTGCTGGCCGGCGAGCTGACGGCCAGCCTCAAGGACCGGGCCGAGAACCTGATGATCGTCGATCTGATGCGAAACGACCTGGCCCGGGTCTGCGTCCCGGGCTCGGTGCGCGCGCCCGATCTGTTCCGGCTGGAGAGCTACCCCGCCGTCCACCACCTGGTCTCCACCGTCGAGGGGACGCTCGCGCCCGGCCGTGACGCGGTCGACGCCCTGGCCGCCGCCTTTCCCCCGGGCTCGATCACCGGGGCGCCCAAGGTGCAGGCCATGCGCGTGATCTCTGAACTGGAGCCACCGCGCGGCCCCTACTGCGGGTCGCTGTTCTGGGGCGGATTCGACGGCGCCCTGGATTCCAGCGTGCTGATCCGCAGCGCCGCGCTTGTCGAGCGCGGGGGCCGCTGGCGCTTTCGCGCCTGCGCCGGGGCCGGTATCGTCGCCGACAGCGACCCGCGGTCCGAGCGCCTGGAGACCGAGGCCAAGATCGCGGGCCTGAGGCGCGCCCTGACGGAGCCCCGAGCATGAGCGTACCCCTGGACGACCGTGGTTTCCTGCTGGGCGACGGTCTGTTCGAGACGGTGTTGTGGACCGGCGCGCGGCTGGTGCTGTTCGACGCCCACTTCGCCCGGCTGGCGCGAGGCTGCGCGGCGCTGGGACTGCCCACCCCGGACCTGGAGCGGGTCAGGAGCTGCGCCTTCCTGGAGCTGGAGAACGGCGGCCTGCGCGGCGTACGCTCGGCGGTGCGCTTCACCTGGACCGCGGGCGGGGGAGGGCGGGGGCTCGATCGACCGGAACGCGTCGAGCCGCGCCTGTACGTCACCGCCCAACCGGCGCCGCCGCCGGTCGGACCCGCGCGCCTGGTCACGGCCTCGGTGCGGCGCAACGAGTTCGCACCCGGCAGCCGGCTCAAGACCCTGGCCTACGTCGATCAGGTCGCCGCCCGGCGCGAGGCGCGCGCGGCCGGCGCCGACGAGGCGCTGATGCTGAACGGGCGGGGCGAGGTCGCCTGCGCGGCGGCCGCCAACCTGTTCTGGTTCGAGGGCGACCGGCTGGTCACGCCTGCGCTGGAGTGCGGCGTGCTGGACGGGATCGTGCGCCGGGCGGTGCTGGCCGAAGCCGCCGAAATGGGGCTGGAGACGGCGCTGGTGCGGGTCCAGCGCGAGAGCCTGGAGCGCGCGAGCGGCCTGTTCCTGACCAACAGCCTGATCGGGGTGCGCCCGGTGTCGGCGCTGGACGGAGTGCCCGTCGAGCCGCACCGGGCCGAGGCGGCGCTGGGCGAACGCGTCGCCCGCGCCTTCGAGGGGTAGAAACCTACTTCTTGGTCTCGCCGCGCACGGCCGGGGCGCAGACGCCGGCGCAGGCCATCTCGGTGACCGCCGCGCCGCGATAGACCGACACCTGGCCGGTGCTGGGCGCGGTGACCACCACCTCGCCCTGGTAGACGGTGCGGCCCAGCCGGTCGAGCACGACGATCTCGGTCACGCCGTAGCCCTTGCCGGACACGAACAGGGTTCGCTCGTCCACCACCGTCACGTCGGCCACCGCCGGATTGCCGACGATCACCGAGGCGGCCGCGCCGTTCAGCTTCAGCCGGGCGGTGTGGTCGATGGCCACGCTGAGGCCGGCGGCGGCGGCGGGGGAGGCTGCGGCCAGGGCGGCGACTGCGAAGGCCAGGACCGGGGCGGTCAGAAAGCGGCGCATCGGGCGGCTCCTTATGAATCATCTGCGCGGGCGCGCACGAGCGAAGGCTGGGCCGCAAATCTCAAAAAACCCTGAACGGCGCTCTTGGCCCAGTGAATACTTGGGATTGGCAGTGTATGGTTAACTGGAATTTACGATAACAACTAAGTAACCATAGAAAATTCTCGCACCTATGTTTGCATTCACCTCGAATTAACTCAGGGGGGTGCAAGTTACTCGTGCGTTTGGGGGTCGAGCGAGCAGCACAGGCGGGCCCCCGTCACTAGGTAACGACTGTCTGCTTGCGAGAACAGGAGAAGGTTCCATGTCGAAGTTCATCAACCGCTTCATGAAAGACGAGTCCGGCGCCACGGCCATCGAGTACGGCCTGATCGCCGCTCTGATCGCGGTCGTCATCATCGCCGCCGTGCAGGCCCTGGGCACCGACCTGGACGCCACGTTCGACGCCGTCTCGGCCGCGCTGTAAGCGACCGTAACGACCTTTAGAGATACGGGGCCGCGGCGAGCGATCGCCGCGGCCTTCGTCTATTTAAAATCCTGATTTGAAATCGTTATTCTCGCAACGCCGCGTTTACGCAAAGGCGCGAGACTTGAGCCTCGAAGATTTGCGGGGCCTCTCATGGAAACCACGACGGCGATGCTGATCAGCGTCTTCCCGGCGCTGCTGATCGCGGCGGCGCTGCGCGACGTCGGGACCATGACCATCCCGAACTGGATCTCCGCCGCCCTGATCGTGGGCTTCTTCCCGACCGCCTTCGCCGTGGGCCTGGCGCCGATCGCGGTGGCCGCCCACGTCGGCGCGGGCCTGGTCGCGCTGATGATCGGCGCCGGCCTGTTCGCCGCGCGGGTGTTCGGCGGGGGAGACGCCAAGGTGATGGCCGCGGCCTGCCTGTGGCTGGGCTTCGCCGCCACGCCGCAGTTCCTGATGTGGACCGCCGCGGCCGGGGGAGTGTTCGCGTTGACGCTCGTGCTGGTGCGCGGCCAGCTCGCGCCCTACGCGGCGGCCGCGCCCGGATGGGTCGGGCGGCTGCTGACGCCCAAGGGCGACATCCCGTACGGCGTGGCCATCGCCGCCGGCGCGCTCGCCGCCTATCCGGAAAGCCCGCTCGTGCGCGGCTTCACCGGCGTGTTCTGACCGTCCGTCCCTTGCCCGGCTTAGGCCGGCGTTAACCCGCACTCCGCGAAGCTGGAGCGTGCGGGATAGCGCCGCCGGTCCGGGTTTCGACAAGCCTGCAGCCGGGCGCTCGGCCCGAGGGGGAGACCCGATCAATGAAGCCGGTTCGTATCGTCATCCTGGGCGTGGCCGCGGTGTCCGCGATCGGCCTGGCCGTGGTCGTGCGCAGCGCCATGGGCGGCTCGCCCACCTCCCAGGCCAACGCCGCGGCGCTGGCCAGCGTCCCGGTCAAGCCGATGGCCAAGGTGCTGGTCGCCAAGCGCGACCTGAAGGTCGGCGAACGCCTGACCGCCGCCGACATGGAATGGCAGCCCTGGCCTGTGGACTCCGTCAACGCGGCCTTCGTCACCGACGGCTCGGTCGAGATCGCCAACCCCCTGACCTCGCCCGAAGAGGAAGAGGCCGAGGGCGACGACAAGGACAAGTCGAAGAAGGACGCGAAGGACGAAAAGTCCGACGCGAAGAAGGACAAGAAGTCCAAGGCCGACAAGCAGGCCGGGAAGAAGGACGACAAGGGCGCGGCCCAGGCGGTCGTGCAGAAGGTCGCCATGCTCGGCGACGGCGGCCCCAAGGCCCAGTTCGTGGGCGCGGTGGTGCGCGAGCCCTTCCTGGCCGGCGAGCCGATCGTCGATCGCAAGGTCGTGCGCGCCGGCGAGAGCGGCTATCTGGCCGTGGTCCTGGCGCCCGGCATGCGCGCCATGGCGGTGCCGGTGACGGTGGAGACCGCCGCCGGCGGCTTCATCCTGCCGGCCGACCGGGTCGACGTGCTGCTGAGCCGCGAGGTCCAGTCCGGGACCGACGGCGGCAAGACTTCCTTCGTCAGCGAGACGGTGCTGCGCAACGTCAAGGTGCTGGCCATCGACCAGGTCACCCAGCCCGACAAGAACGCGACCACGGTGGTGGGCGCGACCGCGACGCTGGAGCTGGGCCCGCTCGACGCCGAGGCCCTGGCCCTGGCCATGGCCCAGGGCGAGCTGTCCCTGACGCTTCGTTCCTACGCCGACGCCGGCGGACCGTCGGGGCGCACGCCCCGCGCCGCGGCCCAGGCCCAAGGTGCGAATCTGGCCCCGACCGGGCCCAACCCACCGGCGGCGCGGACCGTGCGGATCTTCCGCAACGGCGAAGCCTCCGACGTGACGGTGATGTGATGGCGTTCTCCCCGAACAGACTGATGCGGACGGCCTCGGCCCTGACGGCGGCGCTGCTCGTCGCGCTGCCCGGCGCCGAAGCCCTGGCCCAGTCCACCGTCAAGGTGGAGCTGGGCGCCTCGGGCGCGTCCTCCCGCTCCCTGTCCCTGCCTCGCGGCAAGTCGGCGATCGTCGAGCTGCCGGTGGACGCACGCGACGTGCTGGTCTCCAACCCGGCCGTGGCCGACGCGGTGCTGCGCACGCCGCGCCGCATCTACGTGCTGGGCGTGGCGCCGGGCCAGACCGACGCGGTGTTCTTCGACGGGGCGGGGCGCCAGATCCTCAGCCTCGACATCCGCGTCGACGCCGCCACGGGCGCGGTGCAGGACACCATCAAGCGCGTGGTCCCCGACGCGGACGTTCAGGTCGAGCCGGTGGGCGACAGCCTGATCCTGACCGGCTCGGTCGCCACGCTGGGCGACAGCGACCGCGTCCAGCGCATCGCCGAGAAGTTCGTGGCCAAGCCCGAGCAGGTGCTGAACATGCTGAGCGTGGCCGGCAAGGACCAGGTGACGCTCAAGGTCCGCGTGGTCGAGGTCCAGCGCAACACGCTCAAGCAGTTCGGCTTCAACACCCAGGCGGTGCTGGGCCAGCTCGGCACGCCGCAATACTTCTTCGGCAACAACGCCAGCTTCGCCGTCAACGGCGGCCTGCAAGGCGGCCTGACCGGCGGCTATCAGCACAACACCACCACCCAGGCCGTGCTGCCGAACGCCAGCCAGAGCTGCAGCACGCCCTCCACCACCATCGACCGCAGCAACCCGGCCAACTGCGTGGTCACCGGCCGCGCGGGCAGCGGCGGGCTGAACCAGGCGCAGGGCGTGCTTCAGGCGTTCGAGCGGGTCGGACTGGTCCGCACCCTGGCCGAGCCCAACCTGACCGCCATCTCCGGCGAGAGCGCCAAGTTCCTTGCCGGCGGCGAGTTCCCGGTCCCCGTGGGCCTCGACCAGAACGGCAACGTCATCGTCGAGTTCAAGCCGTTCGGCGTGGGGCTGGGCTTCTCGCCCATGGTGATTTCCGAAGGCCGGATATCGCTGAAGATCTCCACCGAGGTGTCGGAGCTGACCGCCGACGGCTCGCTGAAGCTCACCGAAGAGCTGACCATTCCGGCGCTGAACGTCCGCCGCGCCGAAACCGTGGTCGAGCTGCCCAGCGGCGGCTCGCTGATGATCGCCGGCCTGCTCCAGGAAAAGACCAAGCAGAACATCGACAGCCTGCCGGGCGTGACCACCCTGCCGGTGCTGGGATCCCTGTTCCGTTCGCGCGACTACCTGGCCGGAGAGACCGAGCTGGTGGTGATCGTCACCCCCTACCTGGTTAAGCCGACCCGCGCGGGCGAGCTCCAGACCCCCGCCGACGGGCTCCAGATCGCCAGCGATATGGAGACCATCCTGCTCGGCAAGCTGAACAAGACCTATCGCGGCGACAAGACCGCCGCGGCCGCCTCCGACTGGCAGGGCCCGGTCGGCTACGTGATCGATTGAGGAAGGGCTCAGCCATGATGCGCACAGCCGTGATCCTGACGCTGGCGGGCCTGACCGCCGCCTGCGCCACCGCCGGAGGGCGCGAGGCCGGGCTCGCGCCCGAAACCCCGACCGAGCGCTACCAGCTCAAGGTCGAGGAGGCGCGCCAGGAGATCGCCCTGGCCCCCCGGGCCGACGGCCTCTCGCCGGCCCAGCGCACCGCCCTGGCCGACCTCGCCACCCGCTTCAAGCTGGAGAACGGCGAGGTGCTGACCGTGCAGGCGCCCAAGGGCTCCGGCGACGTTGGCGCGCGCTCCGCCTGGAACGCCAAGGCCGCGCTGGAAATCTTCGGCGTGCCGAAGGAGCGGGTGCGGGTCGTCGAGTACGACTCCGAGCCCGGCGCTCCGGTGCTGGTCGGCTACATGGGGCTGGCGGCGGTGATCCCGGACTGCGGCGAGGCCTGGAACAACCTGACCTCGACCCGCGACAACCGCGCCCACGCCAACTTCGGCTGCGCGGTGACCGCCAACCTGGCGGCCCAGATCGCCGATCCGGCCGACATCCTGGGCGGGCGACCGCTGGATCCCTCCGACGCCACCCGCCGCCAGGTCACCCTGAACAAGTACCGCCAGGGCCAGGCGACCTCGTCCGAAACCGACAAGCGCGCCAACGGCAAGGTCGCCGAAGTGGTCCAGTAAGGAAGGGAGCCCGGTAGATGAACAAGGCTCTGCAGATCAGCGACGATCCCTTCGGCGACGGCTTCGAAGCCGACGACGATCTCGTCTTCTCGGCCCCGCACGATCAGGAGCCGTCGCTCGGCGAGCCGGTGGCCGACCCCTTCGGCACGGCGCCCGAACGCCCGTCCGGCACGGTAGAGATCCTGCCCGTCGCGGGCCCGGCCGGCGGGTCTGACAACGCGCTCCAGTTCACTCCGCCGGCCACCTACAACCCGGTCGGCGACCTGCTGGCCGACATGCAGTCGCAGCTGGGCGAGGTCTCGGTCCCGCGCATCTCCATCCACGTGTTCGGCGAGCGCCAGGACACCGCCGAGGCCGCCGAGAAGGCCGCCGCCGACCGCCGCCTGTCGCGCGCCAGCACCACGGTGCGCCTGGGCGGCGTGGCCACGGCCATGGAGGTCTATCGCCACGAGCCGACGCCGGCGCTGATCATCGTCGAGAACCACGCCCCGGCCGCGCGCCTGCTGGTGGAGCTCGACCAGCTGGCCCAGGTCTGCGACCCCGGCACCAAGGTGGTGGTGGTGGGCGCCGCCAACGACATCGCCCTGTACCGCGAGCTGATGCGGCGCGGAGTCAGCGAGTACCTGGTCGCGCCGATCCAGCCGTTGCAGCTGATCGGCGTGATCGGCTCGCTCTACGCCGATCCGGCCGCGCCGTTCGTCGGCAAGACCATCGCCTTCGTCGGCGCCCGCGGCGGCGTCGGCGCCTCGACCATCGCCCACAACACCGCCTACGCCGTCAGCGAGCGGATGATGTCCGAGACGGTGGTGGTCGACTACGACCTCGCGTTCGGCACCGCCGGCCTCGACTTCAACCAGGACACGCTGCAAGGCGTGGCCGAGGCTCTGACCCAGCCCGACCGGCTGGACCAGGTGCTGCTCGACCGGATGATGGTGCGCTGCACCGACCGCCTGAGCCTGCTGCCCGCCCCCGCGACGCTCGACAGCGACTGGGACGTCTCGCCCGAGGCCTACGAGGAGGTCACCCAGCAGATCCGGGGCACGGCTCCGTTCGTGGTGCTGGACCTGCCGCACGCTTGGTCGAGCTGGGTGCGCCGCACCCTGATCACCGCCGACGAGGTGGTGATCGTGGCCTCCCCGGACCTCGCGTCGCTGCGCAACGGCAAGAACATCGTCGACCTGGTGCGCAGCGCCCGGCCCAACGACTCGCCGCCGCGGCTGGTGCTGAACCAGGTGGGCCTGCCCGGCCGCCCGGAGATTCCGATCAAGGACTTCGCCAACGCTCTGGGCGTCGCGCCCTGTCTGGTGCTGCCGTTCGACGCCAAGCTGTTCGGCGCGGCGGCCAACAACGGCCAGATGATCCTGGAGGTCGGCGCCAAGTCCAAGCCGGCCGAGGGCTTCAACCACCTGGCCCAGCTGCTGACCGGGCGCGAGACCCTGCTTCTGCCGCCGCCGTCCTCCTCCGGCGGGCCGAAGTCGATCCTGTCCAAGATCTTCAAGCGCTGAGAGCGGGGTAGGGCGTGTTCGGAAAACGCACCGTCGGATCGCCCGGACCGCTCGGCCCCCAGAGCTTCGGCCAGGCGGGGGCCGCGTCGCCGCGCGCCGAGGAGCCGCTCGGCGCCGAGACTTTCGACGCGCGCGCGCCGCACGAGACTCCCGACGCGCTGGCCGCCAAGCCCGCCGCGCCCAAGCCCGCGCCCGAGGCGCCCCGTCCTGCCGCCGCCGCCAAGCCTGCGTCCGCGGGTCCCAAGGCCGGCCCCAAGGCCACCGCCGGCTTCGAGCAGCTGCGCGCCGCCCAGGCGCCGGTGGCCGAGATCGTCCGTGAACAAAGCGACTACTACCACGCCACCAAGACGACGATCTTCAACGCCCTGCTGAACACCATCGATCTGGCCCAGCTGGCGCAGCTGGAGCCCAAGGCCGCGGCCGAGGAGATCCGCGACATCGTCGCCGAGCTGGTGGCGATCAAGAACGTCTCGATGTCGGTGGCCGAGCAGGAGAACCTGGTCCAGGACATCATCAACGACGTCCTGGGCTACGGCCCGCTGGAGCCGCTGCTGGCCCGCGACGACATCGCCGACATCATGGTCAACGGCGCCAACCGCGTGTTCATCGAGGTCGGCGGCAAGGTCCAGCTGACCAACGTGCGCTTCCGCGACAACGGCCAGCTGATGAACATCTGCCAGCGGATCGTCAGCCAGATCGGTCGCCGCGTGGACGAGAGCTCGCCGATCTGCGACGCGCGCCTGCCCGACGGCAGCCGGGTCAACGTCATCGCCCCGCCGCTGGCGCTGGACGGGCCGACGCTGACCATCCGCAAGTTCAAGAAAGACAAGCTGACCATGCGCAACCTGGTGGAGTTCAACTCCATCAGTCCCGAAGGCGCGCGGGTGCTGGGCGTGATCGGCGCGTCGCGTTGCAACGTGCTGATCTCGGGCGGCACGGGGTCGGGCAAGACCACCCTGCTGAACACCATGACGGCGTTCATCGACCCGACCGAGCGGGTGATCACCTGCGAGGACGCGGCCGAGCTTCAACTCCAGCAGCCGCACGTGGTGCGCCTGGAGACCCGGCCGCCGAACCTGGAGGGCCAGGGCACGATCACCATGCGCGACCTGGTGAAGAACTGCCTGCGGATGCGCCCGGAGCGGATCATCGTCGGCGAGGTGCGCGGCCCCGAGGCCTTCGACCTGCTGCAGGCGATGAACACCGGCCACGACGGCTCGATGGGCACGCTGCACGCCAACAGCCCGCGCGAGGCGATCAGCCGCCTGGAGTCGATGATCACCATGGGCGGCTACGGCCTGCCGACCAAGACCATCCGTGAAATGATCGTGGGCTCGGTCGACGTGATCATCCAGGCCGCGCGCCTGCGCGACGGCTCGCGCCGGATCACCCACGTCACCGAGGTGGTGGGGCTGGAAGGCGACGTGATCATCACCCAGGACCTGTTCCTCTACGAGATCCAGGGCGAGGACAAGGACGGCCGGGTGCTCGGCCGCCACCGCTCCACCGGCATCGCCCGCCCGCGCTTCTGGGACCGCGCCCGCTACTACGGCCTGGAGCGCGAACTGGCCGAAGCCCTCGACGCGGCGGAGTAGTCCCTGTGCTGACAACCCTCCTGATCGCCGTTCTCAGCTTCGTCACCATCGCCGGGCTGGGCTTCGTCTTCGTCGGCGGCGGCGACAGCTCCGAGCGGGCGCTGAAGCGCGCCCAGGCCTTCGTCAAGACCGACTCCGACCGCCCGCGCGCCGCCCGCCAGTCCAAGGGGGACAAGGCCGACGACCGCCGCAAGCAGATCCTGACCCAGCTGAAGGAGGCCGAGCGCAAGGAGCGCCAGGCCCGCGTCACCCTCCAGGCGCGCCTGCGCCAGGCCGGGCTGGCGATGCAGGTGCGCACCTTCTGGATCATCAGCGGCGTGGTCGGCGTGGTCGTGTTCCTGCCAGCCCTGCTGCTCGGCAAGGGGCCGCTGGTGGCCGCTGGGCTCGGCTTCGCCGCCGCCTTCGGTCTGCCGCGCTGGGTGGTGGGCTTCATCGCCGGACGCCGGGTCAAGCGCTTCACCGAGGAGTTCGCCAACGCGGTGGACATCATCGTGCGCGGGATCAAGTCGGGCCTGCCGGTCCACGACTGCCTGAAGATCATCGGCAAGGAGTGCTCGGCGCCCTTGGGGCCGGAGTTCCAGCGGGTGGTCGAGAACCTCGGCATGGGCCTGACCATGGAGCAGGCGCTGGAGAAGCTCTACGACCGGATGCCGACGCCGGAGCTGCGCTTCTTCGCCATCGTCATGTCGATCCAGGCCAAGACCGGCGGCAACCTGGCCGAGGCTCTGGGCAACCTGTCGGTGGTGCTGCGCTCGCGCAAGCTGATGCGCGAGAAGATCAAGGCGCTGTCGTCCGAGGCCACCGCCTCGGCCGGGATCATCGGCTCCATGCCGCCCGGCGTGATGATGATCGTCTCGATCACCACCCCCTCCTACATGGCCCTGATGTTCACCGACCCGCGCGGTCAGATGATGCTGATGGGCGGCGCGCTGTGGATGTCGATCGGCATCTTCGTGATGAAGCGCATGATCTCGTTCAAGATCTGAGGGCCCGACC
>DASPKD010000170.1:0-11796 GCA_035628275.1 Caulobacteraceae bacterium | reverse complement strand
CGGCGCGCGTCGAAGGCCAGGGGCTCGTCGGTGGGCGGCGTATAGGCCCCGCGGTCGTGGTCGGACATGGTGTAACCCCTTAAGCGCACGGATCAGAGCCCCCCGAATCGCAATCCCGAATCGCGCACGTGAGGCCGCCAGTCTAGCCGAGCCGGCGCGGGGTCGAAACGCGGCGGACGGTCCCGCTCAGACGTCCTCGTGGCCGACGTCCATCCGGAACAGCCGCCGGTGTTCCTCGATCGCGTAGCGGTCGGTCATGCCGGCGATGTAGTCGCACACGATCCGGGCCCTGCCCGCCTCGTCGCGACCGCGGGCGCGCTCGTAACGGTCGGTGGGCAGAACCTCGGGTTCGTCCATGAACAGCCCGAACATGTCGGCCAGAATGCGGCGCGCCTGACTGCGCGTGCGGTTGACCCGGAAGTGGCGGTACATGCGCTGGTATAGGAAGGCCCGCAGCCGCCCCAGCTCCTCCAGCATGCCCTCGGAGAAAGCGACCAGCGGCCGACCCAGCCGCCGCACGTCCTCCGGCGTCTCAACCCGGCCCTCGCGCACGCGCCTTCGCGTCTCGGCCAGCACGTCGTCGACCATGGCCCCGATCATCCGGCGCACGGCCTCCAGCCGCAGCATGCGGTCGTCCACGTCGGGCCAGTCGCGCCGCGTCTCGCGCAGGATCGGCCCGATCAGGGCCACGTCGGACAGGTCGGCGATGGTGAACAGCCCGGCCTGCAGGCCGTCGTCCACGTCGTGGTTGTTGTAGGCGATATCGTCGGCCAGGGCCGCCACCTGGGCCTCGGCCGAGGCGAAGGTCGACAGGCGCAGGTCGTGGTCTTTGGCGTACTCGCTGATCGCCTTCCACGCCGGCTCGTCCAGCTTGTGGGCGACGGGGCCGTTGTGCTTGACCACCCCCTCCAGCGTCTCCCACGTCAGGTTCAGCCCCTCGAAGTCGGGGTAACGGACCTCCAGCCGGGTGCAGACGCGGAAGGTCTGGACGTTGTGATCGAAGCCTCCGTAGGGCTCCATCGACCGCTGCAGCTCGTCCTCGCCGGCGTGGCCGAACGGCGGGTGGCCCAGGTCGTGGGCCAGCGCGATGGTCTCGGCCAGGTCGTCGTCCAGCCCCAGCAGCCGCGCCAGCGACCGGGCGATCTGCGCCACCTCCAGCGAGTGGGTCAGGCGGGTGCGGTAGTAGTCGCCCTCGTGCGCCACGAAGACCTGGGTCTTCTCCTTGAGCTTGCGGAAGGCGGTGCAGTGGATGATCCGATCCCGGTCGCGCGCGAACGGCGTGCGCGTGCGGCTCTCGGCCTCCGGATGCAGCCGGCCGCGCGAGGCGGCGGGGTTCTCAGCGAAGGACGCGCGCTGCGGCGGGGTGAAGACGGGAGCGTTCAACGGCGTCGGCTCTTCCACGGCGGGCGGGCCGCCCTCATATAGCGCTCAGCCATGAGCGTCGAATCCGTCACCCTGTCCGAATCCGCCGCAAGGCGCCTGCACGCTCTGGGTCAAGCCGAGGGGCGGCCGCTGATGCTGCGCGTGGCCGTGGACGGCGGCGGTTGCTCCGGCTTCCAGTACCGCTTCGACCTGGTCGAGGCCGCCGACGCCGACGACCTGAGGATCGAACGGGACGGCGCCGCCGCCCTGGTCGACCCGATCTCGCTCCCCCTGCTCGCCGGCTCCGAGATCGACTTCGTCGACGAACTGATCGGCGCTCAATTCCGCGTCAGGAACCCGCAGGCCAAAAGCAGCTGCGGCTGCGGGGTCAGCTTCTCGCTCTAGCGCCAGCGCCTTGGCGAGGCGCCGCGCTATGCGGCATGGCTGCGGTCCGCGGCCCCGGGTTTCGCCAGGTCGTCGCCGATCACAAGCGCGGTCGCCGGCGGCGGGGGGCAGGGCGGGAACCCCCGGGTTCTCCCGCCGTTCGACCTTTGAAGCTGAACCGTAGGAGGTCGCTCGTGCTCAGGTCCGCCGCCCTGCTGCTCTGCCTGCTGGGGCTTTCCGCCTGCGGCTCGGGCGAGCCCGATCCGCGCGGCGTGAAACCCGACGAGGTGCTGTTGCAGGTCCGCGCCTCGGCCCGGGGCGAGGCCCGGCCGGACGAGGCGCGCTTCACCGTGGGCGTCAACGCGGTGCGCCCGACCGCGCGTGAGGCCGGGGCGGAGACCAACCGGATCCTCGGCCGCATTTCCGCGGCGCTGGCGGAGCTGGGGGTCAAGCCCGAGCAGATGCAGACCCGCAACATCTCGCTGGCGCGGATCGATTACGGGCCCGAACGCGGGCGCTATCGGGCGGAGAACCTGATCGAGGTCCGCCTGTCGCAGCCCGCGCGCGCCGGCGAGGCGATCGCGGCGGCGACCGAGGCCGGCGGCAACGTGCTGTCCGGTCCCGACCTTCGCGTCCGCGATCCCGAGGCCGCCTACAACGCCGCCTACGCCGCCGCCTATCGCGCCGCCCGCGCCCGTGCCGAAGCCTACGCCGGGGCGGCGGGGCTGAAGGTGCGCCGCGTGCTGGCGATCCGCGACGGATCCGTCCACGAGGCGCCGATCGGCTACGAGCGGGCCTACGGCGCTTCCGTAGACGCCGCCGTGCAGAGCGTTGCGCCGGTGAACGCCGGCCCCCCGGTCAGCCCCGGCCTCAACGTGCGCGAAGTGAGCGTGCGGGCGGACTTCGCGCTGGGGCGGTGAGGCGCGGCGCCGCGCCGGGTGCAAATTGCCAGCGGCGCCTATATGTCCCGACGGAGCGCTTCAAACGCCCCGCGGGGACCCTCATGCATAAATCCGCCCTGGCCGCCGCCGTGATCGTCCTGGCCGCCGCATCCGGCGCCGCCGCCCAGGACCACGCCCACCATGCTCCCCCCGCCGCCGCCGACCCGCACGCCGGGCACGACATGGGCGAGGAGCATTCTACGCCGGCTACCGGCGGCCACGCCGCGGCGGGCGTGCTGGGGACCTATCCGATGTCGCGCGAGGCGTCCGGCACCGCCTGGCAACCGGATGCGGCCGAGCACGGCGGGGTCCACTGGCGCCGGGGCGGCTGGGCGGGGATGAGCCACGCCACGCTGAACCTGGTGCACAGCGACCAGCAGGGACCGCGCGGGGACCGCAAGACGTTCCTGGCCGGCATGGTCATGGCCTCGGCCCGGCGCGACCTGGCGAACGGCGACACGATCAACCTGCGCGCCATGCTCAGCCCCGACCTGTTCATGGGAAAGCGCGGCTATCCGCTGCTGCTGCAGGCGGGCGAGACCGCCGACGGGGTCGAGCCGCTGGTCGACCGCCAGCATCCGCACGAACTGTTCGTGGAGCTGTCGGCCTCCTACGCCTGGCGGCTGGGCGACACCGACAGCCTGTTCGTCTACGCGGGCCTGCCCGGCGAGCCCGCCTACGGCCCGGCCACCTACATGCACCGCGCCTCGTCCGGCGACAGCCCCGAGGCGCCGATCGCCCACCACTGGCTGGACTCCACCCACATCGTTTTCGGCGTGCTGACCGCCGGGTGGGTTCACGACGACTTCAAGCTGGAGGCCTCGTCGTTCCGCGGTCGCGAGCCGGACCAGGACCGCTATGACATCGAAGCGCCGGAGCTGGACAGCTGGTCGGTCCGCGCCAGCTGGAACCCGAGCCCCAACTGGGCCTTGCAGGTCTCCCACGCCGACGTGACCAGCCCCGAGGGGCTGGAGCCGGACCTGGACGTGAGGAAGACCTCGGCCAGCGCCTCGTACACCCTGCCGTTCTACATGGAGGGCTGGTGGTCCACGACCGCCGCCTGGGGCCGCAACGACCGCGGCGACGGGGCGGAGCTGGACGCCTTTTTGCTGGAGACGACGGTCAAGCCCCGCCGCGATCCCTGGACCTTCTTCGCCCGCGCCGAACGGATCGAGACGGACGAGCTGCACAGCCACGGCGGCCCCGGCCACGGCGACGTCTATCGCGTCGGCAAGCTGTCGCTGGGGGCGATCCACGACTGGAAGGTCGCCGAGCACGTCCGCATCGGCCTGGGCGCCCTGTACGCCTTCAACTTCGTCCCGGAAGGCCTGGAACACCCCTACGGCGACAGCCCGGACGGTTCGATGGTGTTCGTGCGGCTGAAGGTGGACTGACCCCCCATCCGCGTCGTCATCCTCGGGCTCGTCCCGAGGATCCATGGCGCCGTCGCACGCGGGCGGGCTGTCGAACCCTGCGCGTTCAGCTTTCGATGTTGCAGACGCTGAACCATGGGCCCTCGGGACGAGCCCGAGGGTGACGGGCTGGTTAATGCCGCTTGATGTCGTCGGGCGGGGTCAGCAGCCAGGGGGCCATGCGGAAGCGCTTGGGCGGCTGGCCCAGTTCGCGTTCGCGGATGAACTTGCGGGCGAACTCGACGATGTCGCGGATGCCCGTCTCGTCGAACGGCTTGGGCATGGCCCCGAGCGCGCCGGAGAAGCCGACCGGGATCTGCTCGGGATTGGCGGTGATGAAGATCGCCGCCACGCCGTGGTCGCGCACCAGCCGCCGGGCGATCTCCGGCCCGGTCGCCCCGTCGCGCAGGTTGATGTCCACCAACGCCAGGTCCGGGTGTTCGCGCGCGGCGATCTCCAGGCTGCGCGTCGTGTCCATGGCCGAGCCCACCACGTGGTGGCCCATGTCGGTCAGGATCAGCTCCAGCTCCATCGCCAGGATCGCTTCATCCTCGACGATCAGTACACGGAGCTCCTGCTCGTCTCCCATGGGATGGCGGGTCCTACGCGCTGGATACGGTGAATCGCCGGGCGGAAAAGTCGGCGAACGCGTTCATACACGCTGCGTACGATACCGGACACAGGAAAAACCGGCCTTGCAGCAGGGTTCTCGTTGCGGTGGTATGCGCCCGCACCAGGGGACGGGGCGAATCATGGCTGTCCAGAACGGGTTGGAGCTGGCCGAGCTCCGGCATCGGCTGCTCAACAACTTTCAGCTCCTCCAGGCGCTGATCGGCATCCGTCTGCGCAGCGTCGAGGATCCCGAGAGCCGCCGTCATCTGACCTGGCTGACCGACGTGATCGCGGCGCTGGCGCTGCTGAACCGGCGGCTGGGATCGGGGACCTCGGACTTCGGCGCCTATCTGCGCGAGGCCGCGGGCTTCTGGGAGCGGATCGCCGCCGGGCGCGAGATCGCCTTCCAGCTCGACGCCGCCGCGGTGACCGTGCCCGAGCGGATGTCGTCGAGCCTGGCCCTGATCGTCCACGAGCTGGTCGCCAACGCGGTCGAGCACGCCTTCCCCGACAACAAGCCGGGCGGCATCGCCATCACGCTCAGGGACGCCTACGGCGTGCTCGAGCTGACGGTGCGCGACGACGGCCAGGGCGGGGCGCGGCTGAAGGACGAGACCGAGGGTCTGGCGCTGGTGCGCGGCCTGGCCGACTACCTGGGCGGCACGCTGCAGCTGGAGAACGACGCCGGCCTGATCGCCACCGTGCGCGTGCCGCTGGACGCGCCCAAGGCCGCCCGCAAGCACTGAGCCCCTGCGCGCCGCCTTGGCGAGGCCGCGATCTTCACGGCAGAGTGGGGCGATGCGTTCCGGCCTCCTGCTCGCCCTGACCGCCATGATCCTGCTCGCCGCCGGGGGGCGCGCGGACGCGCAGGCCTGGGCGCCCGCCTCCAAGCGCAAGGCGGTGTCGGCCGCCGCGGTCAAGGCGACCGCCTTCGGCCATTACGCCTCGATCGAGGAGACGCAGGCGACCAACGCCGAGCGCGAGGCCTGCCTGAAGGAGGCCAGGACCGTCGACTGGTGCCTGGATGTGATCCTGCGCCTGCCGCCGAGTTCGGTCGACGCCTCGGCCGAGGACCGCGCGCTGATGGAGCGGACGTTCGCCTTGGTCGAGCGGCTCTACCCCGTCGACCCCGAGGTGCTGGCGCTGGTGCGCGACAGGCCGACGGGCGACCTGGCGCAGGGCGTGCTGGCCTGGGACGCGGCGGCGGGCCTGGCGGAGAGCTGGTACGGGACCTACAGCGCCGAGTGGCTCCGCCTGACGGTCGCCTCGGAGAACGCGGCCTGGCGGGTCACGGACGGGCTGGGGGGCGGGTCAATCCTGATCGGCTACCTGGAGGCCCTGGAACAGAAGTTCGGTCCCGACAGCCTGGAGGTGGCGACGGTGCTGAACGCCTACGCGGGAAGGCAGGCCGCCTCGCCGCTCGGGGTTGCGGAGGACGTCCTGGCCATGCTGCGGCGCGCGGTCGAAATCCGGCGCAAACGCCTGGGCGAGGACCACCGGAGCACCGCGATCAGCAAGGCCAATCTGGGCCATGCCCTCGCCGGCCTCGGGCGATATCGCGAGGCCGAGCCGTGGCTGCGCGAAGCCAAGACGGCGCTGGGTCTTTCACCAGGAGAGCGCAGGTCCGCCCGCGCGGTCACGGCGCGCCTGGCGGACGCGCTTTACGGTCAGGGAAGGCGGGTGGAGGCCGAGGCGTTGCAGCGCGACGTGCTGGCCGCCTTCGCCGCCGACCTGCAGGCGGACCGCCGCGAGCGGTCGGCGGCCCTGCAGGCGCTGGCCCGCTCCGTCGCCGACGCAGGTCGCCAGGCCGAGGCCGAGGCCCTGCTGACCGAGGCGCTGGCGCTGGAGATGGCCATCGCCGCCGAACCGCCGCCGGTGGACCCCGGCCGCCTGGTCACCGCCAGTCAGGACATGCTCTACGAGCTGATGCCCCAGTGGCGGGAGTCCGCGCTGGCCTTCGCCCGCCAGCAGGAGAAGGAGGCGGCGGGGCGGCGGCTCGCCTCGCTGCACGTTCGGCTGGCCCGCGCGCGGTTCGCGCAAGCAGACTATCCCGCCGCCGCCGCCCGTGCGGAGCAGGCCGAAGCGGCGTTCCCGACCGCCGAGGCCAAGCTGGTGCTGGCCGGGGCGCGCCTGTCGCAGGGCAAGACCGACGAGGTCGAATATCTGCTGCTGTCGGCCGAGGACCGGAGCCTGCCGGCCGACCACCCGCTCAACGTCGAACGGATGAGCCTGCTGGCGGTCTATCACCTGCTGTGGTCGCCCTCCCACGCGCCGGGCCACATGCGCCAGGCGACCGACGCGGTGCTCGGTCGGGCGAACGGCGCGCGCACGGCTCCGGGAGCCGTGCGCGAGGAGCTGGACCAGCACCGCGAGCTGTTCCGCGCGCAGGTGGCCCTGAACTGGCTGGTGGCCGATCGCGCCGCACGGTGAGGCGGCGCGCGCGGAACTCAGACGCCGGTGCGACGACGTAAGGCGCTCCAGATCAGGGGAGCGTTGGCCAAGGCCATGCGCCGAAGCGCCGGGTTGAGCAGCAGGGCGCCGCCGGCGACCGCGCCGAGCAGCAGCGCGCCGCTGGACACCGGCCGACGCTTGGCCTGGGCGGCGACCCGCCCGGCGCCGGTGCGCGTGCGCAGGGCCGACTCTCGCGCAAGGGCGCCCGCGCGCGTGCTCACGCCCGACATACGCGCCGGGGCGCCGCGCACCGAGTCCTTCATGGCCGTGACGAGGTTCATCCGTGGTCTCCTGAATACCGCTTGGAGATCAAACGCCGCAGCGGGCGCATCGTTCTCCGGCCGGCGCTCAGGCGGCGCGCTCCAGCCGACCGGGAGCATGGAGCGGCACCGAGATGCGGCAGTGCAGGCCCTCTGGCGCATATTCGAAGCCGGCCTGACCGCCCAGCTCCTGCTCGACGGTGGCGCGGATCAGGCGCGAGCCGAACCCGCGCCGTTCGGGCGCGCCGGTGATCGGCGGACCGTTGCGTTCGGTCCAGTCGAGCACCAGGCGGTCCTCGGCCACCTCCCAGCTCACCCGCACGCAGCCCTCGGGAACGGACAGGGCCCCGTACTTGGCGGCGTTGGTGGCGAGTTCGTGGAAGGCCATGCCCAGGCCCAAGGCCTGCCGCGGCCCCAGCCGCACGTCGGGACCGCGCAGGTTCGCCTGCTCGCCGGAGTACGGCTTCAACTCGCCCAGAAGCAGGCCGCGCAGCGACGCGCTCTCCCAGCCGCCCTGAGTGAGGGCGTCATGGGTGCGCGACAGCGCGATCAGCCGGCTTTCGAAGGTGCGCTGGAAAGTCTCGACGTCCTCGGCGCGGCGGGCGGTCTGGGCGGCGATGGACTGAACCGTGGCCAGGGTGTTCTTCACCCGGTGGTTCAGCTCGTCGATCAAGAGCCGTTGGCGGCGCTCGCTGGTTTCCAGGTCGGCGAAGGCGCGCAGGCGGTCGGTGACGTCCAGCGCCACGCCGATCATCTTGCGCGGGCGACCGACGGGATCGCGCAGCACCCGCCCGCGGATGTTCACCCACCGGGGCGGCTCGCCTTTCAGCCGGTAGACGGCGTCGTGGTCCTCGCCCTCGGCCAGCGTGCGCGCCAGCAGGGCTTCGCGCCGGATCCGCTCCTCGTCGTCCAGGACCGCTTCGAATTCGGCGTAGCCCAGCGGTTCGTCGGAGCGGCGGCCCAACACTTCCTTGGCCTTGGCCGAGACCTGCAAGGTGCGGTCCGGTAGCGAAAGCTCCCAGTAGCCGACGCCGCCGGCCTCCAGCGCCGCCAGGACGTTCACCCGCTGGTCGTAAAGCGAGGCGACCAGGGCCAGAAACAGGATCAGCAGCGACCCGGCGGCCACCGCGCCGGCCAGCACGAACGGCGGCGCGCCGGCGGCCGCGGCCTCGGCCGCCGCCTCCGTGCGGGTGATCTTCAACGCGGCCATCGCGGTATAGTGCATGCCCACGATCGCGCCGCCGAGGATCGGAGCGGCCAGCACGCGCCAACGGAAAGAGCGGTCGCGGCGCCCGGCGAACAGGGCGGCGGTGGAGGCGACCACCGCGATCACCAGCGACAGGGCCACCAGCTTCAGGTCGTAGCCCAGCGACACCGCCGTTCTGAGCGCCGCCATGCCGGTGTAGTGCATCAAACAGATGCCCGCGCCCATCGCCGCGCCGGCGACCACCAACCTTAAGGGGCGGGCGTGCTCGCCGGACGCCGCGAAGAAGGCGCCGCAGGTCGCGCCGACCGCGAGCGCCAGCGACAGGAAGGTCAGGCCGGGATCGTAGCGGACCGGAGAACCGGGATCGAAGCCCAGCATTGCGATGAAGTGCATCGACCAGATGCTGGCGCCCATGGCCACGGCCGCCGCCACCAGCCAGGCCGCGCGCGCGCGGCCGACGTGGGTCCGCACGCGGCGGAACAGGTCCAGCGCCGTCCACGACCCGAAAACGGCCACGACGAAGGACAGAACCACGAAGACCAGGTGATTGGCGGCGTGCATCGGCTCCGCCGTTCATCGCCCGTCGCGCGCCGCTTGTCGAGCACGTTCATCGACGTGCCCGTCTTGTGACCTTTCATATCCTCGCCAGCACCTCGGCGTCGCGCGGGTCGGGGCGGGCGAGGGGCGGGACGGCGCGCCAGCCCTCCTGCCGGGCGCCGATCTCGCGCAGGCGGCGGCGGGCGAACCATGCGCCGCCGGCGGTCGCGGCCAGCGCCAGCAAGCCGGAGACGGCGCCCCGCGGCGGGCCGCGGCGTTCCGTGCGCGTCTCGCGTTCGCGGCGGCGCTTCTTCAGCCGCTTGCCGACCAGGGTCCCGCCGCCGGCGACCACGCCCAGCGCCAGCGCCGCGCCGACCGTCAGCCACGGGCGCATCTGCATCTCGGTCAGGAAACTCCGCTGGCGCACCCGGGCGTAGTCGGCGCGCACACGGCCGTCGCGCCCGGCCTGGTGCAGGCTGTCGTCGACCGGGCGCCACTTGGCCTTGCGGTCGCGGTAGAGCATCGGCATCACCCGCGCCGCCACCGGGTGGCTGACCGCGGGCACGGCGTTCAGCAGGCCGATCAAGGAGCGGCCGCCGCCGCCGACGGTGATCTCGCGCACCCGCCGCTCGGCGCAGTGCAGGATCGCCTCGGCCGCCAGGGTGGTCGAATAGACCGGCGGCGGCATCTTGATCGCCGTGTCGGTGAGATTGCGGGCGTGCTCGTTGATCGGGCTGTCCAGGGCGCTCGGTTTGACCAGGGTCACCGACACCGGCGCGCGCTCTCGCATCAGGTCCATGCGCAGGCCGTTGGTGAAGCCCTTCACCGCGTGCTTGGACGCCGAGTAGACCGCCTGCAGCGGCGCGGCCGCGTCGCCGACCACCGAGCCGACGTTGATCAGCGCGCCGCCGCCGGGCTTGGCGCGCAGGTGCTCCACCGCGATCAACGAGCCGTAGACCACGCCCCAGTAATTCGTGTCGAACAGCCGGCGCTGGTCCTGGACCGTGGTCTCGCGCACCGGGCCGACGATGGTCACGCCCGCGTCGTTGACCCAGGTGTCCCAGCCGCCGAACACGTCCAGGCAGCGCTCGGCCGCGGTCGCCAGCTCGCGTTCCACGCCGACATCGGCGACGGCGAAGTCGACCACCCCGCCCTTGGCCCGCAGCTCCTGGGCCAGGGTGCGCAGCGCCTCCTCGTTGCGCGCGATCATGAACACGCGCGCGCCGCGCCCCACCGCCTCGCGCGTGGTCGCCAGGCCGATGCCGGACGTGGCGCCGGTGATCACCAGCACCTGTTCGCTCAGAGGCTTCAGCCGGGTCTTGCGCGCCATCTTCGCTCTCCTGCAACCTGAGCCGTCAACGAGGCGGCGGCGCGGCTTGTTCCGGGACTTTTCCGGACCCGCGCGGCGCCCCATATGGAGCAACCACCCGCCTCCGCAGAGGTTTTCATCCACGGGCGGCGCCTGCGCCGCTCGCACAGGAACAGTTCGTGACTGAGCGCGCCCTCCCTTCCGACGACCTCGTCGCCGCCTTCCAGATCGAGGGCTGGCCCGTGCGCGGCCGCATCGTGCGGCTGGGTACGGTGGTCGACGACATCCTGTCCCGCCACGCCTACCCCGAGCCGGTGGCCAACCTGCTGGGCGAGGCCTGCGCCCTGGCGGCGCTTGTGGGCGCCAGCCTGAAGTTCGAGGGCAAGCTGATCGTCCAGGCGCAGGGCAACGGGCCGGTCTCCTACGTCGTGGTCGACTACGACACCTCCGGCGGTCTGCGCGGCTACTGCCGGTTCGACGCCGAGCGGGTCGAGCAGGTCAGCCACGGCTTCGCCAGACCCGGCGCGCGCACCCTGCTGGGCGACGGCCTGTTCATCATGACCGTGGACCAGGGCTCGGAGATGGACCGCTACCAGGGCGTGACCCAGATCGAGGGCGAGACCCTGGCGCTCTGCGCCGAGCAGTACTTCGCCCAATCCGAGCAGGTGCCGACGCGCGTGCGGCTAGCCGTCGGTGAACTTCAGACCGCCGAAGGCAGGTCCTGGCGCGCGGGCGGGGCGGTGATCCAGAACATCGCCGGCGACGAGAACCGCGGCGACACCGCCGAGGCCTGGGAGCGCGAGCAGGTGCTGTTCGAGACGCTGGGCGAAGACGAGCTGATCGACCCCCAGATCGCGCCCGACCGGCTGCTGTACCGGCTGTTCCACGAGGACGGCGTGCGGCTGTTCGAGCCCAAGCCGCTGCGCGCCTTCTGCCGCTGCTCGCGCGACCGGGTGGTCGGCCTGCTGCGCTCGTTCCCGGAGGAGGAGCGCGGCGAGATGGTCGAGCGCGACGGGCTGATCCGGGTGACCTGCGAGTACTGCTCGCGGGTCTACGAGGTGCAGCCCGAGACGGTCTGATCTACGCCTGCATGGTCCAGCCCTCCACGCCCATGGCCGCCTGACGCACGGCTTCGGAGCGGGTGGGGTGGGGGTGGCAGGTGCGGGCGATGTCCTCGGAGGCGCCGCCGAAGGCCATGGCCACGCAGGCCTCGCCGATCATCTCGCCGACCTGCGGGCCCATCATGTGGACGCCCAGGATGCGGTCGGTCTCGGCGTGGGCCAGCACCTTCACGAAACCCTCGGTCTCGTGGTTGATCTTG
>DASPKD010000169.1:0-2890 GCA_035628275.1 Caulobacteraceae bacterium | reverse complement strand
ACCTCCATGGTGGCCTTGTCGGTCTCGATCTCGGCGATCACCTGGCCGGCCTCGACCGTGTCGCCGGGCTTCACGTGCCACTTGGCCAGCGCCCCTTCCTCCATGGTCGGAGACAGGGCGGGCATGAGGATGTCGGTCATGCGTCCTCTCGGCTCAAACGGGCGAGCGCCTCGGCGTTCGCCTCCCAGTTCTTTCCGTCGAAGGGTTCGACGCGGATGTCCAGTCCCTCGGCCTCGTCCAGGCAGCGGGCGTTGACCGACCAGCCGTCCGGATTGGAGCGCGGGCGATAGAAGCTCTTCACCCCGCAGGTGGCGCAGAACAGGTGCCGCGCGACGCCGGTGTTGAAGCTGTAGTTGGTCAGCCGCTCGGCGCCGGACAGCAATCGGAACCGGCTCTCCGGCACGATCACGTGCACGAAGCCGGTCTTGGCGCAGACCGAGCAGTTGCAGCTCTGCGCCTCCACCACGGCCGGCAGGGCCGCCTCGAAGCGCACCGCCCCGCAGTGGCAGCCGCCCGCGCGCCAGGTGTTCTCGGCGGTCACTTGTAGGTCACGCTCTTCACCGCCTGCACGATCTTTTCGACCGAAGGCAAGGAAAGCGCTTCCAGATTCGCCGCATACGGCATGGGCGCGTCGACCTGGTGCACGCGCAGCGGCGGGGCGTCCAGATAATCGAAGGCGTGCTCGACCACCCGCGCCGCCACCTCGGCGCCGACGCCCATCGGGCCCCAGCCCTCCTCGACGGTGACCAGGCGGTTGGTCTTGCGCACGCTGTCCAGGATGGTGTCGGTGTCGAGCGGGCGCAGGGTGCGCAGGTCGATCACCTCAGCCTCGATCCCCTGCGCCGCCAGCTCCTCGGCCGCCTTCAGCGCCAGGCCGACCATGCGCGAGTGGGCGGTGATGGTGACGTCGCCGCCCTCCCGACGGACCTTGGCCTTGCCGATCGGCAGCACCCAGTCCTCGACGTCGGGCACGTCGAACTCGACCCCGTACATCATCTCGTGCTCGAGGAAGACCACCGGGTTCGGGTCGCGGATCGCGGCCTTCAGCAGGCCCTTGGCGTCGGCGGCGTCGTAGGGCGCGATCACCTTCAGGCCTGGCACCTGGGCGTACCAGGCGCTGTAGTCCTGGCTGTGCTGGGCGGCCACCCGGGCGGCGGCGCCGTTCGGCCCCCGGAACACCATGGACGAGCGGATCTGGCCGCCGGACATGTACAGGGTCTTGGCCGCGGAGTTGATGATGTGGTCGATCGCCTGCATGGCGAAGTTCCAGGTCATGAACTCCACGATCGGCTTCAGCCCGGCCATCGCCGCGCCCACGCCGAGCCCTGCGAAGCCGTATTCGGTGATCGGGGTGTCGACCACGCGGCGCTCGCCGAACTCCTGCAGCAGCTCGCGGCTGACCTTGTAGGCGCCCTGGTACTGCGCGACCTCCTCGCCCATCAGGAACACGGTGTCGTCGCGGCGCATCTCCTCGGCCATGGCGTCGCGCAGGGCGTCGCGGACCGTGGTGCGGATCATCTTGGCGTCGGCCGAGATCTCCGGGTCGCGCAGGGTCTTTCCGACCACCGGATTGGCGCCGGTCTCGGCGTCGGAGTAGCTCTCCAGCGGGCGCTTCTCGGTGTCGCCCGAGCGGTTCTCGCCGGCGGTGTCGTTCTTGGCCACCGCGTTCGGCGCGGCCGCGGCGCTCGCCGCCGGAGACGCCGAGGAGCCGTCGCCGTTCTTCAGCCGCGCGATCGGGGTGTTGACCGCCACGCCCTGCGTGCCCTCGGCCACCAGCAGCTCGGCGATCTCGCCTTCGTCGACCGCCTCGACCTCCATGGTCGCCTTGTCGGTCTCGATCTCGGCGATCACCTGGCCGGCGGAGACGGTGTCTCCGGGCTTCACGTGCCACTTGGACAGCGCCCCCTCCTCCATGGTCGGGGACAGGGCGGGCATCAGAATGTCGGTCATCGCGTCGCCTCGGGCCACTCGGGCCGGGTGTCGGGTTTCAGCACGTAGGGAACCTTGCCGGCGCTCAGGCCGAACGGGTCGCCGGGACGCCGTTCATAGCCCTTCTCGGCGGCGTACTCGGGATAGGCCACCACGTGGCCGGCCGGATCGCACAGCCAGCCGTCGCGGTCGGCCTTGGCGAACGGAAAGCCCGCCAGCGCCGGCGAGCTGAAGCACAGGTGAAGGCTTTCAAAGGCTTTGCCCTCGAACGTCACGGGACGGCGGCGCAGCTCCCAGCGGCCGGCGACCGGCTTCTTCAGCCCCGCCCGCCACAGCCACGCGCGCCCGTCGGCGGCGGTGTGGCGCACGATCCAGTCCTGAAGCTGGGGCTTCTCGCGCAGGGTGGCGTCGGACAGCCGCCCCTTCACGTGCTCGGCGAAGGCGTCGATGCCCATCTCCACCCACTCGCCGCCCGCCACCGGACGAAAGCGGTAGACGCCGGCCAGGTCGCTGGAGGTGAAGATCACGCCCCCCTCGCCCAGCCGCGAGTCGGCGATCTTCATGTCGATGTCGAGCACACGGCCGGTCGGCATATGGACCGACTGCTGGGCCGAGGCGGCGGCGGCGAGGAAAGCCAGCGCGACCGCGATCACGAGACTGCGCGACAACTCACGCCTCCACGTAGATTTCGGTCATCAGCTCCGACGGATCGGGCTCGGGGCTGGTCTGGGCGAACTCGACGGCTTCCAGCACGATGGCCTTGATCTCGTCGTCCACGCGCTTGATCGCGTCCGCGTCCACCGCCGCCTGCTCCATCAGGGTCTTCAGCAGGTCGATCGGGTCGCGGGTCTTCTTGACCTCGTCGACCTCCTCCTTGGTCCGGTACTTGGCCGGATCCGACATGGAGTGGCCGCGATAGCGATAGGTCTTCATCTCCAGGATATACGGCCCCCGCCCGCTG
>DASPKD010000168.1:0-4308 GCA_035628275.1 Caulobacteraceae bacterium | reverse complement strand
CACCTGCCTGAACTCGCCCGGCACCGTCGACAGCGACTATCGCGGCGAGGTGAAGGTGATCCTGGTCAACCTCGGCCAGGAGGACTTCGTCGTCCGCCGCGGCGAACGCATCGCCCAGATGGTGGTCGCCGCCCACGCCCGGATCGCCTGGGAAGAGGCCGAGGCGCTCGACGAAACCGGCCGCGGCGCCGGCGGCTTCGGCTCGACCGGGCGGGGGTGAGGAAAAGGTGGTGGCTGGGGGCGGGATCGAACCGCCGACCTGTGGGTTATGAATCCACCGCTCTAACCATCTGAGCTACCCAGCCGCGCAGGCGAAAGGCGCGGTCGAAACCGCCCCCGCCGGACGGGAGGCCGGGGTTATAGGGTCCGCCCCCCGTCGCATCAAGAGGCCCCGCACTTGCCCGCAAAGCCGCCCCGGAGCATGAGAGGCCGATGACGGTGCTTCAGATCCTGGGCTCGGGCGTGGACGGCGGCGCAGAGGCCTATTTCGTGCGGCTGACCGGCGCTCTGCAACGCGACGGCGGCGACCAGACGGCCGCGATCCGCGCCCATGCCGGTCGCCAGGCAGGACTGGAGCGTGCGGGGGTTCCGCACCGCACGTTCAAGTTCGGCGGCCTGCTGGACTTCAGCACCTCGCGCGAGATCGCAGCCTACGCCCGCCAGCACGACGTGTCGGTGAGCGTAGCCTGGATGAACCGTGCCGCGCGCCACTCTCCGAAGGGACCGTGGGCTCGGCTCGGCCGGCTGGGGAACTACTACAGCCTGAAATACTACAAGGACCTGGACGCCTTGGTCGGGATCACCAAGGGCATCTGCGACTATCTGGTCCAGGGCGGCTGGCCGGCGGAGCGGGTGCACTACGTCCCGAACTTCGCCGAGGCCGCCGCGGTCCCGCCCCTGCCCCGCTCGACCTTCGACACGCCGGAGGGCGTTCCGCTGCTGCTCAGCCTGGGGCGGCTGCATCAGGTGAAGGCGCACGACACGACGATGAAGGCGCTCCAGCGCCTGCCTGAAGCGTGGCTGTGGATCGCGGGATCCGGCCCCCTGGAGGCGGAGCTGAAGGCGCTGGCGCAGGAGCTCGGCGTGGCCGGGCGGGTGCGCTTCCTGGGCTGGCGCGACGACATCTCCGCCCTGTTCGGTGCGGCCGACGTGTGCGTCTTCCCCTCGCGAGAGGAGGCGCACGGGACTGTGGTGGTGGACGCCTGGGCCCACGGAAAGCCGCTGGTGGTTTCAAACAGCGCCGGCCCGTCGGAGCTGGTCAGGCCCGGCGAGGACGCCCTGCTGTTCCCCATCGACGACGTGGACGCCCTCACCGCCTCGATCCGCGCCGTGATTGAGGACGGAGGCTTGTCCGACCGCCTGATCGAGGCCGGGCGGGCGCGCATCGAGGCGCAGTTCTCGCGCGCGGCCGTCACCGCCGCCTGGCGCGGGCTGTTCTCCCAGTACGGACGCGCCGCATGTGCGGCATAGCCGGCGTTCTCGGGCGCGGCGTCGAGCAAGGCGCCGCGCGGCCGCTGATCGAGACCCTGCCGCACCGCGGGCCGAACGGCATCCGCGTGCAGGACGGCCACGGATGGTCCCTGGGTCACGCGCGGCTGTCGATCATCGATCTGGAGGGCGGTTGGCAGCCGCTGACCGCCGCCGGGTCGACGGTGATCGGCAACGGCGAGATCTACAACTACGTCGAGCTGGCCGCAGAGGCCGGACTGGGCGAGGTGCTGGCCACCGGCTCGGATTTCGAGCCCATGCTGCACCTTTACGCGGCCGAGAACGTCGGGGTGTTCGAGCGGCTGCGGGGCATGTTCGCCTTCTGCCTGATCGGGGCTGACGGCGAACGCATGCTGGTTCGCGACGGCTTCGGCATCAAGCCGCTGTACTACAGCTGGGCCGGGGACGAGCTGCGCTTCGCCTCCGAGCCCCGCGCCCTGCTGCAGGGCGGGAACGCACGGGTTCTGGACCCGGACCGGGTCGAGGAGCTGCTGGCCTTCCACTACACCCTCGGCGACCGGACCATCTTCAAGGGCGTCAACCGCCTGCCGCCCGGCGGCCTGCTGCGCTGGCGGGGCGGTCCGGAGACCTCCGAGACCGGCGACATCGACCAGCACTGGCTGTCGGCCGAGCCCCGCCGCTTCCGCGACGAAGACGAGGCGATCCAAGCGCTGGACGCGGTGCTGGAGGACAGCGTGCGGGTGCATCAGCGCTCGGACGTGCCCTACGGCCTGTTCCTGTCGGGCGGGGTCGACAGCGGGGTGATCGCCGCCCTGATGGCGCGGCTGAACGAGCGGCCGGTGATCGCCTACACCTGCGGCTTCGACGCCGAGGGCGCGCGCGACGAGCGGGCCCAGGCGGAGCGGGTCGCGCGGGCGCTGAACCTGGACTGGCGCGAGACCCTGTTCGGGGAGGAAGATTTCTGGCGGGTGCTGCCGCAGGTCGCCTGGGCGCTGGACGAGCCGACCACAGACTACGCGACTCTGCCGACCTACAAGCTGGCGGAAGCGGCCAAGGGAACCCTGACCGTGGTGCTGACCGGCGAAGGCGGCGACGAGCTGTTCGGCGGCTATGGCCGCTACCGCCGCTCGCTTCGCCCGCGCTGGCTGGGCGGCCGCCCCGCCGAGCCGCGGGTGCACGCGCCCTATCTCGCCGACAAGGGCGCCGCCGCCCTGGCCCGCTGGCGCGAAGTCGGGCTGGACTGGGCCTCGGCCTACGGCTCCACCGCGCTTCAGGCGGCCCAGATCGCCGACATCAAGACCTGGCTGCACGGCGACGTGCTGCTCAAGCTGGACCGCTGCCTGATGGCGCACGGGCTCGAAGGGCGCGTGCCGTTCCTCGACAACGAGGTCGCGGCCTTCGCCTTCCACCTGCCGGACTCGATGAAGATCCGAAAGGGCATGGGCAAGTGGCTGCTGCGCCGCTGGCTGGAGAAGCACTGTCCCGCCGCCGACCCGTTCGCCCGGAAGAAGGGTTTCACCGTTCCGGTCGGGGCCTGGATCGCGCCCCGCGCCGCCGACCTGGGGCCCCGCGTCGCCGCCGTGCAGGGCGTGGCCGAGGTCTGCGACGCTGATGCGGTGCGCGCCGTCTTCACCGACGATAAACAGGCCGCCAGCCGCTGGCCGCTGCTGTTCTACGCCGTCTGGTGGACCATCCACGTCGGCGGCGCGGCGCCGAAGGAGGCGCTGCGGGCGGTGCTGGGGGAGACCGGTTAAGGCGGGATCCCGGCGTGCGCGATAGGTCTAGCGTGAATTATTCCCGGTTTGTTCTGGTTGAGGCGGGCGCGACTCAAGTATCATCGGCCGCATGGCAAAATGCACAGCACCAGTATGGGGCCACACACGGGGCGGCGGGGCGGATTGCCCTGCGTGCGGCCCCCGCTACCGCAGCTTTGGCAGCGGCTATCGCTCGTCCTACCCCCCTTACACTCCGTCCTACACACCTTCATATTCCTCATCGGGAAGCAGTGGGGGCGGTCGGAGTGGTGGCGGGTCTCGCCGCACCGCAAAGCCCCGCTGGTCGGGAGCGGGTTCGGCTGTGTGGTACACGCCTGAGCAAGTGCAGGCGCTCACGCCGGTTCGAGAAAAAGTGGAGAACCTAGCGGTCGCGGAGCCTGACCTTCGAGACGTATTTCTCTGCCATGCGTGGGATGACAGACAGGGCTCCGCCAAAGAACTGCATGACTTGCTCGAAGCACGCGGTGTCCGCGTGTGGTTCAGCGAGAAGGACCTTGGCCTTGGGGTGCCGATGATGCGGGCGATTGACAAAGGCTTGGTCAATTCGCGCGTCGGAATCGTTTTGGTAACCCCGGCCATGTTGCGACGTCTGCCAGCAGAAGGCATTGCGGACAAAGAGCTTTCGGCGCTCCTCCGGCGTGAGCGGCTCGTGCCGGTTGTTCATGGAACAACCTATGAAGAGCTTGAGAAGGTCAGCCTCTTGCTTGCATCCCGAGCCGGGTTGAGCACTGCTGAAGAGTCGATGGCGCAAGTCGCGGCAAAGATCGCCGAACTGGTCGCCACCTAGCACAACGCTTCACACGGGCGGCCCGAGGCGCTGGCGTGGAGGTGGAGGAACCATCGACGGTCAAGCCCGCCTTCCTACTCCAGGCGGCCGCTAGCTACATTTGCCGGGTCGACGAAACGCCTCGCTGACGGCGGAACCCCGCCCCGTCGGGCGCCGTTTCGGTGGCGATGCCCAGCGCCCAGGAACAGACCTTTCAGCCGCCCCCCGAAGCGGAGGCGTTCTATGTCGAGGGGCTGAAGCTCCTGGCCGAGAGCGGCATACCGTTTCTGCTGTCCGGCACCTACGCGGTGACCACCT
>DASPKD010000167.1:0-2859 GCA_035628275.1 Caulobacteraceae bacterium | reverse complement strand
AATGATCAAGTCGGAACTGGTCGCCAAGCTGGCGTCGGAACATCCGCACCTGACCCACCGCGACGTGGAGCGGGTGGTCAACATCATCCTGGACGGCATGGTCACGGCGCTGGAGGACGGCGGCCGGGTGGAGCTGCGCGGATTCGGCGCCTTCTCGGTGCGCTCGCGCCCCGCTCGCTCGGGCCGCAACCCGCGCACCGGCGCGCCGGTGTCGGTGCCGGCCAAGCACGTGCCCTTCTTCAAGAGCGGCAAGGAGCTGCGCGAGCGGCTGAACCTGTCGGGCGACGACAACGAATAGCGACCCGACGTGCCGCTTCACATCCTGAGGGAATTCCGCACCTTCGCGGTGCGCGGCAACGTCGTCGACCTGGCCGTCGGCGTGATCATCGGCGCGGCCTTCGGCAAGATCGTCACCTCGCTGGTCGACCAGGTGATCATGCCGCCGCTGGGGCTGCTGATCAGCCGGGTGGACTTTTCCAAGCTGGAATGGGTGCTGCGGCCCGACAACCCCGCCACCGCCGCGTCGGAGAAGGTTGCGATCCAGTACGGCGCCTTCGTCAACACCGTGATCCAGTTCGTGATCGTGGCCTTCGCCGTGTTCATCCTGGTCAAGGCGATCAACCGCCTGCGCGAACGCGAGGCCGAAAGCCCCGCCGCCCCGGCCGCCCCGACGCCGACCGAAAAGCTGCTGGCCGAGATCCGCGACGAACTGCGCGCCGGCCGCGGCGCCGACGCTTAAGGGCGGTGACGAGGGCGCATTGCGCCCTGGCCTCTTACCGCTCCATCCTCCGCCCTCACGACAAGGGAGTCGCCGCTTGCGCCTGATCGACCTCAGCCATGCGATCGAGGACGGCATGGTCACCTACAAGGGCCTGCCGGCGCCGGTGATCTGCGACTACTGGAGCCGCGAGGCCTCGCGCGGTTTCTACGACGACGGGTCGGAGTTCCAGATCGGCCGGATCGACATGGTCGCCAACACCGGCACCTATCTGGACTGCCCGTCGCACCGCTACGCCGACGGCGACGATCTCAGCCGGGTGGGGCTCGGGCGGCTGGCGGGGCTGGACGCTCTGGTGGTGCGGACCGGCGAGGCCCTGGCGATCGGCGCCGACCGATTCGAGGGGCTGGAGGTCGCGGGCAAGGCGGTCTTGGTCCACACCGGCTGGGACCGGTTCTGGCGAACCGACGCTTACCTTCAGAACCACCCGTTCCTGACCGCCGAGGCCGCCGACCTGCTGGCCCGACGCGGCGCGGCCCTGGTCGGCATCGACAGCCACAACATCGACGACACCAGCGGCCGATCCCGCCCGGTCCACACCCGCCTGCTGGGCGCGGGCGTGCTGATCGTCGAGCACCTGACCAACCTGGGCGCCCTGCCCGACCGGGCTTTCCGCTTCACCGCCGCCCCGCCCAAGGTGGTCGGCATGGGCACCTTCCCTGTGCGCGCCTTCGCAGAGGTCGCATGAGCGCGCCGCACCGCTGCCCCTGGTGCGGGACCGACCCGCTCTACGTCGCCTATCATGACCGCGAGTGGGGCGTGCCGGAGTACGACTCCCGCGCGCTTTGGGAAAAGCTGGTGCTGGACGGCTTCCAGGCCGGGCTCGCCTGGATCACCATCCTGAGGAAGCGCGAGGCGTTCCGCGCCGGCTTCCACGGCTTCGACCCCGAGAAGGTCGCCCGCTACGGCGAGGCCGACGTGAACCGTCTGCTGGCCGACGCCGGCATCGTCCGCTCTCGGGCCAAGATCGACGCGGCGATTCGCGGCGCTCGGGTCTACCTCGACATGCGCGAGCGCGGCGAGGACTTCTCCGCCTGGTGCTGGGCGTTCACGGACGGCCGACCGATCCAGAACGCGCTCGGCGTCATGGGCGAGGCGCCGGCCCAGACGCCGCTGTCGGTGGAGATGTCCAAGGCGCTGCGGGCGAAGGGGTTCAACTTCGTCGGCCCGGTGATCGTCTACGCCTGGATGCAGGCCTGCGGCCTTGTGAACGACCACCTCGTCTCCTGCTTCCGCCACGCCGAGGTCCGTCGTATGGCGAAGACCGCATGAAGACGCCCGCCCGCCGCCGCATCGGCCCGAACCTGACGCTGGAAAAGCTTTGCGGCGAAGGCCCGGTCTGCGGCGTCGACGAGGCCGGGCGCGGGCCCTGGGCCGGGCCGGTGTCGGCCGCCGCGGTGATCCTGCCCGTACGCCGCCTGCCCAAGGGGATAGACGACTCCAAGAAGCTGACCGCCAAGGCGCGCGAAGCGCTGGAGGCCGAGATCAAGGATCGGGCCCTCGCCTGGTCGGTCGCCTTCGCTTCCGTGGAGGAGATCGCGACCCTGAACATCCTGCACGCCACGGGCCTCGCCATGCGGCGCGCGGTCGAGGGGCTGGGGGTGAAGCCTGCGGTGGCGCTGGTGGACGGCAACTACGCCTTCCCGCTGCCGTGTACGGTCCGGACGGTGGTGGGTGGCGACGCCCTGTCGCTGTCGATCGCCGCGGCCTCGATCCTGGCCAAGACGGCGCGCGATCGGCTGATGGCGGAGATGGACGATCTCTATCCCGGCTACGGCTTCAGGTCCCACAAGGGCTACCGGGCGCCCGCCCACGCGGAGGCTCTGAAGAGGCTCGGCCCCTGCCAGATCCATCGCGCGGGCTGGGCGCCCGTGAAAGCTCTGCTCGCCGGCGATCTGTTCGAGGACCTGGGGAGCGGTCCCGATCAGATGTGAAGCCACGCTCCGGTGAGCATACCGACGAAGGCCCAGAACACGGCCCCGACGATCATCACGGCGGTATTGGACAGCTCGACGTATTCATCCTCGCCGGCCGCCTTCTCCCGCGTGTACGCGTGAGAGACTGAACGCTTGTACGCTTTA
>DASPKD010000166.1:0-10922 GCA_035628275.1 Caulobacteraceae bacterium | reverse complement strand
CGGGATCAGGCCGAAGCGCATCATGTCGTCCGGCTCGACGCCGCGCAGGATTTCGCCCGTGCGCCGCTCGTCGGGGTCCTTCACCGTCGCGCCGAAGCCGATCGAGGCGCCCACGCCGCGCGCGGAGATGATCTTCTCCAGACCCGCGAAGGCGCCGCCGACGATGAACAGGATGTTGGCGGTGTCGACCTGCAGGAACTCCTGCTGCGGGTGCTTGCGCCCGCCCTGCGGGGGCACCGAGGCGACGGTGCCTTCCATGATCTTCAGCAGGGCCTGCTGCACGCCCTCGCCCGACACGTCGCGGGTGATCGACGGGTTGTCGGACTTGCGCGAGATCTTGTCGATCTCGTCGATGTAGACGATGCCGCGCTGGGCCCGTTCGACGTTGTAGTCGGCCGC
Source organism: Caulobacteraceae bacterium (assembly GCA_035628275.1). Lineage (GTDB taxonomy): Bacteria > Pseudomonadota > Alphaproteobacteria > Caulobacterales > Caulobacteraceae > DASPKD01. Next base: position 10,523 of record DASPKD010000166.1, on the reverse strand, counting down.
CTGCAGCAGCTTCAGGATGATGTTCTCGACGTCCTCGCCGACATAGCCGGCTTCGGTCAGGGTCGTGGCGTCGGCCATGGTGAACGGCACGTCGATGATGCGCGCCAGCGTCTGGGCAAGGAGCGTCTTGCCCGAGCCGGTCGGCCCGATCAGCATGATGTTCGACTTCGCCAGCTCGACGTCGTTGTTCTTCTGGGCGTGGTTCAGGCGCTTGTAGTGGTTGTGCACCGCCACCGAGAGGACCTTCTTGGCGTGGTCCTGGCCGATCACGTAGTCGTCCAGCACCTCGCGAATCTCGCGCGGCGTCGGCACTCCGTCCTTCGACTTGACGAAGGCGATCTTGTGCTCCTCACGGATGATGTCCATGCAGAGCTCGACGCACTCGTCGCAGATGAAGACGGTGGGCCCGGCGATCAGCTTGCGCACCTCGTGCTGGCTCTTTCCGCAGAAGGAGCAGTAGAGGGTGCTCTTGGTGTCGCCGCTCGCGGCTTTGGTCATCAGCGCTTCTCACTCACCGGCGCGGCCCGGGTCGGGCCCCGCTCGTCTCCCGGATGCGACCATGCACGATATGGGCCGCAAGGGTTCAAAAAATGACAATTCCCGTCCCGGCATTCGATCACAACCGCCTCTCCCGGATCAAGGGCGCGAAACCGCGCGCCTCGGAGAAGGTTTGTGGATCGTTTCGGGAGGCCGCGTAGATGGGTAGCGAACAGGCGCCGCGCCACCCCGGGCGGCCGATCGTCGCCTTCGATTTCGACGGCACCCTGACGGTGAAGGACAGCTTCACCGCCTTCCTCGCCTGGAGGACTCCGCGGCCGCGTCTCATCTCGGGTCTGCTCCGGCTCACGCCCGCCGCCCTGCGCTACGTGGGGGATCGCGACAGGGAACGGATGAAAACGGCAGCGGTTGCCGAGTTTCTCGCCGGCGAGGCGAAATCCAGGGTCGAAGCGGACGCCGAAGCCTTCGCCGAGGCCGTCTGGTCGCGCTTCATGCGCCCCGACGCCCTGGCGACCTGGCATGACTGGGGGGCGAAGGGCGCCTGGCGGGTGATCGTCACCGCCTCCCCCGCCGTGACCGTCGCTCCCTTCGCCGCCAGGCTGGGCGCCGACGACCTGCTGGGCACCCGCCTGGCCTTCGACGCGCAAGACCGCGTGGCCGGCGCCTTCGACGGCCCCAACTGCCGCGGACCGGAAAAGGTGGCGCGCCTGAAAGCCGCCTACGGCGAGGACGTCGCCCTCGCAGCCGCCTACGGCGACAGCTCCGGCGACACCGAGATGATCGCGATGGCCGAGGTGAAGGGGATGAAGGCGTTCAGCGGCCGGCCCTGAGGCCCTGCTCCCTTACGCGAACGCGTCTTTGCCGCTACTCAGGCCGCCATGCCTGCGCCTTCCTATCCCCTCGCCCGCCCCCGCCGCCTGCGCCAGGCCGACTGGACCCGGCGGCTGGTGCGCGAGACGACGGTCACGCCCGCCGACCTCGTCTGGCCTCTGATCGTGCATGACGGGCAGGAGGCGCGGATTCCGGTTCCCTCCATGCCCGGCGTCGACCGGCTGAACGTCGCCGAGGCGGTGAAGGCGGCGAAGGAGGCGCGCGACCTGGGCATTCCGCTGGTCGCCCTGTTCCCCAACATCGACGGCGCGCGCAAGGACGCCACCGCCACCGAGGCGATGGACCCGCACGGGCTGATCCCCACGGTGGTGCGCGCGATCAAGGACGCCGCGCCCGAGATCGGCGTGATGTGCGACGTGGCGCTGGACTGCTACACCGACCACGGCCACGACGGGGTGATGAGGGACGGCCGCATCGTCAACGACGAGTCGGTGGAACGGCTGGTCGAACAGGCGCTGGTCCAGGTCGAGGCCGGCGCCGACGTGGTCGGCCCCTCGGACATGATGGACGGGCGGGTGGGCGCGATCCGCCGGGCGCTGGAACAGGCGGGCCGGCACGACACCCTGATCCTGTCCTACGCCGCCAAGTACGGCTCGGCCTTCTATGGTCCCTACCGCGAGGCGGTAGGCTCGGCCTCCGCTCTGCAGGGCGACAAGAAGACCTACCAGATGGACCCGGCCAACACCGACGAGGCCCTGCGCGAGGTCGCCATGGACCTGGCCGAGGGCGCCGACATGGTGATGGTCAAGCCCGGCATGCCCTACCTCGACATCGTGCGGCGGGTGTCGGAGACCTTCCGCGTGCCGACCTTCGCCTACCAGGTCTCGGGCGAGTACGCCGCGATCCGCGCCGCCGCCCTGAACGGCTGGCTGGACGAGGACCGGGCCATCCTGGAGACGCTCACGGCCTGCAAGCGCGCCGGCTGCGCGGGCGTGCTCAGCTACTTCGCCCCGAGGGCGGCGCGGCTGCTGGGGGCGTAAACGACTATGAAAGGCGCCAGTTGACGGTTTGACGGACGACCTGCCCGACCGTCGGGCTTCGGCCCGCCTCGATCCGAAACCGAACCTGATTCTTCATGAACGTGGCGGTAGCTTGCCCGAACCCGTACTCCAACGGAGATTCGCTGATTATGCGGCACTCGTCGAGATGCCCGTCCGGCTGCACGACACACTCTACAGTCGCACGGCCCCACACCTCATCCTCGCGAGCTCTCGTCGGATAATACTTATCGAGACTGTAGTCGGGCGCAGGCGCGCTTTCCGGGGGACCTTCCTGACACAAGGCGTCGCCGCCACCGAAGACGACGCAACTCGCCGCCAGCCCAAAGAATAAATGACGCATGGTCACCCCCACAGCAAGCTGCGGGGGCGAACCAGCACCGTCAAGACGTTCGAATGTATCGCAGTTCTTCAGGATGCAGGTGAATCACCCCACGTCCCGCAGCTCCAGCGCCGTGTACGGCGACTGGCCGCGTTCGATGCGGACCAGATCCAGCACGTGCATCATCTGTCGCGAACGCCATAGCGCCGCTAGATAGAGCAACGTCACCGCCGCCAGCGAGAAGACCATGCGCCAAGCCGCCTGCGGCTCCTCGCGGATGAAGGCCAGCACCTCGCCGGGCGCGATCTCGCCCACGAACAGGGCGAAGGTCAGCGGCACGGAGACGTAGAACACCGCCAGCACCTGAAAGCCCTGCTCCTGCCGCCGCAGATTCACCGACACCAGGGCGGACAGCTTGTCGAACTGCTCGTCCGACAGCGGCAGCAGCAGCTCGAACGCCTTGCGGGTCGAGCCGTTCTTGCGCAGGCCCGAGACCACGTCGTTGCCGAGCCACCCCCAGGCGCCGGGCGTGAAGAAGGTGGAGATCGGCAGGCTCCAGGTGCTGAACAGGCGCTTGTAAGCCCGCCAAAGCGCCCAGACCTCGTGCTCCGCGGCGCCGGCCCTCTTTTCCATGTCGCTCCCCGCTCGAGTTCGCCCCTAGAACTGATCCACCGGCGCGATCCAGACAAGCGGCTCGCACAAGTGTCGGATCGGGCGCGTCCCGACCGTCCTTGGGGTTCAACACCAGGAGGAGTCTCATGAAGATTGTAACTAGCCTGACCTTCAAAGGGCGATGCCGCGAGGCGTTTGAGTTCTACGCCGAGGTCCTGGGCGGCAAGGTCACCGTCGCCATGTCGTACGGAGACGGTCCGCCGGACATGCCGGTCGGGCCCGAGTACAAAGACCTGCTGATGCACTGCTGGCTGGAGGTCGGCGATCAGGCGATCATGGGCTTCGACGCCATCCCGCAGTTCGCGCCCAACTACGACAAGCCCCTGAACGGCTTCGACGTGACGCTGCACACCGACGACGCCGAGGAGGCTCGCCGCTGGTTCGACGCGTTGTCGGCGGGCGGCAAGGTGGTGATGCCGTTCGCGGCCACCTTCTGGTCGCCGGGGTACGGCGCCTTCGTCGACCGCTTCGGCGTGCCCTGGATGGTGAACACCACCGGCGCTCCGAACGCCTGACGGGTCAACGCCCTCGCCGCGCCTCCAGCCTGGCCGCCAGGCTGGAGGTGTCCCAGCGGGCGCCGCCCATGGCCTGGACCTCCGAATAGAACTGGTCGACCAGGGCGGTCAGCGCCAGATGGCTGCCGTTGGCCCGCGCCTCCTCCAGCACCAGCCCCAGGTCCTTGCGCATCCAGTCCACGGCGAAGCCGAAGTCGAAGCGGTTCTCCGCCATCGTCGCCCAGCGGTTGTCCATCTGCCACGACTGGGCCGCACCCTGGCTGATCGCCTCGTAGACAGCTGTCGTGTCCAGCCCCGCCCCTTTGGCGAAATGCACCGCCTCGGCCAGCCCCTGCACCACGCCGGCGATGCAGATCTGATTGACCATCTTGGTGAGCTGCCCCGAGCCGGGAGGCCCCATCAGCCGCACCGCCTTGGCGTAGGCGCCCAGCACAGGCTCGACCCGGGCGAAGGCGTCCGGATCGCCCCCGGCCATCACCGACAGCTTGCCGTTCTCCGCCCCCGCCTGCCCGCCCGACACCGGCGCGTCGACGAAGGCGCGCCCCCTCTCCGCGCACAGCCCGGCCATCTCCCGCGCGACCTTGGCGGAGGTGGTGGTGTGGTCGACGAACACGCACCCCGGCGCCGTTCGCGGCAGGGCCTCGCCGACGACCTGGCGCACGTCCTCGTCGTTGCCGACGCACAGCACGAACAGCTCCGCCCCGTCCGCCGCCTCGCTGGCCGCGGGCGCCCACTGCGCGCCGTTCGCCTGCGCCCAGGCCCGCGCCTTGTCCGGCGAACGATTGAAGCCGGTGACCGCATGTCCGGCCTTGACCAGCCACCCCGCCATCGGCGCGCCCATTACGCCCAGGCCTGCGAATCCGATCCTCACGTCCCCTCCCCCGTTCGTCCGTAGCGCCCGCGGAAGAAGGTCAGGGCGTCGCCCTCTTGCGCGTCCCAGGCGCGAACCTCGCCCACGATCACCAGATGGTCGCCGACCTGGATCCGCTCGCGCGTCTCGCATTCCAGCCGCGTCAGCGCCCCCTTCAGCAGCGGCGCCCCGGTGGTCCCGCGTTCCATGTCCTCTTCGGTCAGCCGCGAGGCCCCGCGCGAGAACCGGCGAGAATGCGCCTCGTCGTCGGCGGCCAGCACGTTGACCACGAACCGCCCGGCCTCGGCGAAGGCGTGCCGGCGGTCCGACCCGTCGTCCAGGCACCACAGGATCAGCGGCGGATCCAGCGACACGGAGGTGAAGGAATTGACCGTCAGGCCCAGCGCCCCGACCGCATCCTCGGCGGTGATCACGGTCACCCCGGTCGGAAAGGCGCCCAGGGCGCGGCGGTACTGGCGTGAGGTCTCGGCGTCCACCCGCGGGGACCTAGGCCGCGCCGCCCCCGCGCGCAACCCGCTCTTAACCTTAAGCGACCTAGCCTCGGCTCATATTTCCAGGAGTTCCGCATGGCCGTGTCCGGCGCGCCGGTGATGATCAAGAAGGTCAAGAAGGTGATCGGCGGCGGTCACCACGGCGGCGCGTGGAAGGTGGCCTACGCCGACTTCGTCACCGCCATGATGGCCTTCTTCCTGCTGATGTGGCTGATCAACACCACCAGCCCCGAGCAGAAGCGCGGCATCGCCGACTACTTCGCCCCGGCCAGCGTCAGCGAGTCGACCTCGGGCTCGGGCGGCATCCTGGCCGGCACGGCGCTGGGCGACGACGGGGTGAAGAGCGAGGGCGCCATGTCGGTGATCCAGCAGCTCTCGCCTGAGGCGCCCCAGACCGAACAGCAGGGCCAGAGCGACTCCGCCGCCCTGTCGGACGCCAGCGAGGAGGCCCTGCGCCAGGAGATCGCCCGGCGCGAGGCGGCGGCGTTCCAGAGCGCGGCCCAGTCGCTGCGCCAGGCCATGCAGGACATGCCCGAGCTGTCGGAGCTGTCCAAGCACCTGCTGGTCGACCAAACGCCCGAGGGTCTGCGCATCCAGCTGGTCGATCAGGAGGGCCGCTCGATGTACGAGCCCGGCTCGGCCCGGCCCAACGACCGCGCTCGCCTGCTGCTGCGCGCGGTCACCCGGGTGGTGAACCAGCTGCCCAACCGCATCACCATCACCGGCCACACCAGCGCTTCCGCCGGCTACGGCAAGAACGAAGGCGACTGGCCGCTGTCGGCCGCCCGCGCCGACGCCGCGCGCCAGGTGATGCAGGCCGCGGGCGTGGACTCCGACCGGGTCTATCAGGTGTCGGGCAAGGCGGGCTCGGACCCGCTCTATCCGGACGATCCGACGCTGGCCGGCAACCGTCGCATTGCGATCATTTTGCTACGGGAGGCGCCGGTTCTGCCTTCCGACGGCAGTCTGTGAAGCGGATCGGCCTTGCAGGCGTTACGCCTATGAGCGCTAATCCGGCGCAAAGCTTCGGCGACCGTCAGTGACCCAGCATTTCTCGACCCGGCAGCTGCGTTTCTTCCTCACGGCCCCGTCGCCGTGCCCCTATCTGCCGGGCAAGGACGAGCGAAAGGTGTTCGCCCACCTGCCGCTGTCTGAGGGCGCCTCGGTCAACGATTCCCTGACCCAGATCGGCTTCCGCCGGTCCCAGAACATCGCCTACCGCCCGGCCTGCGAGGCCTGCGACGCCTGCATCTCGGCGCGGATTCCGGCGACCGCCTACGTCTTCTCCCGATCAGAGCGGCGGGTGCTGGAGCGCAACACCGGCCTGACCCGCCACCTGGTGGAATCGGAGGCGACCATGGAGCAGTTCGACCTGCTCCGTCGCTACCTGAACGCCCGCCACGCCGAGGGCGGAATGAGCGACATGACCTGGCCCGACTACGTGGCCATGGTCGAGGACACCGCCGTCCGCACCCACCTGATCGAATACCGCTCCGCCTCGAACGACGGGGGTCCCGGCGACCTGATCGCCTGCGCTCTGGTGGACCTGCTCGGCGACGGCCTGTCGCTGGTCTACAGCTTCTACGACCCGACCCTGGCGCGCCATAGCCTGGGCTCGTTCGTGATCCTGGACCACGTGGTCCAGGCTAGGCTTGCGGGCCTGCCGTTCGTCTACCTGGGCTACTGGGTCCCCGGCAGCGAGAAGATGGCCTACAAGGCCCGCTTCCGTCCCCTGGAAGTGCTGAAACCCGGCGGCTGGACGCGGCTGGATTAGCGTGCGCTCCCTCCCTTGACGGGAGGGGAGACGCTTAGAAACTCCGCCCGTTCACGCGGGTCGCTTCCACCGACCAGGGCTCGACGTCCTCCAGGGTGCGGACGTTGACGGCGACCGTGGCGGCGCCATCGGGGCCCGTGCCGCGGCCGAAGGGCTGGACCCCGCAGATCTTGCAGAAGCGATGCTCGATGGCGTGGCGGTTGAAGCGGTATTCGCTGAGCGCGTCCTCGCCGCTCTCCAGCGCGAACTGCTCCGCGGGCACGAAGGCCAGCAGGAAGCCCTTGCGCCAGCAATGCGAGCAGTCGCACTCGATGACGCCCTCCAGCGCCGTCTCGACGGTGAAGCGGATCGCCCCGCAGTGGCAGGATCCCTTGTGGCGTTGCGGTTCGGGCATGACGCTTCCTCTGCTTTCAGGCTTCTTCGAGCCTTGCCGCACCTGTTGCGGCCTGCTCGCTCTTGTGTCGCTGTACGGCGTCGCTGAAGGCCGCCGCCAAGATGCCGGCCGGCAGCGCGACCAAGCCGATGCTGAAGACGGCGGTGAGCGATGCAAGCAACTTCCCCAAGGCCGTGACAGGAAAAACGTCGCCGTAACCGACCGTGGTCGTGGTCGCCACCGCCCACCAAAGCGCGCGCGGTATGCTGCCGAACTTGTCGGGCTGAGCCTCGCCTTCGGCCATGTACAAACCCGTAGCAGCGGCGAGCATGAGCGCCAGTCCCGCCGCGGCGCTGAGCAGCAGTTCATCCCGTCGGGAAGCCACCGCCTCGCTTATGTGCAGAGCGGCTCTGGACATGCGGCCTAGCTTGGCCAATCGCAGAATGCGGGCGAGGCGAAGCAGGCGAAGAACGAACGCACCGGTTCCCACCCCGCTGAACGATCCCAGCACGGCCGCGAGGTCCAGCAGGCCGGACGGTGAGAGCATGAAGCGCGCTCTGGCGCGCCATGAAGCCTCGCCGTGCCGGCGCTCGGGCGCGGTCCACAGGCGCGCCGCATACTCCAGTCCGAACGCGAGGCCGAACACCGCCTCGGCCACGGCGAACGCTGAAGCGAAGCCCGCCAATGTCGGTTCAGTTTCGGCTACGGCGATCATGGTGGCCGAAGCGATCAGCACAGCCAGCACCTGGTTGGTGAGCGACAGCCCGGAGCGCCTGGCGCTCGGGTCCAACTCGCGGTGGATCAGAGTGCGCCAGGAGGAGCGTGGAGCGGGGTCGTGCTCCCGACTCTCCCGCTCGGCGCTCACGCATCCTCCAGCATCAGGACGCCCGGCGCGGTCTTGAGCGCGCCGCGCAGCGAGGCGTCCAGGCGATAGCGGCCGGGCAGGCGCAGCTCTATCTCGCGCGCGCCGTCGACGGCGGCGACCAGCACCACCTCGCCTCCTCCCTTTGCGGAGGCCGCGGGCGCGAGCCGCGCCTTCAGCGCCTCGACCTCGGCCGAGCGCGGCGAAAGGTGCACGCGCAGGCCCGCCGCCGACTGCTCGACGGTGGCGGCGATCGGCTCGGCCTCGTCGCCGAAGAAGCGCACCTCCCCGTCGTTGGCCTTGGCGCGGACCTTCAGCACCACGGCGGCGCCGACCTCCAGCACCTCGCGGCACTTGCGCAGCGACTCGGGCGGGAACAGCACTTCGTACTCGCCTGTGGGGTCCGACAGGGTGACGAAGGCGAACTTCTCGCCGGTGCGGGCCGAGGCGCGCTCCTGCTTGCGGCGGACCACGCCGGCCATGCGGAACGCCTCCTGCCCGCCCTCGGCCAGCTCCATGGCCTCGGCCATCAGTATGGTGCGGCGGCGGCGCAGCACCTCGACCATGTCCTCCAGCGGGTGGCCGGACAGGTAGAAGCCGACCGCCGACAGCTCCTCGTCCAGCCTCTGCGGGCCGATCCAGGGATCGACCTTGGGCAGGCGCGGCCGGGTCGCCTCGCCGCCCGAGCCGAACAGGCTGACCTGCGCCGAGGCGCGCTCGGCGGCGACCGACTGGGCGTAGGCGATCAGCTGGTCGGCGGCCTGGACGATCTGGGCCCGGTTCGGATGGATGGAATCGAAGGCGCCGGCGCGGGCCAGGTTCTCCAGCGCCCGCTTGTTGACGGCCTTCGGATCGACCCGCTCCAGGAAGTCGAACAGGTCGCGGAAGCGCCCGCCCTGCTCGCGCACCTGCACCAGGTGCTTCATCGCCTCCAGCCCGACGTTGCGCACCGCGCCCAGCGCGTACAGCACCTCGCCGTCCTCAACGTCGAAGTCGGCCATGGAGCGGTTCACGTCCGGCGGGCGCACCTTCACCCCGAACCGGCGGGCGTCCTGGTAGAACACCGCCAGCTTGTCGGTGTTGGCGATGTCCAGGCTCATCGACGCGGCGAAGAACTCGACCGGGTGGTTCGCCTTCAGCCAGCCGGTCTGGTAGGCGATCAGGGCGTAGGCGGCGGCGTGGCTCTTGTTGAAGCCGTAGCCGGCGAACTTGGCCACCAGCTCGAAGATGCCGTCGGCCTGGGCGGCGGGCACGCCCTTCTCGGCCGCGCCGGAGACGAACCTGGCCTTCTGCAGGTCCATCTCCTCCTTCTTCTTCTTGCCCATCGCCCGGCGCAGCAGGTCGGCCTCGCCCAGGCTGTAGCCGGCCAGGATCTGGGCGATCTGCATCACCTGTTCCTGGTAGACGATGACCCCGTAGGTCTCCTTCAGCACCGGCTCCAGCGAGGGGTGCAGCACGTCCACGGGCTTACGGCCGAACTTGCAGTCGACGAAGGTGTCGATGTTGTCCATCGGGCCCGGCCGATAGAGCGAGATCAGGGCGGTGATCTCCTCGATAGAGGAGCAGCGCATCTTGCGCAGGGTGTCGCGCATGCCCTGGCTTTCGAGCTGGAACACCCCGATGGTCTGGCCGGACGCCATCAGCTCGTAGGAGGCCGTGTCGTCGAACGGCAGGCGCGACAGGTCCACCTCGGCGCCGCGCTTCTTCAGCAGGGCCACCGCCCGGTCCAGCACCGTCAGGGTCTTCAGGCCGAGGAAGTCGAACTTCACCAGGCCCGCGCTCTCCACCCACTTCATGTTGAACTGGGTCGCCGGCAAGTCCGAGCGCGGGTCCTGGTACAGCGGCACCAGCTCGGTCAGCGGCCGGTCGCCGATCACCACGCCCGCGGCGTGGGTGGAGGCGTTGCGGTACAGCCCCTCGAGCCGGAGCGCGGTCTCCAGCAGGTTCGCCACCGCCTGGTCGTCGCGCTTGGCCTCCTTCAGCCGGGGCTCAAGCTCGATGGCCTGGGCCAGGGTGACGGGGTTGGCGGGGTTGGCCGGCACCATCTTGGCCAGGCGGTCCACCTGGCCCAGCGGCAGCTGCAGCACCCGGCCCACGTCGCGCAGCACCGCGCGGGCCTGCAGCGTGCCGAAGGTGATGATCTGGGCCACCCGGTCGCGGCCGTACTTCTCCTGGACGTAGGCGATCACCTCCTCCCGCCGCTCCTGGCAGAAGTCGATGTCGAAGTCGGGCATGGACACCCGCTCGGGGTTCAGG
>DASPKD010000165.1:0-2259 GCA_035628275.1 Caulobacteraceae bacterium | reverse complement strand
GCGCCTACTGGCGCGACGGCGCGTGCGCGCGGCACAATTGGCGGCCCCCTCCCCCGAGGTCAAGCCGCACTCTAGCCCATCGCCGAGCCCGTGACCGATCAAAATTCCGCGCCCGAGGAGACCACCCAGGACCGCCTGCTGGACGGGCGCGTCACCCTGCTGCAGCCGGCGCGAGGCTATCGCGCCGGCATGGACGCCGCCCTGCTGGCCGCCGCGATCGACGCCAGACCGGGCGAGCGGGTGCTGGAGGCGGGTTGCGGCGCAGGCGCGGTGCTGTTCCAGGGCGCGGCGCGGCTGCCGGGCGCCCGCTTCACCGGGGTGGAGCGCGACGAGGCGGCGCTGGCGCTCGCCCGGCGCAACGTCGAGCTGAACCAGGCCGCAGGCCGGGTCGAGGTCCGCGCCGGAGACGTCGGCCGGGGGTTCGCCGCGCACGGGTTCCTGGCGCCGGGCGAGCCGCCGTTCGACGTCGCGGCGGCGAACCCGCCGTTCTTCGACGATCCGTCCGCCTTGCGGGCGCCGGATCCGGCCAAGCGCGGCGCCTGGATCGCAGACACGGGTCTGGACGCCTGGACGCGGTTTCTGCTGAAGGCGGTGCGCGAAGGCGGGCGGGTGATCCTGATCCACCGCGCCGAACGGCTGGCGGACCTGCTGGCCCTGCTGGGGGGGCAGGCGGGCTCGTTCCAGATCCGCCCGATCCAACCGTTCGCCGAGGCGCCCGCCAAGCGGGTGCTGGTGCGAGCGGTCAAGACCGGCAAGGCGCCGCTGCAGCTGCTTCCGCCGCTGGTCCTGCACGACGGCTCCGGCGCCAAGCACACGCCCCAGGCGGAGGCGGTGTTCAGGGGCGAGGCGGGGTTGGAGTGGCTGTAACCCTCCCTTTTATGGGGAGTGTGGCCCGAGCGCAGCTCGGGGCGAGACAGAAGGTCTGCTATGGGTCGGAAGCGGACACCGGCCCAGTGCCGGAAAGCGGACCTTGCGCCTTCTGGCACCCAAGCGGACGCCCTGTGCTATGGGTGAACAGCGGACCTCCACATCCTTTGTGGAGCCGGCGGAATAGGTGATGCGATGGAAACCAGGAAGATAGAAATCTTGATGCCGCTCATTGGCTTATTCTTTGGGTCAGCGGGCCCTGTGTTTCGCGATGGGCTATTTGTAGACGTCATCGGCTTCAGTTGTATATGTGTACTCACTGCACTGGCGGCCGCATACCTTCTTGGGAAGAGCTCGCCCTTGCGTTAGTGCGTGTGTAGTCAGCTGGATAACGTGTTTGGCCGCCACCGACGGTGGCGTATGTGCTCACAAGGCGGCTACTCCGAACGTCCGCTATGGGTCGAAAGCGGACGTTGAGCAGCAGCGCAATAGCTACGCCGTTTCAGCCGGTTAGCGAAATCTGAGAACGTGTGGGTGATGCGTGGGGAACTGTCCGCCACATCCCCCCCCTGGCCGGCTCGGGCCGGTCTGTCCCTCCCCATGACGGGGAGGGAGGAAGGAGATCAATCCGCGTACAGCCGCACCGTATCCAGCACCAGCTCCAGCCCGGTCAGGTCGTGCAGCGGCTCGGGGGTGACGATCACGATCAGGCGGCGCGACTCGGCCCACAGCATCAGGCTCTCGGGCAGGGCGAAGTCCTCGACCTCGCAGCCGTAAATGTCGCGCCAGACGCCGTCGTCGTCGGGCTGGGCGCCGATCATCAGCTCCACGCGCTCGCGGTGATCGGCCTCGTCCTCGTCGGCGACGTTCAGATAGCCGAACACCGGCTTGCCCAGCGCCGAGGCGAAACCGACCTCGAACGCCGTGCCCGGGTCGCAGCCCGGCCCGCGCCAGGGCGTCAGGTTGGCGATCACCGCGTCGCAGGCGCGAAGGCGCCCCACCCGGTCGGCGTAGATCTCCCGCGCCATCGCCTCGGACGGCTCGGTCTCCGTCAGCAGGCCGTCGAAGGCGGTGACGCCCACGAACCCGGCCGCGGCGCACAGGTCGCGCTGTCGCCGGGCGTGGACCTGGGCGCCGGGAAACCAGCGGTCGGGACCGGACAGATAAAGCGAGTTGATGCGGCGCATGGAGCCGACCCTATCCGGCCTTCGCGGTTTGGGGAAACCGCGCTACGCCTCGGGCCATGCGCACGCTCGCCCGCCTGACCGCCCTGATCGCCGCCGCGGCCCTGGCCGGCTGCGCGGTGCTGCCGGAGAAGACGCCCATGCCCGCCTGCGAGGTCGAACTGGTCGTGCTCGGGACCGCCCAGGACGGCGGCGCGCCGCAGCTGGG
>DASPKD010000164.1:0-2563 GCA_035628275.1 Caulobacteraceae bacterium | reverse complement strand
CCGGTACAGCGCCTCGATCAGCCTCAGCGGCCGGGGGTCGCCGATCAGGTGGACGGACTGCTTGTTCATCACGTAGGCCGCCGAGACCCGCGTCTCCGGGTCGGCGAAGGCGCAGGAGCCGCCCCAGCCGGAGTGGCCGACCGCCAGTTCGCCCGGGCCGTAGATCTTCCAGCCCTTGTTGCGCAGGAGCCCCGCGCCCCAGGACAGGGTGAAGGGCAGCACCCGGTCGTGGCCGTAGACCCGCTCGCGCGTGAGCTGCGACAGCGTGCCGGTCGAAAGCACCCGCTTGCCGTCCAGCCGCCCGCCCGTCGCCACCACCGCCAGCATCCGGGCCAGCGCCGGAGCGGTGGCGTGGCCGTTGGCGGAGGGAATCTCCATCCGCCGCCAGTCGGCCGAGCCGCGGCCCGCGGGCGCGGAGCCCTTGTCCAGGAAGGCCGAGCGCTTGACCTCGTCCAGCGGCCCCAGGTCGGGGAAGCCGGTCGGCTTGCGGATGTCCGGAGCGCGGTGGTGCTCGGAGTCCGGCAGGCCGATCCACAGGTCCAGGCCGAACGGCTCGGCGAAGTCCTGGCGCAGCGCCTGGCCGATCGTGCGTCCGTCCACGCGGCGGAAGATCTCGCCGGCCATGTAGCCGACCGTCACCGGGTGGTAGCCCGAGCCGCCGCCGAGCGGCCACATCGGCGCCTGGGCGGCCAGCACGCTCACCACCGCCTGCGGATCGTACCAGACGGTCGGATCCTGCGGCGGGTTCAGCCCCGGCAGGCCCGCCTGGTGGGACAGCAGCTGGGCGACGGTGACCCGCTCCTTCCCCGCCTGGCCGAACTCGGGCCAGATCTCGGAGACGCGCTGGTCGTAGTCGAGCTTTCCCTGCTCGACCAGGCGCGCCATCAGGATAGCGGTGACCGCCTTGGTGGTGGAGAACACCGGCGTCAGGGTGTCGGCGTCGAACGGCCGGGTTCCCGCCCGGTCGGCGGCGCCGCCCCACAGATCGACCAGCACCTCGCCGTCCACCGCCGCGGTGAAGCGGGCGCCGATCTCCTCGCCGCTCGCGAAGTGGGCGGCGAACTGGTCCTTCACGCGGGCGAAGCGGGCGGGGGCGGACCCGGCGATCTCGGTCACAGGCGACTCCGGCGGACTTACGAGAGCGTCTCTATACGCACCGCCGCCTTCGGGCGCACCAGCCGTTCGGCGACCGCCGCCAGCGGCAGCTCCGGCGCCTTCCACTCGGCCGCGGCCTGCGCCACCTCGGCCACGCCCTGGACGGCGCGGAACAGGGCCTCCCACGGGGCCAGCCCGTCGATCAGCCCGGCGGCGAACAGGGCGCAGACCACGTCGCCCATGCCGTTCGGCACCGCCTTGAGCCGCGCGTGGGCCGCCAGAGTCGAGGTGCGCCGGTCCACGTACAGCACGCCGATCTCGGTCTTGGACACGGGCACGGAGGTGACCAGCACCGGCCGCCCGAGCGTGCGCGCGGTCTCGGCCATGGCGCGGGACGTGTCGGCCTCCAGGCTCGTCAGTCGGGCCAGCTCCCACGCGTTGGGGGTCAAGATGTCGGCGCGGGGGACCAGGTCGAGCGCGATCGCCTCGGCCACGTCCTCGGGCACGTACAGGCCCGATCCCTCGTCGCCCATGATCGGATCGACGATGACGGTCAGCTTGGGGCCGTAGGCGCCGGTGCGGTCGGCGGCGCGGGCCCGGTCGATGGTTTCGGCCGCGATCCACACCTGCTCGGCGGAGGCGAAGTAGCCGGTGATCAGCACGTCGGCGAGGCCGAGCATCCCCTGCGCGACCACGCCTTCGATCACGCCGCGGAAGGCATTCGCGCCCACGTCCGCGCCGCCGGGCGCGCCCCATCCGGGATGGCGGCCGTAGACGACCGTCGGAACCAGCACCGGATCGATCTTGAACGGCGCCAGCGCCATCGCCTGCGCCACGCCGCCCACCCGGCTGGCCGCGACGTAGGAGGAGAGGATCAGGGCCAGGGGCATACCGGCCCTATAGCACTCAGTACCGGTAGTGGTCCGGCTTGAACGGACCTTCGGGCTTCACGCCGATGTAGTCGGCCTGCTCCTTGGTCATCTTGGTCAGCTTGGCCCCGAGCTTGTCGAGGTGGAGCATGGCGACCTTCTCGTCCAGGTGCTTCGGCAGCGTGTAGACCTTCTTCTCGTAGGCCTGGTTGTTGGTCCAAAGCTCGATCTGGGCCAGGGTCTGGTTGGTGAAGCTGGCCGACATCACGAACGACGGATGGCCCGTCGCGTTGCCCAGGTTCACCAGCCGGCCTTCCGACAGCACGATGATCTTCTTGCCGTCGGGGAATTCCACGTGGTGGACCTGCGGCTTGATCTCGTCCCACTTGAAATTGCGCAGGCCCGAGATCTGAATCTCGCTGTCGAAGTGCCCGATGTTGCACACGATGGCGTTGTTCTTCATCGCCCGCATGTGATCGACGGTCAGCACGTCCTTGTTGCCGGTCGCGGTGACGAAGATGTCGGCCTTGGCCGCCACGTCCTCGACGGTCTGGACCTCGTAGCCCTCCATCGCCGCCTGCAGGGCGCAGATCGGATCG
>DASPKD010000163.1:0-6602 GCA_035628275.1 Caulobacteraceae bacterium | reverse complement strand
CAGGAACCGGTAGCGTTCGATGTTGCGCTCGTACTCGCGCTTGACGTTGGCGGCGGCGGCTTCGGGCGTGCCGAAGTGGTCGACCATCACCGAGTGGTCGATGACCAGGTCCACCGGGTTCAGCGGATTGATCTTGGTCGGATCGGCGCCGAGCTTGGTCATGGCGTCGCGCATGGCGGCCAAGTCGACCACCGCCGGCACGCCGGTGAAGTCCTGCATCAGCACCCGCGCGGGGCGGAAGGCGATCTCGTGCTCGACCGAGCCCTTGTTCTGGAGCCAGGCGGCGACCGCTCGCAGATCGGCCTCGGTGACCGAGACCCCGTCCTCGTTGCGCAGCAGGTTCTCCAGCAGCACCTTCATGGAGCGAGGCAGGCGCGAGATTCCGGCCAGACCGGCTTCCTCGGCCGCGGCCAGGCTGTAATAGACGTACTTCTTCCTCCCGACGGAAAGGTCCCGGCGGGTTTTCAGACTGTCGACGGACATGGGTGATCCTCTTGCTCGAACGGGCCGCCCGAAACGGGTCTGAAGGGTTCGCGCGCTTGGGGCCGGGACGCACAGGGTCCCGACCGGCGCCGCGGGAGCCCCGCACGGCCGCGCGCTTCTTAGACGCCCGGGGACGCGGCGTCGAGGCTCCGCAGACCGCGCCCGACACCGGTGATCAGGCGCTTTCTTGCCGCTCTACCGACGGGGCGCGACACACTCCCTTCCCCCTCGAGGGGGGAAGGGCGGGGATGGGGGTGCGCGCGCGACAGGACGGCAGAAGGCGCTTGAGGCGGTACGGTCCGGTCCCGCCTCCTGTGCGGAACCCCCGACCCTCGGCGCGAACACCCTCCACCCCGCCCTCCTCCCCTCGAGGGAGGAGGGAGAGGCGCTCCGCCTTCCAATGTCGCAGCCCTGCATCGCGTTTTTCGGTCCACTGATGATCTCCGGCCTGACCGTCGAGAACCTGAGCCTCGCCCGCGGCGAGCGGGTGCTGTTCGAGGGGCTGTCGTTCGCGCTGGCGCCCGGCGAGGCCGTGGCGCTGACCGGCGCCAACGGCTCGGGCAAGACCTCGCTGCTGCGGGCGATCGCCGGGTTCATCCGGCCCCGGGCAGGGACGGTCGCCTTCCCCGGCGCCGACGATGCGGAGGAGGCGCGCGCGCGGGGCCTGCACCTGCTCGGTCACCAGGACGGGCTGAAGCCCGGGCGCACCGCCTGGGAGGAGCTGCGGTTCCAGGCCCTGTGGACCGGCGGGTCGGAGGCGAGCGCGCGGGCCGCCGCCGAACGCCTGCGGCTGGGTCGGCTGCTGAACCTCGAAACCCGCAAGCTGTCGGCGGGCCAGCGCCGCCGCGTGTCTCTGGGCCGCCTGCTGGCCGCGCCCCGGCCGCTGTGGCTGCTGGACGAGCCGCTGGCGCCGCTGGACGCCGAGCGCCGGTCGCTGGTCGGAGAGCTGATGGCCGGGCACCTGGCCGGCGGCGGCATGATCCTGGCCGCCGTCCACGACCCGCTGCCGATCCCCGCACGTCCGGTCGAGATCGGAGCCGGTGCATGAGCCCCGAACGCGACGCCGCGATCCGGGTCGTCGCCGACCGGCTGCTCGACCTATCGGCCGGACGCACGATCCGCGTCGCTGTCGACGGGCGCACGGCGGCGGGCAAAACGACGCTCGCCGGCGAACTGGCCGCCGCGATCGGGGCGCGGGCGATCCGCGCGTCCCTGGACGGCTTCCACCGTCCCCGGGCGGAGCGTTGGGCGCGCGGACGCGGCTCTGCCGTCGGGTATTACGAGGACGCGCGCGACTACGGCGCGGTGCGGCGCCTGCTGCTGGATCCGCTCGGGCCCGGCGGCGACGGCCTGTACCAGACCGGCTGTTTCGACCTGGAGAACGACCGGCCGGCAGAGGGCGCGCCTTTGGGGGCCGCCCCCGGGAGCGTGCTGATCGTCGACGGCACCTTCCTGCAACGGCCCGAGTTCGACGGGGCCTGGGAGGCGGTGGTGTTCGTCGCCGCCCCGGCCGAGGTCACGATCGCACGCGGGATCACCCGCGACAGGGCGGAGCTCGGCGACGCGGCTGAGGCCCTCCATCGGGAGCGCTACGAAGGCGCCTGGACCCTCTATAAAGCGGCCTGCGACCCGGAGCGCCGCGCCTGGGTGCTGTTCGACAACACCGATCCGGCGCAACCGCGGGCGGTGTTCCGGTGAGCGCCTTCCTGACCCTGTTCCGGCGCGAACTGGACCTGGCTTGGGGCCGGGGCGGCGGACCGCTGTACGCCTGCGCCTTTTACGCCTGCGTGGCCACCCTGCTGCCGCTGGCGGCGGGGCCGGCGCCGGAGCGGCTGGCCGCGGTCGCGCCTGGATCGGCATGGCTTGCGCTGGCGCTGTCGTCGCTGCTGTCGCTGGAGCGGCTGTTCGAGCGCGACTACGAGGACGGCGCGCTCGATCTGCTGGCGCTGGGACCGGCGCCGCTGGAGGCGGCCGCCGCCGCCAAGTGCCTGGCGCAGTGGGCGGCGAACGGCCTGCCGCTGGCGGTGTTCGCTCCCCTCGCCGCCGTGGCTTTAGGCGCGCCGCCGGAGGTCGCGCCCCTGACTTTCGCCGCGGCCCTGGTCGGGGGCCTGGGCTTCGCCTTCGTCGGCGGGACCGGCGCGGCCCTGGCCTTGGGCGCCCGGCGCGGCGGGGTGCTGATCGCGATCGTCGTGCTGCCGCTGTTCGCGCCCCCGGTGATTTTCGGCGCCGGCGCGATCGAGGCCATGGCCTCGGGCCTGAACTGGACCTCCGGCTTCGCCCTGCTGGCCGCCTACAGCCTGGGCGCCGCGGCCCTGGCGCCCTTCGCCATGGCCGCGGCGGTCAGGAACGCCCTGTCCTAGGGCAGGGTCGCGATCCAGGCCTCCAGCGCCTTGGTGTCGGACATGTCGCCGGCATAGGGGTGGCGCGGCTTCAGCGACTGATTGGGACCGCGCGGCCGGTCGCGATAGACCTTGGTCGGCACGCGGAACACGCCGTAGCCCGACGGCAGGGGCACGTCGCGGATTTCCATGTACTGGCTGTCGGCGAAGGTCTCCTGGCCGACCTGGACCGCGCCCAGCGCAAGCCACAGGTCCGCCGCGTCCAGGCAGGCGGAGCCGCACCCGGAGTCGGTCAGCAGGTAAACGCGCGCGGCGACAGGCGAACGGCCGGGTTTGCGGGTCCCCTTGGGCGGGCCGGGCTCCTGGGTACGCGGCTGGCGCCACAGCGGTTCGCCGCGCGCCTGCGCCTCGCGCATGCCCTTCGCCGCGCTACGGGCCCATTGCTCCATGTCCTTGTCGACCGGTGCGTAGCGGTCGGCGATCTGTTCCAGGTGGGCGATGGTGTCGCCTGACACCCGCCACTCGACGTAGCTCTTGCTGGTCAGCGGCGTGGACACCGCATCGACGTAGGCGTCGCCCCAGATCGCCTGGGCGATCTCGCGGCTCCAATGCGAGGAGCCGCCGTTGTTGCCGCGCAGGTCGAAAACGATCCGCCTCGCCTTGCGCAGATCGGCGCTTCTGGCCTTCACCTCGGCGACAAGGGCGGTCAGCGCCTTGCCGTCCGCCTCGGCCGGATCACTGGGGAAGGCGCTGGCGGTGATCCACCACCCCTCCTTGAGCGGCCGCAGCCCGATGGGGTCGTGCCCCCGTTTGGGCAAGGCCTCCAGCTGGTCGCGTACGCCGGCGATCGCCGCCTCGTCGAACCTTGACCAAGTCAGGTCATAGGTCGTGCGTACGCCGTCCACGACGAAGGTGCAGCGGTTCGGGCGCACGACATAGGGGTTCTCCGGCGCGCGGAAGATCTGGTCGGCGAAGACCGCGCGCTGCGATCTCAGGAACCACAGGCCGCGGAACCGCCCGACGTTTTCCCGCGCCAGGGTCTCGGCGTCCCGCCCGTCGCACGCCGCCAGGATTGCGCCCTTCGGCGGAGCGGCGTCGGAACCGCGGACGGCGACTACGTGGCGGCCGTTGCCCTCAACGGTGTAGAAGCCGGGCCACCACAGCGGAAAGCCGGTCAGCTTGTCCGTGCCCATCAAGGCGGTGTGTCCGTCGTCGAAGCTCGCCACGTACTGGCGCAGCGCCCACCAACAGTGCGCTCTGGAGGTCGCCGCCTTCGATCGCTCGAGCGCCAGGGCCAGGCCCGAATCCAGCACCGCCCGGAATTCGGGATTGAGCCGGTCGTGCGGTCCGGGGTGGTGGTCGCTGATCAGGCGATGGATCGCGCGGGCGTCGGCCTCCAGCAGCGCGCCCCAGTTCTCCGGGGCAGGCGCGGCCGCCTCTTGAGCAGTCGCGGTGGAAGCAAGCACGGCGGCGGCCGTGAAACCGGCGGCGAACAAAGCTCTAGGCATGAAATATCCCATCGGCGCTTGTGGTCTCACGAGCCCGGGCTGGGGTGAAGTTAATTTCCGGTCAGGCGGCGCGGCGCCGCGTCCGCTTGCCGCGAGGCTTCGGCCCGAATATCTGCCGCCCATGATCACGGCGCTGGCCAACCCGCAGCGGTTCATGAGCTTCACCCGCCCGCTGGCGCCCGCCTTGGGGATCGGCGCCGCCGTGCTGTTCGCGGTCGGCCTGTGGCTGAGCTTCGCGGCGCCCGAGGATTACCAGCAGGGCGACACGGTCCGGATCATGTTCGTCCACGTGCCGGCCGCCTGGATGGGGCTGTTCGCCTATCTGGCGCTGGGGGTGTCGGCCTTCTTCGGCTTGGTGTTCCGCCATGCGCTGGCCGACGCCGCCGCCCGCGCCGCCGCGCCCTTGGGCGCCGCCTTCACCGCTCTGGCCCTGATCACCGGAAGCTTGTGGGGCCGGCCGATGTGGGGCGCCTGGTGGGCGTGGGACGCGCGGCTGACCTCGGTGCTGATCCTGCTGCTGTTCTACCTCGGGTACATGGCCTTGAACGCGGCGATCGACGACGAGCAGAAGGCCGCCCGCGCGTCGGGCGTGCTGGCGCTGGTCGGCTTGGTCAACCTGCCGATCGTCAAGTTCTCGGTGGACTGGTGGAACACCCTGCACCAGCCGGCCTCGGTGCTGCGCGCCGACGGACCGTCGATGAGCGCCGACCTGCTGGCCCCGCTGCTGGTCATGGGCGCGGCCTACAAGCTGCTGTTCCTGGCGCTGTGGATCGTACGCATCCGCGCCGAGGTGCGGCGCCGTCGGGCCGGGTCGCTGGCGGCCGCGGCGGCGGGGAGAGCGTGATGGATTTGGACATGGGCTCCTACGGCGCCTACGTCTGGCCGGCCTGGGGGATCAGCGCCGTGGTGCTGGGCTGGCTGGTCGTCGACGCCCTCGGCCGCGCGCGCCGCTGGCGGCGGGAGGTCGAGCGGCTGGAACAGGAGCGCGGCCGGTGAAGCGCTGGCTGGCCCTGCTGCCGCTCGCGGTGCTCGCGCTTCTGGCGGTGCTGTTCGTCGGCTGGACGCTGAAGCGCGACCCCGACGTCAAGCCCGACGCCCTGGTCGGCAAGCCGCTGCCCGCCGTCGCCGTGCGTCCCCTGACCGGCGGCGCCGAGCAGCCCCTGACCGCCAGCGTCAAGGGTCCGACGGTGGTCAACGTCTTCGCTTCCTGGTGCGCGCCCTGCCGGGGCGAGCACCCGCAACTGGTGCGGCTCAAGGGCGAGGGCGTCCGCATCGTGGGGCTGGCCTACAAGGACGCGCCGCAGAAGACGTCCGAGTTCCTGACCGAACTGGGCGACCCGTTCGCCGAGGTGGTGTCGGACCTGAACGGCCGCGGCGGGATCGAGCTCGGCATCTCCGGCGTGCCGGAAACCTACGTCGTCGCCGCCGACGGACGGGTCGTCTACAAGCACTCCGGCCCGCTCGGCCCGCCCGACGCGGACCGGGTGCTGGCGGAGTGGCGCAAGGCGGGCGGGGCGTAGCGCCGGCGCCGTTAACCATGTTTTGACCCGCGCGACGGCAGGGTCGCGGGCGTGACCAGTCCCGTTCGTCCCGGCTTCGTTCCGCCCCAGACGCCTCGGCCCCAGGCCGCGGACGCCCGCGTCGCCGCCCAGCGCGCGTTCTTTGAAGCGGCCATGGGCCAGGCCCGAGCCGCCGCCGCGCCTCAGACGCCGCCCGCGAGGCCCACGCAAGCGACCGTCCCGCCGGCCCGCGCCGAGCCCGCCGCCGCGCCCGAGCGCCTGGCGCGCCCGGGATCGCTGCTCGACATCAGGGTGTGACGGGCGGAGCCCCGGACTCGGGCTCGTCGGCCTTCTTCGCCTTCTTGGCCTTCTTCTTTTTCTTCTCGGGCTTGGGCGGCTTCGGCTCCTTGCCGGCGCGGGCCAGCTTGGCGGCCTTCTTGCCCTTCTTCTTGGCTTGGGCCTCGTCCTCGGCCAGCACCTTGGCGGCCGCGGGCTGCTCCTCGATCCGAGCCGCCTCGCCGGCGCGGGCCATGGTCAGCAGCACGGTCAGGAAGCCTTCGCGCTTGCCGCCCGGCAGCAGCGACAGGATGCGCTTGTCGGCGGCCTCGACCTTGGGCCGGGCGGCCTCGAGCTCCTGGCGGCCCTTGTCGGTCAGGCGCACGGTGTTGGCGCGCGCGTCGGTGTTGGAGCGCTCCCGCTCCAGCAGGCCCTTGCCGATCATCCGCGCCACCATGTCGGCGAGCGTCGAGCGGTCGATGCCGGTGGCGCGGACC
>DASPKD010000162.1:0-2336 GCA_035628275.1 Caulobacteraceae bacterium | reverse complement strand
GATGTAGGACAGGATCGGCCGGTCCACGACGTTCAACAGTTCCTTGGGCGTCGACTTGGTCCCGGGCAGCACCCGGGTGCCCAGACCGGCGACGGGAAGAACGGCTTTGCGGACGCGGGCCATGGGGTCTCCTGAAGGCTTTCGTAGGCGCGGACGGAATAGGACGGGAAAGCGCTCACGCAAAGCGCCGCCGATGGAACACTTCACAGGGCCGTGAGTTGCCTGTGTTCGAGCGCGACCCGTCGTGATCGCCGGGAGGCGCTCGAAGCTCACCCGAAGGAGACCTCCATGAGCACTCTGAAGACCTCGCTGATCGTGTCGGCCGCTTTGGCCGCGACCCTCGGCCTCGCCGCCTGCGGCCAAGGCGGCGAAAAGAACGAAGACGCCGCCGCCGCCGGCGACACCGGCGCCATGAGCGACACCACCGCCACCGCCACCACCGATCCGGCCATGACCGGCGCCACCGGGGCGACCGGAACCACCGGCACGACCACCGACCCGATGACCGGCACGACCGGGACCACGGGCACGACCGGCACGACCACCCCGCCGACCACGGGCACGGGCACGGGCACGACCGGGACCGGCACTGGCACGACCGGCACGACTCCTCCCGGGCAGTAATGATTCAGCGCGCCGCCGGGTTCGTCCCCGGCGGCGCGACCGCCCGCGCACTCCAGGAGATTTTGAGATGAAGACGTTACCGATGCTGGCCGCGGCCGCGGCGGCCCTGACGCTCGCCGCCTGCAGCCAGGAACAGCCCGAGCCGGCCGGCGAATCCATCGCGGACATGATGCCGGACACCGGCTCGCCCCAGGCGACCACGGGGGTGGCGCCCGACGCCGGCGCCACCGGCGCTTCGGAACCCGGCGCCGGCGGCGTGCCGACCGCGACCAACGGCGGCCCGAACGGCGGCGGCACGCCCACCCTGCCGACCGAGGGCACGGGCGGCGCGCAGGGCACAGCCCAGACGCCGCCGCCGCAGTAAGCGGCCTGGCGCCTACTCGACTGTGACCGACTTCGCCAGGTTGCGGGGCTGGTCCACGTCCGTGCCCTTCTGCACGGCGGTGTGATAGGCCAGCAGCTGGATCGGCACAGCATAGACCAGCGGCGCGATCAGCGGATCGCAGGCGGGCGCGGTGATCGTCTGCACCCCCGCGCCGGCCGGCGACTGGTCGGGACGGTCGGTGATCAGGATCACCCGCCCGCCGCGCGCGGCCACCTCCTGAACGTTGGACGCGGTCTTCTCGAACAGCTCGTCGTGGGGCGCCAGCACCACCACCGGCGTCAGCTCGTCCACCAGCGCGATCGGCCCGTGCTTCAGCTCGCCGGCGGCATAGCCCTCGGCGTGGATGTAGCTGATCTCCTTCAGCTTAAGCGCGCCTTCCAGAGCCATCGGGTACATGGCGCCGCGGCCCAGGTAGAGCACGTCGCGCGCCTTCGACAGCTGGTGTGCCACCGGCCGGATCGCCGCGTCGCCGTGCAGCGCCTCGGCGATCAGTCGCGGCGCCTCCAGCAGATGGTGCACCAGCGACTTCTCCTGCTCGGGCGAGATGCGGCCGCGCTGCACGCCCGCCGCCACCGCCAGCGCCAGCAGCGCCGAAACCTGGGCGGTGAAGGCCTTGGTCGAGGCCACCCCGATCTCGGGCCCCGCATAGGTCGGCCAGACCACGTCCGCTTCTCGCGCCATGGTCGATTCGTGGACGTTGACGACGGCGGCGATCCTCAGCCCCTGCGCCTTGCAGAAGCGCAGCGCCGCCAGGGTGTCGGCCGTCTCGCCCGACTGCGACACCGCCAGCGCCAGCCCGCCCTCGCTCAACGCCGGCTCGCGGTAGCGGAACTCCGAGGCGATCTCGATGTCGACCGGCAGGCCCGCGTACTTCTCGAACGCGTACTTGCCGACCAGCCCCGCGTAGTAGGCCGTGCCGCAGGCGACGATCTGGATGCGCGACAGGCCGGTGAAGTCGAACCCGCGCGCGCCCGCGGTCATCCGAACCGGATCGACGTAGGCGGCCAGGGTGTGCTGGCAGCTGTCCGGCTGTTCGTGGATCTCCTTCTCCATGAAGTGCCGGTAGGCGCCCTTCTCCACCAGCGCCGCGGAGGCCGAGACGGTGACCGCCGGCCGGTTGGCCCGCGCGCCGCTCGCGTCGAAGATCTGCGCCCCGCCCCGGTCGATGGCGACGTAGTCGCCCTCCTCCAGATAGGTGATCCGGTTGGTGAACGGCCCGACCGCCAGCGCGTCGGAGCCGATGAACATCTCGCCCTCGCCCCAGCCGACCACCAGCGGGCTGCCGCGGCGCGAGCCCAGCACCAGCTCGTCCTCGCCCTGCACCAGC
>DASPKD010000161.1:0-3982 GCA_035628275.1 Caulobacteraceae bacterium | reverse complement strand
TGGGTGACCTCGAGCGGCGCAGGTGTGACACCGCGCCGCCGTGCTCCCAGCATCGGACACGAGCTTGGTCCCGCTCGACTTCCGCCCCGCCGCGGCTCGGGCTCTGGATCCTGAGCGCCCTCCCCGTGCGGCGGGGTCGAGCAGGAGTATGGGGGCGGTCCGGAGGGGCGGGCGTAAGTTTATTTTTCGCCCGCTCACATCCCCGCTTTTCCGTCATCCCGGAAAGCGCGTCAGCGCTTATCCGGGACCTAGGGGGGATGTCCGCAACCCGTGCCGCCGCCGGGGTTCTCCGCGTCCCCTGGGTCCCGGCTCTGCGCGCGTTCCGCGCTCCGGCCGGGATGACGGGATTTTGTCGCGGGTCCCCCTAGCAAGAGCGAGGATGTCGGGCGCTTCCAGAAACCGGCGCCCCTTCATCCTCCCGCGCGGACCTCCGCCTGCGGCTCCGGTGCGCGGGTTCCCTCCTTTCCCCCGGCCGGGAGAAGGAACGTGGAGCGCTTCACCGCACGCCTTCGGCTAGGTCACTTCTTCGCGGGCGGCGACGGGGGCGCGGCTTCGGCGGCTTTGGCGTCGGCGCTCTTGGCGAGCTCGGCGGTGGTGGCCTGCGGGCCGCGTGGGGTCTTGGCGACCGCGCGGACGTCGCCGCCGGCTTTCAGCACGTCGATGGCGCGCATCAGCTGGAAGTCGCCGGTCTTGGCGTCGTAGGCGGCGGGCGGGTACTCGGTGACCTCGTGGGCGCCCTTGCGGGTCTTGCCCTCGTCCGAGTTCAGCGCGTTGCGGAACACCGCCTCGCTGAAATAGGAGCCGTTCTTGGCCAGGTACTCGGCCTGTTCCTTGGTCTGGGCGACCTCCAGGTCAGGCTCGATGCCGGTCTTCTGGATCGAGCGGCCGGAGGGGGTGTAGTAGCGCCCGGTGGTCAGCTTGACCGCCCCTTCGCGGCCCTGACGCAGCGGGAACACGGTCTGCACCGAGCCCTTGCCGAAGCTGGCCAGGCCCACGACCGGCGCGCGCTTGTGGTCCTGCAGGGCGCCGGCGACGATCTCGGCGGCCGAGGCGCTGCCCGTGTTGGTCAGCACCACCACGGGAAGGCCGCCGGTCAGGTCGCCCGGCTTGGCGTTGAAGCGCTCGACGATCTTGCCCTCGCGCGCCCGGTGGGTGACGATCTCGCCGCGGTCGAGGAAGACGTCGGCGACGCCCACCGACTGCTCCAGGATGCCGCCCGGGTTGTTGCGCAGGTCGAGCACGATCCCCTTCATGCCCTTGTTCTCGGCACGCAGCTTCTGCAGCGCCTCGGCGGTCTCCTGGGTGGTGTTCTCGTTGAAGCGCGAGATGCGCAGGACGCCGTACTCGCCCTCCATGCGCCCCTTCACCGACTTCACGTGGATGATCTCGCGGGTCAGGGTCAGGTCGAAGGGCTCCTTGCCCTGGCGAACGACGCTGATCTTGACGGGGGTGCCCGGCGCGCCCTTGAGCACGCGCACGGCGTCGTTCTGGTCCATCCCGGTAAGGGCCTGGCCGTCGACGGTGACGATCAGGTCGCCGGGCTGCAGGCCCGCGCGGGCGCCCGGCGTGTCGTCCATGGGCGTGATCACCTTCAGGACGCCGTCCTCCATGGTGATCTCGACGCCGATGCCGCCGTAGGCGCCCTGGCTGGTCTCGCGCAGCTCGCCGTAGTCCTGCAGCGTCAGGTAGTCCGAGTGCGGGTCCAGCGAGTTCAACATGCCGTCGATGGCGGCTTCCAGCAGCTTCTCGTCGCTGACGTCGACCACGTACTGCTGCTGGATCAGGGTCACCGCGTCCCCGAACTTCTCCAGCATCCGGAAAGTGCCGGCGCGCGGGGCGAAGACGGCGGAGTCGGCCACCGCCATGGCGCCCGCGCCGGCGAGAGCCGCGCCGGCCGCGATCCCGATCGTCAGAAGCTGCTTACGCATCGCAAAACCTCGCAAGAGGGTCCGGCGGGACCCTGAACCTGGAAAGAACGCCTACGACCGCGACGAAATCGTGACCGACCCCCGTCGAAGACCCATCAAATCAGCCCGCAGGCCCCGCGTCGAGCCACCGGGCCGGGTCGACGGGCGCGCCGTCCCTTCGGATCTCCAGATAGAGTTCGGTCGCGCCCTTTTCAGGGGCGGGCATGCGCCCGACCGGCTCGCCGCCCGCGACCGAACGTCCCGCGCCGGTGGCGACGGTCTCCAGACCGGCGAGCACCAGGTGCGCCCCGCCGCCCAGCCGGATCACCAGCACCTGATCCCATCCCTTCAGCGGGCCGGCGTATTCGACCCGGCCCTCGGCCGGCGACAGCACCTGGGCGCCCGGCGGAACCCGCCAGGTCCAGCCGTCCGAGCGGGCGCCGGCCGCGCTCCGTTCGCCGAAGCGCCGGACCACCACGCCCTGCACGGGCGCCGTCAGTTTGGCCCTTCGGCCGAACAGGTCGGTGCGGTCGGGATCGAGCAGGTCCGGGTCGCCCGGCCGCCGGGCCAGACCCTGCACCAGGCCGCGCAGGTCCGACGCCTCTTCGGCGAGCGCGAGGGCCTCGGCCTGAGCCTGAGCCGCGTCGGCGTTCAGCCGCACCTCCAGCGCGGTCTTCTCCGCGATCAGCCGCTCGATCTCGGCGCGTCGGTCCTCGACCTCGCTTTCGGCCGCGAACAGGGCCGCGCCGGCCAGGGCCGCCTGCCGGCGCACGCGCGAGACGCCGTCGGCCTCTCGCTTCAGCGCCGCGGCGCGCCGCTCCAGCTCCGGCGCCACCGCGCGCATAAGGATCGCCGCGCGCACCGCGTCGGTGGCCCGCTCCGGCGAGACCAGCAGGGCCGGGGGCGGGTCGCGGCTGTAGACCTGCAAGGCGCCGAGCAGGCGGGTCATCCGCACCCGGTCGGCGGCCATGCGTCGGGTCAGGGCGGCCTCCTGAGCGTTCAGCGCCTCGAAACGGGCGCGCTGGACCGCCGCTTGCCGCTCGTCGCCGCTCTGGGCGCGGGCCAGGCCCACCAGGCGTCCGCGCAGCCGCTCGACCTCGCGCGCGGCGGCGCGGGCGTCGGCGCGCAGGTCGTCGCGCTCGCGGGCGCGGTCGCGGCTTTCCGCCTCCAGCCGGTCGACGGACTCGCGCTGCCCTCGCTGGCCCCAGGCGGGGGCGGCGGCGAGCAGGGCGACCGCGGTCAGGGTGAGGACGCGACGGGACATCAGTCCCGATGATAGGGCGAACCGGAAAGGATCGTCACCGCCCGATAGACCTGCTCGGCCAGCATGACGCGGGCCAGCGCGTGCGGCCAGGTCTGGGGCCCGAACGCCAGGCGCAGCCGCGCCGCCGCCCGCGCCTCGTCCGACAGGCCGTCGGCGCCGCCGATCAGGAAGGCCAGGCGGCGCTCGCCGCGGTCGCGGAAGGTTTCGATGCGGGCGGCGAAGTCGCGCGAGCGGAACACCTCGCCGCGCTCGTCGCAGGCCACGATCAGGGCCTGGCCGGCGGCCTCCAGCAGGGCCTCGCCCTCAGGCCCCTTGCCGGCCTTGCGCGGCTCGACCTCGACCAGCTCCACCGGCCCCAGGCCCAGCGAGCGGCCCGCGGCGGTCGCCCGCTCGGCGTAGTCGCGCGCCAGCTCGGCCTCGGGCGAGCGCCCGAGCCGGCCCACGGCCGCGATCACGATCCGCAAGCGCCGGCCCTCGTCAGACGGCGGCGGGCGTGCGGTGGGGCGCGTCCACCGACCAGATCTTCTCGATGTTGTAGAAGCTGCGGACCTCGGGGCGGAACAGGTGGACCACCACGTCGCCGGCGTCGATCAGCACCCAGTCGCAGGCGGGCAGCCCCTCGACCTTGGCCTTGCCGTAGCCGGCGTCCTTGAGCGCGCGCAGCAGGTGATCGGCGATGGCGCCGACGTGCCGGTGCGAGCGTCCGGAGGCGACGATCAGGCTGTCGGCGAAGGAGCTTTTGCCCTTCAGGTCGATGAGGACCACGTCCTGGGCCTTGTCGTCGTCCAGGCGGGCCAGAATGATCTCCTCC
>DASPKD010000160.1:0-3627 GCA_035628275.1 Caulobacteraceae bacterium | reverse complement strand
CTGCAGCACCTCGCGCACGAAGCCGTTGACCAGCAGGGCCACCGCCTCTTCCTGCGAAAGCCCCCGCTGCATGGCGTAGAACAGCTGGTCGTCGGACAGGCGCGTGGTCGTCGCCTCGTGCTCGAACACCACCGCGCCGTTGCGGGCCTCGACGTAGGGCACAGTGTGGGCCGCGCACTGCTTGCCGATCAGCAAGGAGTCACACTGGGTGAAGTTGCGCGCGCCGGTCGCCTTGGGGTGGGCCGAGACCAGGCCGCGATAGGTGTTCACCGACCGCCCCGCCGACACGCCCTTGCTGATGATCCGGCTCTTGGTGTCCCGCCCCAGGTGGATCATCTTGGTGCCGGTGTCGGCCTGCTGGCGGCCGTTGGTCACCGCGATCGAGTAGAACTCGCCCGAGCTGCCGTCCCCGCGCAGGATGCACGACGGGTACTTCCAGGTGACCGCCGAGCCCGTCTCGACCTGCGTCCAAGACACCTTCGAGCGCACGCCGCGGCAGTCCGCCCGCTTGGTGACGAAGTTGTAGATGCCGCCCTCGCCGGTCTCCGGATTGCCGGGATACCAGTTCTGTACGGTGGAGTACTTGATCTCCGCGTCGTCCAGCGCCACCAGCTCCACCACCGCGGCGTGCAGCTGGTTCTCGTCGCGCATCGGCGCGGTGCAGCCTTCCAGATAGCTGACGTAGGCGCCCCGGTCGGCGATGATCAGCGTCCGCTCGAACTGGCCGGTGTTCTCGGCGTTGATGCGGAAATAGGTGGACAGTTCCATCGGGCACTTCACGCCCGGCGGCACGTAGACGAAAGAACCGTCGGAAAACACGGCTGAATTCAGCGCCGCGAAATAGTTGTCGCTGACCGGCACCACCGAGCCCAGGTATCGCCGCACCAGCTCCGGATGCTCGCGCAGCGCCTCGGAGATGGGCATGAAGATCACGCCGGCCTTGGCCAATTCCTCGCGGAAGGTGGTGACCACCGACACGCTGTCGAATACCGCGTCCACCGCGTATCGCGGCGCGCCCTGCACCCCCGCCAGCACCTCCTGCTCGCGCAGCGGAATGCCCAGCTTGGCGTAGGTGGCCAGGATCTCCGGATCGACCTCGTCCAGGCTCTTGGGCCCCTCCTTCTTCCGGGGGGCGGCGTAGTAGTGCAGGCTCTGGTAGTCGACCGGCGTGTAGGCGACCTTGCTCCAGGTCGGCTCCTCCATCGCTCGCCAGCGCTCGAACGCGGCCAGGCGCCACTCCAGCATCCACTCCGGCTCGCCCTTCTTGGCCGAGATGAAGGCGATGGTGCTCTCGTCCAGGCCGACGGGGGCGTACTCGGTGTCGATGTCGGTGACGAAGCCGTGCTTGTACTTCTCAAGCGCGGCGACGGTTTCGACGGTCTCGCGGACGGCGGCCATGTTACGCGTACTCCGGCGCGGCCGAACGGGCCTTGCGCGCCTCGTAGGCCGAGGTCCAGGCCTCGGCGAAGCGAATCCAGTCGCCCTCGGTCGTGCCCCAGCCGCCGGAAATCCGGGCGCCGCCGCCGGCCAGGTCCTCCCGGCCCATGGCCAGCAGGGCCGCGCTAGGCTTCTGCTTGCCGGACGAACAGGCCGACCCGGCCGAGATCATGATCCCCTGCAGGTCCAAGGCGATCAGCTGCAGCGGCGAGGGCCAGTCCGCCACGGCGAAGAACAGGGTGTTGGGCAGGCGCTCGCGCCCCTCCCCGGCCACGACCGCGCCGGCGGCTTTCACCCGCGCCTGGGCCGCGTCGCGCCAGGCGGCGTGGGCGGCGGCGTGGTCCAACTCGCGCCCGGCGGCCTCGGCCGCGGCACCGAAGCCCGCGATCCCCGGCACGTTCTCGGTGCCCGCGCGCAGGCCCCGCTCCTGTCCGGCTCCGTGCAGGGTGCGCACCATCGGCGTGCCGATCCGCGCCACGATCGCGCCCACGCCCTGGGGCCCGCCCAGCTTGTGCGCGGACAGCGTCAGGGTGTCGGCGCCGAGCGCGTCGAGATCGACCGGGATCTTGCCCAGCGACTGCACCGCGTCGACGTGGGTCCAGCCGCCCGCCTCGCGCGTCAGCCGTGCGACCTCGGCGATCGGCTGGATCACTCCGGTCTCGTTGTTGGCGTGGTGGACGGCGACCATCGCGCGTCCCGGCCGCTTCAGCGCCTCGGCAAGCCATTGCAGGTCGATCAGCCCCGTTCCGTTGACCGGGATCGTCTCCACCGGCAGGCCGTGCGACGCGGCGTTCAGCGCCACGCACGGGTGCTCGGTCGCCGACACGATCACCCGCTCGCAGCCGCCCGCGACGGCGCTGGCGATCGCCTGGGCGTTGGCCTCGGAGCCGCCGCTGTCGAACACGATCTGCTCGGGCCGCACCCCGACCAGGGCGGCGATCTGGGCGCGCGCGGTCTCGATCCGGCCGCGCGCCCGGCGCCCCGCGGCGTGCACCGCCGACGGGTTGCCGTTGTCGGCCAGGGCCTCGGCCATGACCGCGCGCACTTCCGGGCGGACCAGGGCGCTGGCGTTGTAGTCCAGATAGATCGGGCTCATGCGGCTGCCGCCTCCTCGCGCGCGGCGAAGCGGCGCTCGATCACGTCCTCCAGCGACACCCGCGCCAGGAAGCCGTGGATCTCGCGCCCCAGCTCCTCCCACAGGTGGTGGGTGATGCAGCGCTCGCCGCTCAGCATGCAGCCCTTGCCGCCGCTCTGGCCGGTGCAGCGCGTGGCGCGGATCGGCTCGTCCACCGCCAGCACGATGTCGGCCACCCGGGTCTCCGACGGCGCGCGGGCCAGCCGGTAGCCGCCGCCGGGCCCGCGCACGCTCTTCACCAGCCCGCCGCGCCGCAGCCGCGCGAACAGCTGCTCCAGGTAGGACAGGGATATCTCCTGCCGCCCGGCGATCTCGGCCAGCGACACGGCGCGCTCCCGGCCGTTGCGGGTCCCTCTTCAGCACCCGCCGCACCTCCGGGGGGAAGTTCAAGGCGTCGGCCCCGCGGGACGCTCGGGCAGCTCCTGCGCCGCGGCCAGCCGCTCGGCGACCGGGTCGGGCGGCGCGTCGAGCAGGTCCTGCAGGTTCGGCGTGTTGGCGTTCACGTTCGTGTTGTTGTTCGTGACCGACACGGTGTTCTTCACGAACCCGCGCAGCCGGTCCTCCTGCTCCCACGTCTTGAGGATGACGTTCAGGTACCCGGCCTCGGCCAGCCGCCCCTCGCGCGAGGCCACGCGCTTCACCAGGCGCATCACCTCCAGCGACGACGGCTCGGCGTCCTCCCCGCCCGCGATGCCCTCCTCGGTGGTCAGCTTGACCGCGTCCCGGCGCGAGCGGTACCACTCCTTCCACGCCTCCTTGCGCATGGCCCGGTACTCGTCGCACCGCAGCGCCACGTAGTCCGCGTACTCGCTGACCTGGCGCTCCTGCAGCCGGCGGATGAGCTTGCGCTCCTCCTTCCAGACCATGACGGCCGAGATCCCCTCCTGCCGCCCGATCTGCTCCAGCGTGTACCCCAGGCGGCGCTTCTCCGCGATGCGCGTCAGACGCTCCTCGCGTTCCATCGGCGTCGTGGCCGCCCCGTTCGTGTTCCTCGGCACCTTTAACCGCCCTCCGTTTAACCGCCCCGGCGCGCGTTGAGGACCATCGACTCCGCT
>DASPKD010000159.1:0-4116 GCA_035628275.1 Caulobacteraceae bacterium | reverse complement strand
TCTCCCGCTGGAAGGCGTCCAAGCAATCACCTCTGTCTGCGGATGAAACGCCCGGGCGCCGTCGTTTCATCCTTCAGCCTCGTTTCGGGTAGAACATGTCGCACCGCAAGACCGGAGACCGCATGAGGCGAGCCCCGACAGCACGAAAGCCCGGCCGTATCGCGCGCGCGCTGGTCGCATGCGCGGCGGTGTTCGGCGCGTCTGTAGGGCCGGCGTCGGGGCAGATCCTGCCGTCCACTCCATCGCTGCCGCCGGTCGGTAGCCTGCCGCCGACGCTCGGCCAGACGCTGGACCGAACGCGCGAGATCGCGGATCCGGGCCGGCTGCTGGAACGGCGGGAGCTGCGGCTGCGCGACTTCATCCGCGCCAATCGCGAGGTGATCGAGGCCGACGACCTCGGCCGCCCCGTGGTTCGGGGCGAGGTGATCGCGGTCGGCCCGTCGGAGGCGGCGCTGGCGGCGGCGCGCAAGGCGGGCTTCACGGTGAAGAGCGACGAGCGGCTGGACGATCTCGGCCTGCGGATGGTCGTGCTCGCCGTGCCCGACGGGCAGTCGGCCCGCGCGGCGGTCAAGCGGCTGCGCAAGCTGGACCCGCAGGGATCCTACGAGTTCAACCACGTCTACGACGGCTCCGGCGGGTCGGTCGGCGTCGCCGTCGGCGGGGCTGCGGGCTCCGGAGCCTCGGCAGGCGGAGTCCGCGTCGGCCTTATCGACAGCGGCGTCGCCGCCGACCACCCGGCGCTGGCCAGGACGCGGGTGATCCGCCAGGGCTTCGCCGCCGGTGGGGTCGTGCCGAAGCCGCACGGCACGGCGGTGGCGTCGCTTCTGGCTGGTCAGGCGGGCGCCTTCCGCGGCGCCGCGCCGGGCGCGACCGTCTACGCCGCCGACGTCTACGGCTCGCAGCCGACCGGCGGCTCGGCGGTGGCGGTGTCCCGCGCGCTGGCCTGGATGGCCAAGGAGCGCGTGCCGGTGATCAACGTCAGCCTGGTCGGCCCGCCCAACGCGGCGCTGAAGGCCGCGGCCGACGCCCTCATCGCGCGCGGCCACGTGGTGGTCGCCGCCGTCGGCAACGACGGTCCCGCCGCGCCGCCGCTCTACCCGGCGTCGTACCCGGGCGTGGTCGCGGTCACCGGCGTGGACGCCCGCTCGCGGGTGCTGCCGGAAGCGGGCAGGGGGGCGCATGTGGACTACGCCGCACCGGGCGCCGACATGGCCGCGGCGGGGACGGCCGGATACCAGGTCGTGCGCGGCACCTCCTTCGCCGCCCCCTTGGTGGCCGGAAGGCTGGCCCGAATGCTGAACGCTCCGGACCGCGCCGGCGCCGAACGCGCGGTCGCCTCGCTGGGGCGCGAAGCCGCGGACCTGGGACCCAAGGGGCCCGACAAGATCTACGGCCGCGGCCTGGTCGCCGCCGACCTGCGCACGCCGCCGGCGGCGGTGAAGGCGAAAGCGCGATAGCTCAGCGGAAAACGCCAAGGGGCTCGGATGAAACCGCCGGCTCCCGTCGTTGGACCTCATGAAACGAGCGCGAACGCGCCCTGAATTCGTGGAGGTTCACATGCGGAAATCGTCTCTCATGGCCGCGACGGCGGCGGTGCTCACCCTCGGCCTGGCGGGCGTCACCCAGGCGCAGATTCTAGGCGGCGGCGGTGGCGGCGGCCTGGGCGGAAGCGTCGGCGGCACGATCGGCCAGGTCGGCGGATCGGTGACCGGCTCCGGCTCGGTCGCGGGTCGTGGCGACCTCGGCGGCGTCGATCGCCTGGGAAGCAGCGTCCGCGAACGCGCCGAGGCCCGCAAGCAGGAAGCCGCCGAGCGCGCCCGCCGCAAGGCTGAACGCGCCAAGGGCGTAGCTCAAGGTGCCCTCGAGCACGCCCGGGCCGTTCCCGCTCCGCAGGCGAACGGCTCGCTGACCGGCCAGGCCGGCGGCATGCTGCACGCCGACAAGCACGGCGCGAGCGGCTCGGGCCAGGGCTCGGTCTCCGGATCGCTCGGCGCCGACGCGAGCGGCACTGCGCACTACGCCCGCGGCGTCGCCGGCCAAGCCAAGCAAGGCGCGTCCGACGCCGCCCACAAGGCCCGCGCCCGCACCGAGGCCGTCGCCGAGCGCGGCCGCGACACCGCCGCCCGGGCTAAGGACCGTGTCCGCGACGCCCGCCTGCCGGAGGTCTCGGCTTCCGGCTCGGGCCAGGCGGACGGCTCCGCCAAGACCGGCCGCGGTTCCGCGAGCGGCTCCGGCGAGGGCTCGGCCTCAGGCGCGCTGGGATCGCTGGCCGGGTCGGGGCAGGGCGCCCTGTCCGGCGGCAAGAGCCTGACCTCCGGGGGTCAGGCGCAGAACGACGGCGCAAATGGCTCCGGCGGCAAGAAGGCCCGCAAGGCGCGTGCGGAAGGCGGCGCCTCGGGCGGCGCATCGGTCCACGCGGGCCACGCCGGCGCCTCGGCCTCGGCCGGGGGAGCGGCCGAGAAGAAGGGGTCGAAGCGCCGCTGAGTCGAAGCGCATCGACGACCCTCGAGGCGGAGCCTTCGGGCTCCGCCTTTTCGCTTGCCTTCGCCGCTCAAATCCCTATGTTCCGCGCCCTCGCGAGAGCGACGGGTGTATAGCTCAGTTGGTAGAGCAGCTGACTCTTAATCAGCGGGTCCAAGGTTCGAATC
Source organism: Caulobacteraceae bacterium (assembly GCA_035628275.1). GTDB lineage: Bacteria > Pseudomonadota > Alphaproteobacteria > Caulobacterales > Caulobacteraceae > DASPKD01. The sequence goes on along the minus strand of DASPKD010000159.1, from coordinate 1,468 downwards.
CTTGTACACCCACCACTTCTCTCTTCCGGAGGTCTGGACCATGACCGACACGCCGGAAGACGCCGCCGAAACCCCGATCCAGCGCGCGCTGCGCCTGAAGAAGGCCGCGCTCGACGCCAAGCCGAAGCCGCCGCGCGGCGGGCGCTTCCAACGCGAGCAGGCCGCCGCGCATCAGTCCTCGTCCAAGTCCAAGCCCTGGATGTCGCGTTAGGTCGACTTCGCGGGCATAAGGGGCGTCGAGGGGGACGAACCATGGCCAGACGCGACCTGACCGGAGCGGTGGACTTTACGGTGCTGGAGACCTTCACCGCCGGCGATCCGGGGATCACCGAGGAGATCCTGGTGCTGTTCCGCGAGCAGGCGGCGGTGTGGCGGCCGATGCTGGACGCAGGCTCGCCCGGCTGGCGCGACGCGACCCACTCGATCAAGGGCGCGGCCGGCGGCATCGGCGCCTTGCGCTTGGCGGACGCCTGCGGTCAGGCGGAGAAGGCGGAGGTCGGCATGGCCGGCCCGGCGCTGGAGCGGGTGATCGACGAAATGGACCGCGCGCTGTTCGACGTCGCGGCCATGCTGCACGAACTGGAGCTTCAGGCGCTGCGCGCGTCTTCCTGAGCGCGGGTGCGGTCCCAGGCCTCGAACTCGTGGGCGATGCAGCGGTCGATCAGCAGCCGCCACACCGGCTCGGCGATCGCATGCGACAGGCCCGCTTCGGCGGCCGCGGCCTTCACCTTGGCGACCACGTCCTCGATCCGCGCCTGGTCGTGCACCACACTGCGGTCGGGCTTGATGCGGGCGGCGGCGTCCATGTAGCGCTGGCGCTCGGCCAGCAGCCGCACCAGCGCGCGGTCGAGCGCGTCCACGCCCTGGCGGACTTCGGCCATGGAGGCGCAGTCTTCAGGCGCGACGCGGGGATCGACGGGGATGCTGGTCGGTGAAGCCATGGCGGCGGTTTAGGGCCTGCGCCGACGTCGTCAACCGCGAGGCCGGTTTTCCTTTCGCGCGGCAGCGCCTAAATGACGGCCGATGAACCAGATGACGCCCCAGTCCTTCGTCTCCGCGCCCGCCGGCGGCTCGCATTCCACCGACGTGATCATCGTGGGCGCGGGGCCGGTGGGGCTGTTCGCCGTGTTCGAGCTGGGGCTGCTCGATATGAAGGCGCACCTGGTCGACATCCTGGACAAGCCCGGCGGCCAATGCGCCGAGCTGTATCCGGAAAAGCCGATCTACGACATTCCGGGCATGCCGAAAGTGTCGGCGCAGGGCCTGGTCGATGGGTTGATGCTGCAGTCGCAGCCGTTCAATCCGCAGATCCATTTGAACGAGATGGTCGAGAGCATCGAGCGGATCGGCGACCCGCTGTTCCGGGTGACGACCAATGGCGGCAAGGTCTTTGAGGCCAAGGTGATCGTGGTCGCGGCGGGCGGAGGCTCGTTCCAGCCGAAGCGACCGCCGATTCCCGGCATCAAAG
>DASPKD010000158.1:0-2563 GCA_035628275.1 Caulobacteraceae bacterium | reverse complement strand
CAAGAACGAGATCGTGTTCCCGGCGGCGATCCTGCAGGCGCCGTTCTTCGACCCGGACGCCGACCCGGCGGTGAACTACGGCGGCATCGGCGGGGTGATCGGCCACGAGATCGGCCACGGCTTCGACGACCAGGGCCGCAAGTCCGACGGCGACGGCGTGCTGCGCGACTGGTGGACGGCGGAAGACGCCCGCAAGTTCCAGGCGCTGGCCGACCGGCTGGGGGCGCAGTACGATCAGTACGAGCCGATCCCCGGCGCCAAGGTGCAAGGCGCCCTGACCATGGGCGAGAACATCGGCGACCTGGCGGGCGTGAACCTGGCGCTGGACGCCTACCGCCTGTCGCTGAACGGGGCCCCCTCGCCGGTGATCGACGGCCTGACCGGCGACCAGCGGGTGATGCTGGGCTGGGCCCAGGTGTGGCGCTCCAAGTACCGCGACGACGCCATCAAGCAGCAGGTCGTCTCCGACTCCCACTCCCCGGCGGTGTTCCGCGTGATCGGCCCGATGCGCAACATCGACGCCTGGTACGAGGCGTTCGGCGTCAAGGAAGGCGACAAGTACTACCTGAAGCCGGAAGACCGCGTCCGCATGTGGTGACGGCGGCCGAACGACTCCCTTCCCTCAATCGGGGAAGGGAGTCGGGCGGCGGCTGCGGCCGAATACAAGAAACCCGCCGCGATCGCTCGCGGCGGGTTCTTTTCGCTCTCTAGGAGCGGCGTCTCCTCCCCGAAACGCCCGAGGTCGCGTGCGGACTTCGCGCTCACGAACCTCTTACGGTCTGAAAGGAAACCGAAATATTCAGGGCTGTCAATCGGAGCGGTCTGAGCAACCCTCTGACTTCGTTACCTGATCGGCGTTAACCCTCGACGATGCGGCGTACCGTTGCGACCAGGTCACGCCGCTCCACCGTCTGCTGGCCGGGCCGGGCGTCGCGCCATTGCTGGTTGTCGGAAAGCCCCTTTGCCAGCTCGCGGCCGAGGTCCAGGTCCTTGACCGTCACGGTCCCCGCCTTGCGCTCGTCCTCGCCCAGCATCACCGCGGCGGGCGACAGCCGCCGGTCGGCGTACTTCATCTGAGCCTTCATGCCCGAGCGCCCGAGGTAGACCTCCGCGGCGATGCCGGCGGCGCGCAGCTCGGCCGCGACCGCGAAGTAGTCGGCCATGGCCGCGTCGTCGAAGGCGATCACCACCACCGGACCGCGGGCCGTCGCGTCGGCCTGCTCGGCCATCTGCGCCAGGCTGCGCATGGCCGCGACCAGCCGGCTGACGCCGAAGGAGAAGCCAGTGGCCGGGACCCGCTGGCCGGTGAAGCGCGCCACCAGGTCGTCGTAGCGCCCGCCGCCGCCCACCGAGCCGAAGCGCACCCGCTCGCCCTTCTCGTCGCGGGTCTCCAGCAGCAGCTCCGCCTCGAACACCGGGCCGGTGTAGTACTCCAGCCCGCGCACCACCGACGGGTCGAACCGCGCCCGGTCGTCGCCGACCCCCAGCCCGTTCAACGCCGCGTCGATGCGCGCCAGCTCGGCCAGGCCCTCCGCCCCCGCGGTGCTGTCGACGAAGGTGTCGGACAGCCGGTCCAGGAACGCCGTGCGCGAGGTCGCGGGCGCGGTCACGTAGGCCATCACCCTTTCGATCGCCGCCGGCGACAGGCGCGCGCCCTTGGTGAAGTCGCCGGACTCGTCCAGCCGCCCCTCGCCCAGCAGCAGCCGCACGTCGTTCAGGCTGAACTTGTCCAGCTTGTCGACCGCGCGCATGACGATCAGCTTCTGCACCGGGTCCTCGACCCCGGCCGAAGCCAGCACCGCGTCCAGCAGCTTGCGGTTGTTGACCTTCACCATGGCCGTACCGCGCGGCAGGCCCGCGGCTTCCAGCCCCGCCACCGCCATGGCGATCATCTCCGCGTCCGCCTCGGGGCGGTCGGAGCCGACGGTGTCGGCGTCGCACTGGACGAACTCGCGGAAGCGCCCGGGCCCCGGCTTCTCGTTGCGCCACACCGGCCCGTAGGCGTAGCGGCGGAACGGCTTGGGCGTGGTCTCCCAGTTCTGGGCCGCGAACCGCGCCAGCGGCGCGGTCAGGTCGTAGCGCAGCGCCAGCCACTGCTCGTCGTCGTCCTGAAACGCGAACACCCCCTCGTTGGGCCGGTCGCTGTCGGGCAGGAACTTGCCCAGCGCGTCGGCGTACTCCAGCGCCGAGGTCTCCAGCGGCTCGAACCCCCACGCCTCGTAGACCTTCGCCACGGCCTCCAGGATCGCCCGTTCGGCACGCAGGTCGCGGGCGCGGCGGTCCTGGAATCCGCGCGGAACGCGCGCCTCGGGGCGGAAGTCGGCGGTGTCGGACATGGCGCGGGACTTAGAGGACGGCGAGGGCGGGGGCAACCAGCCCGAAGTCCTTCTCCCGGCCGGGAGAACGAATCGCGTTTCGGCCTTTTCCGCCCTATCTCCTCACCGATGCTCAAACCCGAAAAGGTGCTCTGCCCGCGGCCCGAGGGCCTCTACTGCGCGCCCGGCGACTTCTATGTCGATCCGGTGCGGCCGGTGGCGCGGGCGGTGATCACCCACGGGCACGC
>DASPKD010000157.1:0-3982 GCA_035628275.1 Caulobacteraceae bacterium | reverse complement strand
GGCCGGCGACTTGTCCGGCCGGACCGCGCTCGTCCGCGTGGACTTCAACGTGCCCATGGAGGGCGGGCGGGTGAGCGACGACACCCGGCTGCGCGCCGCCCTGCCGACGATCGAGCGGCTGCGCTCGGCCGGGGCCAGGGTGGCGCTGCTGGCCCACTTCGGCCGACCCAAGGGCGAACGGGTCGCCGAGATGAGCCTGAAGCCGGTGGTCGAGCCGTTGTCGGCGTTGCTGGGCGAGCCGGTCGCCTTCGCCGACGACTGCGTGGGCGAGTCCGCCAAGGCCGCGATCGACGCGCTGCCGCCCGGCGGCGTCGTGCTGCTGGAGAACGTGCGCTACCACAAGGGCGAGGAGAAGAACGACGCCGCCCTGGCCGCCCGGATGGCCGAGCTCGGCGACCTGTACGTGAACGACGCCTTCTCCGCCGCCCACCGCGCCCACGCCTCGACCGAGGCCATGGCCCGGCTGCTGCCGGCTTACGCGGGCGAGAGCATGCGCCGCGAGCTGGAGGCGCTGGACAAGGCGCTGGGGAGCCCTGAACGTCCGGTGCTGGGGATCGTCGGCGGGTCGAAGGTGTCGACCAAGATCGACCTCTTGAAGAACCTGGTCGGCAAGCTGGACCGGCTGGCGGTCGGCGGCGGCATGGCCAACACCTTCCTCTACGCGCAAGGGGTGGACGTGGGCGGCTCCCTGGCCGAACGCGACATGGCCGAGGTGGCGCGCGAGATCATGGCGAACGCCAAGGCGGCCGGGTGCGAGCTGCTGCTGCCGGTCGACGTGGTGGTGGCGACCGAGGTGAAGCCGGGCGCCGACGCCACGCCTCGCGGCCTGGACGGCATCGGGCCGGAGGAGAAGATCCTCGACGCGGGGCCTGAGACCGTGGAGCGCCTCACCGCGGCTATGGCTGCGTCGAAGACCCTGATTTGGAACGGACCGCTCGGCGTGTTCGAGGTCCCGCCGTTCGACCAGGCCACGGTGCGGGCGGCGCGCAAGGCCGCGGATCTGGCGAAGAGCGGCCGCATCATCGCGGTCGCCGGCGGCGGCGACACGGTCTCGGCCCTGAACCACGCCGGAGTCGCCGACGACTTCACTTTCGTCTCCACCGCCGGCGGGGCGTTCCTCGAGTGGATGGAAGGCAAGGCGCTGCCGGGCGTGGAGGCGTTGCGGGCCTGAGCCGCATCCGGATAGGCTGCTCGCGGCCTCTAGTCCGTCGGGAGGGCGCCTGATGCCGAAGTTCCGTTTGATCGCCGCCGCCGCGGCGGCGCTGTCGCTCGCCAGCCCGGCCGCGGCCGCGCCCGGCGACATCCTGCACTACGTCCGCTCCAACGGCGACGGTTCAGAGCCTGAGGCGGTGAGCGTCTACCGGCCGAGCGCCGACAGGGTGGAGGTGTTCAAGCGGGTCAGCCCCTGCACCAACGCCGCCCTGGTCACCGCCGAGTTCGACCGGGCGACGGGCCGGGCGGCGCGCCTGGTCGGCGGGCGCCTGGGCCGCGACGGACGCCAGCAGCCGTTCGCCTGGCTGGACCACGACCAGAGCGGCCGCATCTCGGTCCGGCTGGAGCGCCAGGACGCCGCTCCGGTCGAGACGCTGGAGATCGGGCCGGGCGACTGGCGGTTGTACGACTTCGACTTCGCCGACTGGAACGGCTTGGCGAACGGTCCGCCGTCGCGGGACGGCTTCTCCTTTCTGATGGCGCTGGCCTGGCCCGAACCGGCCGAGGACGGACGGTTGCTGCGCGGGATGGGCCGGGTGCGGGCGCGCTGGGTGGCCGACGAGACGCGCCTGGACCGCCCCGCGCGCCGCTATGCGCTGGAGGGGGAGCGTTTCCGCGGCGGGTCGGTATGGCTGGACGCGGAATCCGGCGAACTGCTCGAAGCCGTGCTGGGCGAGCCCAACCACCCCGGCTATCGCGACTTCCGCCTGGTCCGGATCGGGACCGACCGGGGCGAGGCGGCGTGGCGCGCGCTTCTGGCGAAGCACTGGGCGAAGTGCCCCGCGGAGTGACGCCGACGGCGGGAACTTCTCACGGTTCAGCTTGTTCCTCCCGCGTCCTGCGGTAAACGGGACCTGCGGCGGCCCGCCGCGCCCGAAGCGAGGGCGCGCGTCGCCCGGCAGTATTTTTCTGAGGGGACGATATGGACCTGCAAGCTCTGAACGCCGTGGCCGAAGCCATGGTCGCGCCCGGCAAGGGCATTCTGGCCGCCGACGAGTCGACCGGCACGATCAAGAAGCGCTTCGACGCCATCGGCGTGGAGAACACCGAAGAGAACCGCCGCGACTATCGCGAGCTGATGTTCCGCGCGCCGGCCATGCGCGACTACGTCTCGGGCGTGATCCTGTACGACGAAACCATCTGGCAGAACGCCGCCGACGGCACGCCGCTGGTGGAGCTGATCACCGCCGCGGGCTCGATCCCCGGCATCAAGGTGGACGAGGGGACCAAGCCGCTGCCGGGTTCGCCGAACGAGACCATCACGCTCGGCCTCGACCGCCTCTACGACCGCCTGCCCAAGTATTACGAACGCGGCGCGCGCTTCGCCAAGTGGCGGGCGGTGATCGACATCGCCGACGGTGTCCCGACCTGGGGCGCGATCAAGGCCAACGCCCACGCGCTCGCCCGCTACGCCGCCCTGTGCCAGGCGCACGACATCGTGCCGATCGTCGAGCCCGAGATCCTGATGGACGGCGCCCACGACGTCGACCGCTGCGACGAGGTCACCCGCCTGGTGCTGCAGACCGTGTTCCAGGAGCTCTACGAACAGCGCGTGGCGCTGGAGGGCATGGTGCTGAAGCCCAACATGGTCGTCTGCGGCAAGAAGTGCTCGAACCAGGCCTCGGTGGAGGAGGTGGCTCTGAAGACCGTCGCCGCGTTGAAGGCGACCGTGCCTTCGGCCGTGCCCGGCATCGCCTTCCTGTCCGGCGGCCAGAGCGACGAGCAGGCGACCGCCCACCTGGACGCCATGAACAAGATCGGCGGCCTGCCCTGGAAGCTGACCTACTCCTACGGCCGCGCGCTCCAGGCCGCGCCGCAGAAGGCCTGGTCGGGCAAGAAGGAGAACGTCCAGGCCGCCCAGGCCGCGTTCGCCCACCGCGCCCGCATGAACAGCCTGGCCTCGCTCGGCCAGTGGGCCGACGAGCTGGAGAAGGTCGCGGCCTGATCGGGCCTCAACTCGCCGGGGCGGCCAGGATCCACAGGCCGACCCCGGCGAAGCCGGCCGCCGCCGCGTAGCGTATCCACTTCAGCGGCAGGCGCGTCGCCGCCGCCTCACCGATCAGCACCGCCGGCGCGTTGGCCAGCATCATGCCCAGCGTCGTGCCGGCGGTGACCGCGACCACTTCCTGAAAGCGGGCGGCCAGGGCCGCGGTCGCGACCTGGGTCTTGTCGCCCATCTCAACCAGAAAGAAGGCGACCGCGGTCGCCTGGAACACCTTCAGCGCGCCGCGGGCGCGGTCCTCGGGGGGGCAGTCGTCGAACTTGTCGGGGATCAGCGCCCAGGCGGCGAATCCCAGGAACGCCAGGCCGAGCACCCAGCGCATCCACGGCCCTTCCAGCCAGTCGCCGGCCAGGGCGCCCAGGCTCGCCGCCAGGGCGTGGTTCAGCACCGTCGCGGCCAGGATCCCCAGCAGGATCGGCACGGGCCGGCGCCAGGTCGCGGCCAGGCACAGGGCCAGCAGCTGGGTCTTGTCGCCGATTTCGGCGACGGCCACGAGGCCGGTGGAGACGAGGAAGGCTTCCATGGCAGGCGCGCGCCTTTAGACCCCTCGAACCGCGCCGTCGAGCCCGCCTGCGGCGCCGCGTCGCTCACGCATCCGTGATCCCGTGGCGGGGCTTTGAGTCGCGGCCCGTCCACAGGTTTTTCCGCAAGTGAACGTGCTCGGTCGTATTGACCGGTCCTTAACCGTGTGGCCCCATATGTCGGGCTTCAGGAGCCGGCGGGCACAAGATGATGTGTTTCGCGTTCAAGCTTCTGAATCGGCTGAGG
>DASPKD010000156.1:0-9035 GCA_035628275.1 Caulobacteraceae bacterium | reverse complement strand
CCTCAGCCGATTCAGAAGCTTGAACGCGAAACACATCATCTTGTGCCCGCCGGCTCCTGAAGCCCGACATATGGGGCCACACGGTTAAGGACCGGTCAATACGACCGAGCACGTTCACTTGCGGAAAAACCTGTGGACGGGTCGCGACTCCAAGGTCCGCCACGGGATCACGGATGCGTGAGCGGCGAGACGCCGCGGGCGGGCTCGACGGCGCCGGTCGCGGCGTCTAAGGCGCGCGCCTGCATGGAAGCCTTCCTCGTCTCCACCGGCCTCGTGGCCGTCGCCGAGATCGGCGACAAGACCCAGCTGCTGGCCCTGTGCCTGGCGGCGACCTGGCGGCGGCCGGTTCCGATTCTGCTGGGGATACTCGCCGCGACGGTGCTGAACCACGCCCTCGCCGCCGTGCTGGGCGCGGTGGCCGGCGATTGGCTGGAGGGGCCGTGGATGCGCTGGGCGCTGGGCCTGGCGTTCCTGGGCTTCGCCGCCTGGGCGTTGATCCCCGACAAGTTCGACGACTGCCCGCCCGAGGACCGCGCCCACAGCGCGCTGAAGGTGTTCCAGGCGACCGCGGTCGCCTTCTTCCTGGTGGAGATGGGCGACAAGACCCAGGTCGCGACCGCGGCTCTGGCGGCGCGTTTCCAGGACGTGGTTCTGGTCACCGCCGGCACGACGCTGGGCATGATGCTGGCCAACGCGCCGGCGGTTCTGATCGGAGAGGCGGCGGCGACGCGCCTGCCGCTGAAGTGGATCCGCTACGCGGCCGCCGCAGGGTTCGCGGCGGTGGGCGTCTGGATCTTGCTCGCGGGTTGAGCGGCTATTCCTCGACCGGACCGCCGGGGTCCTCGTCCGGAGGTCCCGGTTCGAACACCACCAGGTCGCCGGGCTGGCAGTTCAGCTCGCGACAAAGGGCGTCCAGGGTGGAGAAGCGGATCGCCCGCGCCTTGCCTGTCTTCAGGATAGAGAGATTGGCGAGAGTCACGCCCACCCGGTCGGCCAGCTCGGTCAGCGACATGCGCCGCTCCAGCAGCACCCGGTCCAACTGTACGCGAATGGGCATGGGTGCGGCCTTCAGATCGTCAGCTCGGCTTCGCGCCTCAGGCGCGCGCCTTCGCGGAAAACCTCGGCCATGACGAACACGACGAGGACGGAGAACCATGCGGTGAGGTCGAAATTGACCCCGGCGTTGAAGTCGGCGTCCGGCGCCGCCAGCAGCAACAGGATCGGAATCAGCAGGTTGGCGCCCTCGAGCGCGGCCAGGCCGATACCGATCTGGCGCAGGCGCGTGACGTTGGCCGGGTGGAAGGGGTCGCCCGCGGTCAGAGTGGCGAAGATCCGACGCACGCGCCCGACCACCAGCCCCAGGATGGCGATGTAACCGGCGAACATCAGCAGCGCCGCGAACGCCAGCCACCGGGTGAGGGTGGCCGACCCGGAGCCGATCTCGACGGTGAGGTCTTCGGGAATGGGGACGAACAGGACGGCCAGGGCGGCCAGCCCCAGCACGGCGATCCCGATCAGCAGGACCACCCAGACCACGTCCATGGCGATTTTCAGAAGGCTCGACACCGAGCCGGGACCCATGGCCCGCATGCTGTGATCGCCCCTCGGGCCCGGGTTGCGCGGGTTCCGTCGCCCGCTCGCGGCGGCGTTTTAGCTCAGCCGCGAGCCGGCGGGAACATCCGCGATCTCATGAAGATCAAAGGGCTTGCGTCAGGATGGTGATCGCGGCCAGAGGAAGGCCGGCGAGCAGGGCGGCGCTGATCAGGGTCATGCCGATGCGGTCCATCAGTCGGGTGGCGTTCATCGCGGTCATTGGTCATGTCTCCGTTCGTGTGCGCCTGAGAGGGCGTTGTGCGCCGCAACATTAATTCCGCTTCATCTTCGGCGGTGCAGAACGGTGCGGCTCCGTTCTTGCCGAGTATCAATATGTCCTCGTCGGAAATCGATCAAGGTTGCATATCGATTTTCGATATTAAACTTTTGCAATGCATTAAAACTCGGTAAGGTGACCTCATGCCCCTGATCCTTCCCTCCGGTTCGCGCCTGATCGCGGCCACCCACAATCCGGGCAAGGCGAAGGAGATCGCCGCCCTGCTCGAAGGCCGTTTCGAGGTGGTCGCGGCGGGGGCGCTGGGTCTGCCGGAGCCCGAAGAGACCGAGTCCACCTTCGCCGGAAACGCGGTGCTGAAGGCGCGCCAGGCCGCCGACGCCGGGGGCCTGCCGGCGCTGGCCGACGACTCCGGCCTGTCGGTGCGGGCGCTGGACGGGGCGCCGGGAGTCTACTCCGCCCGCTGGGCCGGGCCGGACAAGGACTTCGCCCTGGCCATGCGCCGGGTCGAGGAGCGGCTGGAGGAGAGCGGAAGCGCCGACCGCTTCGCCTGGTTCACCTGCGCCCTGGCGCTGGCCTGGCCGGACGGTCCCTGCGTGGTGATCGAGGGGCGGGTGGAGGGCCGGGTCGAGTTCCCGCCGCGCGGCGAGCGGGGCTTCGGCTACGACCCGATCTTCGTGCCGGAAGGCCTGAACGCCACCTTCGGCGAGATGGACCCCGAGGCCAAGGACGCCATGAGCCATCGCTTCCGCGCGTTCGGGAAGCTGCGCGCGGCCCTGTTCGACTGACGTGGAGCCGGTCGCCCTTTACGTCCACTGGCCCTACTGCGCGCGGATCTGTCCGTACTGCGACTTCAACGTGGTGCGCGACCGCGGCCGGGCCGAGGAGCAGGCGGCGCTGGCCCAGGCGATCGTCCGCGACCTGACCGCCCAGGCGGAGCGGATCGGTCCGCGGCGGCTGACCTCGATCTTCTTCGGCGGCGGCACGCCGTCGTTGATGGCGCCGGCGGCGGTCGCGCGGGTGATCGAGGCCGCGACGAGCCTGTTCGCACCGGAGCCGGAGCTGGAGATCAGCCTGGAGGCCAACCCCACCGACGCGGAGGGCGCCCGCTTTCGAGGCCTCGCCAAGGCCGGGGTGAACCGCCTGTCGCTAGGGGTTCAGTCGCTGGACGACGAGGCTTTGAAGTTTCTCGGCCGCAACCATGGCGCGGAAGAGGCGCGCCGGGCGGCGGAGGCGGCGCGGGCGGCGTTTCCGCGCCTGTCGATCGACCTGATCTACGCCCTGCCGGGTCAGACGCCGCAGGCCTGGGCACGCGAGCTGGAGGCGGGACTGGCGCTCGGCCCCGAGCACGTCTCGCCCTACCAGCTGACCATCGAGCCCGGCACCGCCTTCGACCGCGCGGTGGGCCGGGGGCGGTTCACCCCGCCCGACGACGAAGCGGGGGCCGAACTCTACGACGTCACCCAGGCGGTGCTGGAGGCGCACGGCTTCCACGCCTACGAGGTGTCCAACCACGCGCGTGGCGAGGCCGCCCGGTCCCGCCACAACCTCGCGGTCTGGCGGGGCGTCGATTACCTGGGCGTAGGCCCCGGCGCCCACGGGCGGCTGACGCTGGAGGGCGTGCGCACCGCCACCGTCGCCGCGCCCCGCATCGCCGACTACCTGGCGCGGGTGGAGGAGACCGGCCTCGGCTGGGCGGAGGCCACGCCCCTGTCCGATCGGGAAGCCGCCGAGGAGCGGCTGATGCTGGGCCTGCGGATCGAGGAGGGCGTGCCGCTCGCCGCGCTCGAACCCCTGGCCCTGACGCCCGGCCACCCCCGGATCGTCTCGGCCGCCGAGGACGGGCTGCTGGAGGTCGCCGGGGGGCGGCTGCGCGCGACCCCGAGGGGAAGGGGGCTGCTGGACTACGTGTTGAAGCGGCTGCTGGTCTGAGGCGTCAGGCGGCTTCCGCCGGCGCTTCCCAGGTCAGCAGGTCGGCCACCGTCACTTTCGCCAGCCGTTCGGACGCGGCCTCGTCGGCGGCCTTGATCGCGGCGCCCACCGCGCGCGGGATGCGCTCGCCGACCGGGCAGCCCTTGGCCCCCGCGGGCGGGCAGCCCAGGTGGGTGCAGCCGCCGATCGCCTTCAGCACCTGGTCCAGGGTGATGGTCTCCGGCCGGCGCAGCAGCCACGCCCCGCCGGTGGCGCCCGCGCGGGTGCCGATCAGCCCGGCCCTGGCCAGCATCGCCGTGATCCGCCGCACCACCACCGGGTTGGTCGGGATTGAGGCCGCCAGCACCGCGCTGGACACCGCCGTCTCAGGCGCGAACGCGCCCTTGTGGGCCAGATAGGCCAGGGCGTGGGCGGCGACCGGAAAGCGCTGGCTGTCGGACATCTCGCCCCAAGGTAGGCCTTCTCGGCCGAATATACAAAGGCGACCGTCCGGGGCGCGATTGAACCGGAGCCGGAAAGGGCGTAAGGGCGCGTCCGCAATCGACAAGGGGCCGCGAGTACGGCGGCGCCCGGAGGGATTGAATGGCTGGGGACACCCCCGGCGCGACGGACTCCTCCCCGAGCCCCGCGCCCGACAAGGCGCCCGCGACCGCCGATCCGGCGGCGCCCGGCGCCGACTCTCAGAAGCACGGCATGCTGGGCCCCCACGGCGAAGCCGCGGGGCGCGACGCGCACCCGGGCCAGGGGTTCTTCGCGCTGGCCTTGGGCTCGGTCGGCGTGGTGTTCGGCGACATCGGCACCAGCCCGCTCTACGCCATGCGCGAGGCGCTGCACCATTCCCGCGGCGGCGGCGGCGTGGAGCTGGCGGTGCTGGGCGTCGTGTCGCTGGTGTTCTGGGCGCTGATCCTGGTCGTCACCATCAAGTACGTGGCCTTCCTGATGCGGGCCGACAACAAGGGCGAGGGCGGCACCCTGGCCCTGATGGCCTTGGCCCAGCACGCCCTGGCCAAGCGCTCGTCGGTGGTCTTCTTCCTGGGGGTTTGCGGCGCGGCCCTGTTCTACGGCGACGGCATCATCACGCCTGCGGTTTCGGTGGTGGGCGCGATCGAGGGGCTGAAGGACGCGCCGGGGGTCGGCCGCTACATGGCGCCCATGGTGATCCCGATCTCGGCCGGCATCCTGATCGCCCTGTTCATGGTCCAGTCGCGCGGCACCGCCAGCGTGGCGCGCTACTTCGGGCCGCTGACCGCCCTGTGGTTCCTGACCCTGGCGGGGCTGGGCGTCTACCACATCTTCGACGACCTCTCGGTGTTCCGGGCCCTGTCGCCGCACTACGGCTTCCTGTTCCTGCTGGACAACGGGGTGGTGGGCTTCATCATCCTGGGCAGCGTGTTCCTGGCCGTCACCGGGGCCGAGGCGCTGTACGCGGACATGGGCCACTTCGGCAAAGCGCCGATCCGGGCCGCCTGGCTGTTCCTGGTGCTGCCCTGTCTCACCCTGAATTATCTCGGGCAGGGGGCGCTGGTGCTGTCGGACCCGACCGCGGCGGCGAACCCGTTCTTCCGCATGATCCCGCAGGCGATTTACTGGCCGGTGCTGCTGCTGGGCACGGCCGCGGCCTGCATCGCCAGCCAGGCGGTGATCACCGGCGCCTTCTCCCTGACGCAACAGGCGGTCCAGCTGGGACTGCTGCCGCGCATCGACATCCGCCGCACCAGCGAGACCCAGGCCGGCCAGATTTTCGTGCCGCAGGTGAACACCCTGCTGCTGGCGGGCGTGCTGATCCTGCTGGTGATGTTCCCGACCTCCTCGCAGCTGACCTCGGCCTACGGGATCGCGGTGACCGGCGCGATGTTCGTCGACACCCTGCTGGCCTTCGTGATCGTGCGCTTCCTGTGGAAGCGACCGATGTGGCAGGCGCTGCTGGTGGTGGCGGTGTTCGGCGCGATCGACGTGGTGTTCCTGGGTTCGAACATGCTGAAGATCCCGGACGGGGCCTGGCTGCCGCTGGTGCTGGGCGCGGGCCTGGTGCTGATCATGTGGACCTGGACCAAGGGCGCCCAGATCCTGTTCGAGAAGACCCGCCGCGACAGCGTCTCGCTGACCGACCTGGCCGAGATGCTGAAGGCCCGTCCGCCGCACCGCACGCCGGGCACCGCGATCTTCCTGACATCCGACGCCTCGATCGCGCCGGTCGCCCTGATGCACAACCTGAAGCACAACAAGGTTCTGCACGAGAAGAACGTGATCCTGTCGATCCGCACCGCCGACACGCCGCGCGTGCCCGAGGCCGACCGGGTCGAGATCGAGACCATCAACGCCGACTTCAAGCGGGTGACGCTGAACTACGGCTTCATGGAGTCGCCGAACGTGCCCAAGGCGCTGGGCGTCTGCCGCCGGCAGGGGCTGAAGTTCGATATCATGTCGACTTCGTTCTTCCTGGGCAGGCGCTCGGTCGTGCCCTCGGCCGAGAGCGGCATGCCGCTGTGGCAGGACCGGCTGTTCATCTTCCTGCTGAAGAACGCCGCCAACCCCACCGACTTCTTCCACATCCCGCCCGGCCGCGTGGTCGAGCTGGGCGCGCAGGTGACCGTCTGAGCACGCCTCAATCTGAGCGCTGATCACCGGAGGTCTCGAGCACCCACAAGGCGCGCGGCAGGACGAACTGCGCCGGGTCGGGGTTCACGCCGGCGTCCAGCAGGCGACGGTAGAACTCCTCGCGCTGGTTGGCGGGTCGCCTGCGGCCGCGGGCGACCTCGTCCAGGATCAGGGACTGAACGGCCCAGGCGCCGGCGTCGCGGCGGTCTCTGCGGGTGGGTCTGGGTCGGCGTCGGGCCATGGGGTTCTCCACGTTGAAAGCGTCATCCCGGCCGCGGCGAAGCGGAGCGCCGGGACCCAGGGGGAGACGGAGCGCTCCGGCGGCCCTAGGTCCCGGATAAGCGCTGGCGCGCTTTCCGGGATGACAAGGGACGCGGGTCCGCGCCATCGGGCCTGAGCTCCGAAGTTGGCGGGGAGGGCGCGGGGCGTCGGGCCGGGGCCCGGAGACCGTGAAGCGCGATGTGTTTCGGCGCCGGATCGACACCCCGCGCAGCCGTTTTCCTGCGAGCTTTCCGGCTGGTAGCCTTGCATTCAGGCTTGTCCGGATTCCTGCTTCGCCTTGCGGCTTCGCAGGACGGACGTGAGTTTACCGGAGCCGAGCCGGCAGCGCCCCGTCCTGAAGCCCGCGGCGGGCGGAGGCCATCCTCGACCTTCCCCGGAGCCCCGAGGTAACCCCCCTCGGGCTGCTGTGCCGTGCCGGAGGTGAGTTCACACCTCGAGCCGGACCCGCTCGACCACGGCCCCGTCCCGCTCGGGAGCCTGGATCCGGGTGCCCTCCCCGTGGACGGGGTTGAGCAGGAGTATGAGGCCGGTTGCGGGGGGCGGGCGTAAGTATTTGTTTCGCCCGCTCTCGTCCGCCTATTTCGCCGTCATCCCGGAAAGCGCGTCAGCGCTTATCCGGGACCCAGGGAGGATGTCGCTGACCCGTGCCGCAGCCGGGGTTCTCCGCGTCCCCTGGGTCCCGGCTCTACGCGGCTGCGCCGCTCCGGCCGGGATGACGAAAATTGTGGATGCCCCCCTGCGGCCGCGTCGGACGTCCGGCGTTTTCGCCGACCGTCGCGGCCCCCGGTCAGCCGCCGGAGCGCCCGCCCAGGTTCTTCTTCAGGATGGCGAAGATGATCAGCACGAAGGCGGCCAGGCGCAGCAGATAGATCCAGCTCTGCTCCTCGCGCGGGATGTTCAGGATCACCACCAGCGCCTGGTTCAGCGCCATCAGCCAGAAGGCCACGGCGAAAGCCAGGAACAGGCCGTCGCGGGTGCGGCTCCAGAAGCGCAGGAAGAACACGCCCGCCACGGCGTAGCCCATGGCGATCAGCCCGCCCACGAAGCTGTAGATTTCGAGCGACGGGGTCATTCGCTCTCCCAGATGAAGCCGTAGAGCAGCACGCCCACCGCGGCGAAGGCGGCGATCTGGCGGAGCGCCCAGAAGTTGATGTCGGGGAACAGGATCATGTCCGCCACCACGAACAGGTTGTTCAGGGCGAGCAACACGAAACAGACGGCGGTCCACAGCAGCAGCCCGGCCTTGGTCCGGTTGTAGGATCGCACCAGCAGGAAGGCGCAGGTGGCGCTGGTCAGCAGGCACAGGATGTAGACGGCCGCGGCCGGCCCGATCGGCGACATCAACGATCCCCCTTGAGCTTGAACGCGTCGGCCAGGGTCTGGAGCTTGTCCTTGGACGAGGCGATCACGTTGATCACCGCCACCGGACGCTCACGGTAAGCCTGGTCCAGTTCGTCGCAAAGCTGGACGAGCACGGGCGAGGCCGGGGCGAAGCGGCAGGCGCCGTCTTCGC
Organism: Caulobacteraceae bacterium; assembly: GCA_035628275.1. Lineage (GTDB taxonomy): Bacteria > Pseudomonadota > Alphaproteobacteria > Caulobacterales > Caulobacteraceae > DASPKD01. Next base: position 882 of record DASPKD010000156.1, on the reverse strand, counting down.
ACGCGACCAGGCCCGCGCGCTCGAAACCGGCGAGGTTTTCGCTGACCAGGCTGGTGCTGGCGCGCAGCTCCTTCACCAGGTCGTCGGAGGTCCAGCGCCGGTCCGGCTGCCGCCGCAACAGCAGCAGCAACTCCAGCGCCCACACGGATCTAACCGACTCCCGGATGAAGCTTTGCAGGTCGGGGCTGAACACCACCCGATCAGGCCTCCCTCGCGGACGGCGGCCAAGCTACATGTCGAACGCGTTCGATCAACCCCCAAAAAGTTCCAGCTTGGCGGGAACAGAGACTCCCCGAACGCGTTCGACGAGGTTAGGGTGGGGTGTATGGGGGAGTGCGCGTTCACGTCGGAAACTGCGGCGCTTGATGCGCCGGGCCCGTCCTGAGCCGCCGCCGAAGCCCGCCCATCGCTTGATGCTTCAGCCCTCGAGAGGGACACATGACCGCTGTCGTCGCGAAAACCACCAAGCCGGCCAAGGCCGCCGCCAAGCCCGCCAGCAAGCGGGTCGTCAAGAATCCGGAAGCGTCGCTGGAGAACCGCCAGCTGCTGGCCGCCCTCAGGGCGTTCCGGCGTGGCGACTTCTCGGTGCGCCTGCCGCGCGACCTGACCGGCGTCGACGGCGAGATCGCCGAGGCGTTCAACGAGGTGGTCGAGCTGAACGAGCGGATGACCAAGGAGTTCGAGCGCCTGGGCGACGTCGTGGGCCGGCAGGGCAAGATCAACCACCGCGCCAAGCTCCCTTCGGCCACCGGCTCCTGGGCCGCCAGCGTCGAGGCGGTGAACACCCTGATCGCCGACATGGTCCACCCGACCGCCGAAATGGCCCGCGTGATCGGCGCCGTGGCCAAGGGCGACCTGTCGCAGACCATGGACCTGGAGAAC
>DASPKD010000155.1:0-9218 GCA_035628275.1 Caulobacteraceae bacterium | reverse complement strand
CCAGGAAGCCCTGGACGTGGACGAGGTGATCGCCCAGCTGCTGGTCACCGAAGGCTTCGCCGCGGTCGAGGACATCGCCTACGTCGAGGCCGACGAGATCGCCTCGATCGAGGGCTTCGACGAGGACACCGCCGAGGAGCTGCAGGCCCGCGCCCGCGAGTGGCTGGACAAGGAAGCCGCCGAGCAGGACGCCAAGCGTCGCGAGCTGGGCGTCGATGACGGCGTGCTGGAGATCGAGGGCGTCACCCTGCCGATGGCGGTGGCGCTCGGCGAGGCCGGCGTGAAGACCGTCGAGGACCTGGCCGACCTTGCCACCGACGAGGTGCGCGGCGGCTACGAGTCCCGCGGCGGCGAGCGCGTGCGCATCCCCGGCGCCCTGGAGTCCTTCAACCTGTCGGTCGAGGACGCCGAGATGCTGATCCTGCGCGCCCGCGTGGCGGCCGGCTGGATCGACGCCTCGGAACTGGAGCCGCCGGCTCCGGAAGAAGAGTTCGACGCCGACGAAGGAGCCGATGGCGAACCCGCGCTCGAAGACCAGCAATGACGAGGACCGCTCGCGAGAGCGGCGCTGCGTCGTCTCCGGCGAGGTGCTGCCGGAGCACCGGCTGATCCGCTTCGTCGCGGGGCCGGACGGCGCGGTCGTGCCCGATCTGGCCCGCAAGCTGCCCGGCCGGGGCCTCTGGACGGAGGCCTCGCGACCGGCGGTGGAGACCGCCGCCCGCAAAGGCCTGTTCTCCCGCGCCGCCAAGGCCAAGCTGACGGCCGCGCCGGATCTGGCCGATCTGGTCGAAAAGCTGCTGACGCGCCGTTGTCTCGACCAGTTGGGTCTTGCACGGCGCGAGGGCGTGCTCATATCGGGCTTCGAAAAATCCCTCTCCGCCCTCAAGTCCGGCAAGGCCGGGTGGCTGATCGAAGCCGTCGACGGCTCGGCCGACGGCCGCGACCGCCTGCTGGCGGTGCTGCCGCACCTGGCTTCGCCTCCGCCCGTCTGCGGCCTGTTTTCGGCCGAGGATTTGGGTTTGGCCTTGGGGCTGGAAAATGTGATACACGTCGTCCTCCTAGCGGGACGACGGGCTGAGCGGTGGACCGAAGAGGTTCGCAAGCTCGCCGGGTTTCGACCGCTCCTTCCAGAGAGTTGGGGCGAGGGAGCTCGTAACGGGCGGGGCGAAAGCCCCAGCCCGAATTTGTTTTTAGGCGACCAGCGTAGCGGGGCGGACGGCTCCGAAACGAGTAAAGCGAGCGGATGAGCGACGCGAACGACAACAACGACGGCAAGGCAGGGACCCCCGGCCGCGCGCCCCTGACTCTGAAGCCCCGCGCCGCCGGCTCGGTGAGCACCGGCACCGTGCGCCAGAGCTTCAGCCACGGCCGGACCAAGACGGTGGTGGTGGAGACCAAGCGCCGCCGCGTGGACGCGCCCGGCGCCCCGGTCGCCGAGAAGCGCCCGGTGTTCGACCTGAAGCCGCGCCCGCGTCCCGAAGACGCCGCGCCGACCGCGCCCGCGCCCCAGGCGGCGCCCGCTTCGGCCGGCGGCCTGTCGGCCGAGGAGATGGAGGCGCGCCGTCGCGCCGCCGAGCAGTTCCGCCTGGAGCAGGAACGCCGCGACGCCGAGCGCCGCGCCGAAGAGGCCGCGCGCCGCGCCGAGGAAGAAGCCCGCCGCCGCGAGCAGGCCGCCCAGGCCGCCGCCGCGGCTCCGGCCGCCCCTGTGGCCCCTGTCGCCGCCGCTCCGGCTGCGCAGGCGCAGGCCCCGGCCGCTGCGGCTCCGGCGCCGCAAGCCGCGGCTCCGGTCGCGCCGTCGCCGCCCGCTCCGACCCCTTCGGCTCCGCCCTCGGCGCCCCGTCCGGCCGCGCCCGAGCGTGCACAGCCCGCCTACGGCCAGCGCGCCGCGCGCCCCGAAAGCGGCTTCGGCGCCCGCGCCCCGCGTGAAGGCGCGGGACTGGGCGCACGCCCTCCGCGCGAAGGGGCCGGCTTCGGCGCGCGCGCACCGCGTGAAGGCGCCGGCGCTGGCGGTTTCGGCGCCCGCGCGCCGCGTGAAGGCGCCCCCGCCGGCGGCTTCGGTTCGCGCCCGCCCCGCGAGGGCGGCGGTTTCGGAACCCGCCCGGCCGGCGCGCCGCGTGAAGGCGGGGGCTTCGGCACCCGTCCGGCCGGCGAGACCGTCCGTTACTCCGCGCTCAACCCCCGCCCGGCTCCCGGCGGCGCCCGCACCGGCGCCGGCCCGCGCGGCGCCGCCGGGGCGGCGCCCTCCGCGCCCGAGGTGGCCAAGCCGTCGCGCAGCGCCGGCCCGCGCAGCCTGGACCGCAAGCCCGCCCACCTCGAAGAGGCCGACCGCGCCCGCCGGGCCAAGAACGCCGCCGCCGAAGGACCCGGCAAGGCCGTCAGCCGCACGCGCGGCGAGCCGGGCCGTCGCCAGGGCCGCCTGACCATCCAGGCCGTGGCCGGGGACGGGGACACTGCCGAGCGGATGCGCTCGCTGGCCTCGGTCCGCCGCGCCCGCGAACGCGAGAAGGAAAAGCGCAAGGGCGGCGTCGTCGAGGCGCCCAAGGTGGCGCGCGAGGTCGTGATCCCCGACGTCATCACCGTGCAGGAGCTGGCCAACCGGATGGCCACTCGCGGCGTGGACGTGATTAAGTTCCTGATGCGTCAGGGCGTGATGCTGAAGATCAACGACGTGATCGACAACGACACCGCCGAGCTGGTGGCCACCGAGTTCGGCCACACCGTTCGCCGCGTGTCCGAATCCGACGTCGAGGAAGGCTTCATCGCCGAGGAAGACGCGCCCGAGGACATGCTGCCCCGCCCGCCGGTGGTGGCGGTCATGGGCCACGTCGACCACGGCAAGACCAGCCTGCTGGACGCGCTGCGCTCCACCGACGTGGCGTCCGGCGAGGCCGGCGGCATCACCCAGCACATCGGCGCCTATCAGGTGCGTCTGCCCAACGGCGAGCGCGTGACCTTCCTGGATACGCCGGGCCACGCGGCCTTCTCGGCCATGCGCGCACGCGGCGCGCACGTGACCGACATCGTCATCCTGGTGGTCGCCGCCGACGACGGGGTGATGCCCCAGACGATCGAGGCCATCAATCACGCCAAGGCCTCGGGCGCGCCGATCATCGTGGCCGCCAACAAGATCGACAAGCCGGACGCCGACCCCACGCGGGTGATCAACGAGCTGCTCCAGCACGAGATCGTGGCCGAAAGCCTGGGCGGCGACACGCAGATCATCCCGGTGTCCGCGACCAAGCGGATGGGCCTGGAAGACCTGGTGGAGGCGATCCTGCTGCAGGCCGAGGTCATGGACCTGCGCGCCAATCCGGAACGCTCGGCCGAAGGCGTGGTCATCGAGGCCAAGCTGGACAAGGGCCGCGGCCCGGTGGCGACCGTCCTGGTCAATCGCGGCACGCTGGAGCGCGGCGACATCGTCGTGGCCGGCTCCAACTGGGGCCGGGTGCGCGCCCTGACCAACGAGCGCGGCGAGCAGGTGCAGACGGCGGGTCCTTCCGAGCCGGTCGAGGTGCTGGGCCTGGACGGCGCGCCGGAGCCCGGCGACCAGCTGGCCGTGGTCGAGGACGAGGCCCGCGCGCGGGAACTGACCGAGTACCGCATCCGCCTGAAGCGCGAGAAGTCGATCGCCCCCGTGGCCGCCGCCGGCGCGTCGCTGGCCGACATGATGTCCCGCCTGCAGGACAAGAAGCTCAAGGAGCTGCCGGTCATCATCAAGGCCGACGTGCAGGGCTCGGCCGAGGCCATCGCCGGCTCGCTGGCCAAGATCTCGACCGACGAGGTGCGCGCCCGCGTGATCCACTCCGGCGTCGGCGGCATCACCGAGTCCGACGTGCTGCTGGCCAAGGGCGCCGGCTCGCCGATCATCGGCTTCAACGTCCGCGCCTCGAAACAGGCCCGCGACCTGGCCGACCGCGAGGGCGTGGAGATCCGCTACTACGCGATCATCTACGACCTGATCGACGACATCAAAGGCGTGCTCTCGGGCATGCTGCCGCCGATCCAGCGCGAAACCTGGCTCGGCAACGCCGAGATCCTGGAGGTGTTCGACATCACCAAGGTCGGCAAGGTCGGCGGCTGCCGCGTGGTCGAGGGCGTGGTGCGCAAGGGGGCCAAGGTCCGCATCCTGCGCGACGACGTGGTCATTCAGGAGATGGGCACCCTGGTCACGCTTAAGCGCTTCAAGGACGAGGTCAACGAAGTCGTATCCGGCCAGGAGTGCGGCATGAGCTTCGGCAACTTCCAGGACGTGAAGAAGGGCGATCTGATCGAGTGCTTCACCGTCGAGGAAGTGAAGCGAACCCTCTAAGGGCGTGACGCTCGTCGATCCCGAGCGGGCGCCGCTCCCCGAGCTTCTCGGGGCCGTGGACCAGGCCGTCCGCTCGGGAGACCTCCTTCGGGCGTCTGAACTCGCCGAGGCGGCCCTCGGGCGGGGCGTGGAACATCCCGGCCTTTCGCACCTCGCCGGCTGGCGGCTGCATCAGCAGGGCCGCTACGAAGCAGCCCTCGAGCGTCTGCAGCGGGCGAACGCCCTCGCCCCGGACGACGCCGACATCCTGAACTCCCTCGGCCTGTGCCTCAATCGGCTGGGCCGCGCGTCGGAGGCCGACCGAGCCTATCACGCCGCGCTCGCGCGCCGGCCCGCGTTTCCACAGGCCTGGTACAACAAGGGCGCGGCCTTGCGGGACGCCGGCATGCTCGAGGAAGCGCAGCGTTGCTTCGAGCGAGCCGTCGAGCTGTCGCCCGGCTACGCGGAACCGCTCGCCGCCTTGGCCGCCTCCGCCGCGCAGCGGCGCGACCTGGAACAAGCGAGAACCCTCGCAGAGCGCGCTCTGGCGGCTTCGCCCGCCCTGCATTCGGCGGAGCTCACCTTGGCGGAGGTGGAGATCGCCGAGCGCGATCACGCGGCCGCGGCGGAGCGACTGCGGCGCCTGCTGTCAGAACTGGCCCTGACGCCGGTCAATCGGGCGGTCTCCCTGGCGCTGCTGGGAGACGCGCTGGACGGGCAGGAGCGCTTTTCCGAGGCCTTCGAGGCCTACACCAGGTCCAAACACGAACTTAGGTCGCTGCACGCGGCGCGCTACGAGGCGCCGGGAGTCGAGTCCGCCAGGAACCTGGCGGACAGGCTGGGGCGGTACTTCGGCGGCGGGTCCGGCTCCTCCTGGAGCGCGCGCGCGGCGCCCCCCGGTTCCGCCGTCGCCCGAACGCACGTCTTCCTCGTGGGCTTCCCCCGCTCGGGCACCACGCTCCTCGAACAGATCCTGGCCAGCCACCCTGAAGTGGTCGCCCTCGAGGAACGCGAGTGTCTGGCCGAAGCCGGCGCCCCGTTTCTGTCGAGCGACGAAGGACTGGACCGGCTGGCACGCGTCACGGCCCCGGAGGCGGGCGAGCGCCGCGACGCTTACTGGGCCGAAGTTCGGCGCTTCGGAGTGGAGCCCCAAGGCCGGGTGTTCGTCGACAAGATGCCGTTGAACTCCGTCCTGCTCCCGGCCGCGGCCAAGCTGTTCCCGGAAGCCAAGGTGCTATGGGCCCGGCGCGACCCTCGCGACGTCGTCCTGAGCTGCCTTCGGCGGCGGTTCGGCATGACGGCGTCCATGTACGAACTGACAACCCTGGAGGGCGCGGCGGCCTACTACGACGCGGTCATGAGCCTGAACGAGACTTACGCCCGGGTTCTAGATCAGGATCGGCTCGTGCTCCGCTACGAGGATCTGGTGCGCGATTTCGAAGCGGAGACCCGCCGCATTTGCGCCTTCCTGGGGCTCGAATGGTCCGAGACGCTGAAGGCGTTCGCGCAAACCGCCCGGCGGCGAGCCGTCAACACGCCGAGCGCGCCGCAGGTCGCGCAGGGCCTGTTCAAGGAGGGGATGGGGCGATGGCGCCGCTACACCGATCAACTGGCGCCGGTGCTCCCGACCCTGAACGCCTGGGCCGCGCGCTTCGGCTATCCCGCGGATTGAGCAGGTCGGTTCCCGCGCCTAGGATGACGACATGCTGAGCCGACACCTTTACGCGGCGGCCGCCGCCGTCGCCCTGATTGCGTGGTCCGGAGCCGCCCTGGCGGCCGACCTGCGCTGGTACTCCTACGATCCCGCGACGCCGCAGACCAAGAAGCTGACCGGCGGCCTGACCTTCGAGCTGGATCCCGGCATGCTGAAGATGAAGAACAAGGTCCAGCGCCTGTTCTCGACGAAGGGCGAGGCGGTGGCCGAGCTGAAGCCCGCAGACGGCGGCCCGATCAGCGGCGCTGCGCTGCGCGCGACCATCGGCGACGCCGGCGAGCGCACCCTCTACGCGGTCAGCCCGGAGAAGCACGGCGGCGCCCTCGCGCGGGCCCTGTGCAAGGGTCAGAGCCAGGCCTGGATGGCGTTCAGCCCGGTGCGCCGCAACGAGCGCCTGACCGTGCACGTGCTGGCGCTGGATCCCGAGGCTGGAAACCAGCCGTTCCTGTGCGCAACCCTGGACTACAAGTTCCGGGGCGAGTGGAAGCTGCCGCCCAAGCGCGTGAACCGGATCGACGACGCGCCGGTCCGCGATCCGAGGCTCTGATCCTTCGGTGGCCGAGGCGACGGCCCAAGGCTAAGCTGCGCCCATGCCGCTGGTTGAAGACGACAAGCCGTGGAGCCGTGTGACGATCTTCGGACCGGCGCTGGCGTCGACCGCCCTGGCGTTCGCCTTCGCCCTGTTATGGACGCGCCCGGCCGATCCGGCTCTGCGGCCGGTCGGCCCCGGTGAGGGCGTGCCGGTCTACCTTGTGCACAACGGCTTCCACGCCAACCTGGTCGCGCCGGCGCAGACCCTGAGGGCCAGCGGCGGCCCGGCGGCGCGAGCCGCCGCCAGCCTGCCGGCGTCGCCCTGGATCGCCGTGGGCTGGGGCGACGCCCGCTTCTACACCGAGACCGGCTTCTCGCCGCGGCGGGCGCTGGACGCGGTGCGAGCGGCCTTGGCCCCTGACAATCCGTCGGTGGTCATGCTGGAGCCGCTGCGCGACGCCCCCGACCGCCTGTACGCGACAGGCGTGATCCGCATCGAACTGTCCCGGGAGGGCTTTGCCCGCATGACCCGGCGACTGGACCGCTCGTTCCAGACCCGCGCGGGCAGGCTCGTCGACGGTCCCCGCCCGGCCTCGGGGCCCGCCCGCTCGTTCCGCAGCACCGAGGACTTCCACCTCACCCACCTGTGCAACCACTGGGCGGCGGAGCTGCTGAACGCGGGCGGCGTGCCGGTCCGCCCGGCCGCCGCCACCCTGCCCGGCGCCCTGGCCGTGGACGTGGAACGGGCGCGGGCGCTGGACAGTCGAAAGCCGGGCGCGTAAGCCCGCGCCTCTTTTCAGACCAGACCCCCCGGCCGCGTCCGAACCGCGGCGGGCGGCGGAGACCCTTTCCATGAGAAAACAGCACGGCCGTCCCGACCACCACCAGAAGGGCGCGGGCGCCGGTCCGACCCAGCGCCAGCTGCGCGCGGGCGAGCTGGTCCGCCACGCTCTGGTGGAGATCCTGCGCGAGGAGGAGATCCACGACGACGCCATGCGCGGCGTATCGGTGACCGTCACCGAGGTCAGGATGAGCCCGGACCTGCGTCACGCCACCTGCTTCGTCCAGCCGCTGGGCGCCGGCCACGACCCCGCTCAATGGCGGCCCGCCATCGAGGCCCTGAACCGCCACGCGAAGTTCCTGCGCGGGCAGCTCGGCCGGCATATCGACATGAAGTTCACCCCGGACCTGCGCTTCCTGCACGACGAAAGCTTCGACGCGGCGCTGCGCATGGACGCCCTGTTCAACGACCCGCGGGTGCGGCGCGATCTGGAAGCCCAAGACGACGAAGACGGCGCGCTCTGATGGGCCGCCGCAGGAAGGGCGACGCCGTTTCGGGCTGGGTGTGCTTGGACAAGCCGCTGGAGCTGACCTCCACCGACGCGGTCTCGCGGGTGCGCCGACTGTTCAACGCCCAGAAGGCCGGCCACGCCGGAACGCTCGACCCGCTGGCCAGCGGCGTGCTGCCTATCGCGCTGGGCGAGGCGACCAAGACCGTGCCGTTCCTCATGGACGCGGAGAAGGTCTATCGCTTCACCATCGCCTGGGGCCGCACCACCGCCACCTTCGACCGCGAGGGCGACACCGTGGCGGAGTCGGACGCGCGCCCCTCGCCCGAGGCGGTGGCCGAGGCGCTGAAGGGCTTTGTCGGCGAGACCCAGCAGGTCCCGCCGGCCTTCAGCGCGATCAAGGTCCACGGCCAGCGCGCCTACGACCTGGCCCGCGAAGGCATCGAGGTCGAGCTTCAGCCCCGCGCCGTGGTGATCCACGAGGCGGCGGTGACCGCCGCGCCCGACGCCGACCATGTCGAGATCACCATGCGCTGCGGCAAGGGCACCTACGTCCGCTCTCTGGTGCGCGATCTGGCGATCAGCACCGGGGCGTGCGGCCATGTCGCGGCGCTCCGGCGCGAGCGCGTGGGCGCTTTCCGGGTCGAGAACGCGATTACGCTGGAAAATCTCGCCGATCTGGTGCATAGGGGCGCCCGCCAGGAGGTCCTGCTTCCGGTCGAGACGGCGCTGGACGGCATCCCGGCGCTCGCCGTGACCGATGAAGACGCCTTCCGGCTCAAGCAGGGACGCCCCATCGTCCTTCTTCCCCGTCAGGTGGAGACGCTCCGTCCTCGACTAGCCGAGGGCTCCCGGAACGTTTCGGCCATGTCGGAGGGGAAGCTGGCGGCGCTCTGTGAGATGAGGGCCGGACGCCTCGAGCCTGTCCGGGTTTTCCACCTCGATGCCGGAGACTGAAAGACCATGTCCATCACGCTCGAGCGCAAGAGCGCTTTAATCACCGACTACGCCCGCACCGAAGGCGACACCGGCAGCGCCGAAGTGCAGGTCGCGATCCTGTCCGAACGGATCGCCAACCTGACCGAGCACTTCAAGACCCACAAGAAGGACAACCACTCGCGTCGTGGCCTTCTGAAGATGGTGTCCCAGCGCCGCCGGCTGCTGAACCACCTGAAGAATACCGACCAGGCCCGCTACGCGGCCATCATCGAAAAGCTGGGCCTGCGCCGCTAAGCAGGGCTACCGAGTGGGCCGGTTCGCCGGCCCATTCTGCTATCCGGCTCCGGGCATGCGGGGCGAAAACCACCGCGGCCGTTCAAGGCGGCCGCAACCGCGAGGGCTCCTAGTCAGTCCTCATCAGCCGGCCGGCGGCGATCGGCCGCCGGTCCCACAGGAC
>DASPKD010000154.1:0-17798 GCA_035628275.1 Caulobacteraceae bacterium | reverse complement strand
GGCGCTGGTCGATCTGGTGCTGGAGGACACCCACACCTGCTACCTCGGCGAGCGGGGCGTGCGTCACGCCTGGGGCTACGGCTGCGGGACCTGCCCGGCGTGCGAGCTGCGCGCGCGCGGGTTCGAGCGGTGGCGGGCGGTTCCGGCGTGACCTACAGCGTCAAGGAAATCTACCTGACGGTACAGGGGGAGGGCGGCCAGGCCGGCCGCGCGGCGGTGTTCCTGCGCTTTTCCGGCTGCAACCTGTGGACCGGGCGCGAGCAGGACCGGGCCAGGGCCGTCTGCACCTTCTGCGACACCGATTTCGTCGGGACCGACGGCCCGGGCGGCGGCAAGTTCGACACGCCCGACGCCCTTGCCGAGGCGGTGGGTTCGCACTGGCGCGGCGCGCCCGACCAGCCGAAGCTCGTCGTCTGCACCGGCGGGGAGCCCTTGCTGCAGCTGGACCCGCCGCTGATCGCGGCCCTGCACGCGCGCGGCTTCGAGATCGCGGTGGAGACCAACGGCACCCTGGCGGCGCCGGACGGGCTCGACTGGATCTGCGTCAGCCCCAAGGCCGACGCCCCGCTCGCCCAGACCCGCGGCCAGGAGCTGAAGCTGGTCTTCCCCCAGGCGGGCGTCGATCCGGCCCGGTTCGAGGCGCTGGCGTTCGAGCGGTTCTGGCTGCAGCCGATGGACGGCCCCGACCAGGCGGCCAACACCCAGGCTGCGATCGCCTATTGCCTGCAACGCCCCCGCTGGCGTTTAAGCGTCCAGACCCACAAGTACATCGGCGTGCCTTGACGGCCTCGCGCCCGGCCGCCTCTTTCCGGACTCCATGACCCACCCCGTCTTCGAGATCACCAAGGCCGCGACCTTCGACGCCGCCCACCACCTGCCGCAGGGCCCGGTCGACAGCCCCTACCGGCGGCTGCACGGCCATTCGTTCCAGGTGGAGGCCACCGTCCGCGGGGCCATGCAGGGGCCGGTCGGCTGGGTCGAGGATCTGGCCGAGCTGGACGCGGAGCTGCGCGCCGCCGCCGGCGAGCTGGACCACGGCCTGCTGAACGAGAAGCCCGGACTGGAGAGTCCGACGCTGGAGCGCCTGTGCCTGTGGTTCGCCGACCGGCTGAAGCCGCGCTTCCCCGGCCTCAGCCGCGTGGTCGTCTCGCGCCCGACCATCGGCGAGCGCTGCGCCCTGAACCTGTGATCAGCCGCGCGGCTCGCGCTTCGCCCGGCGGCGTTCTTTCTTCTCGCGTTCCTCGTCGCTGGTGGTGACCACGTCGACGCCGCCCTTGACCACCGCGCCAGTGGTCTTGACCCCCGCCTCGACCACCTCGCCGGCGACCCCGATCGCAGCCCCCGCGGCCATGCCCGCCAGACACCCCTGCAGCCCCAGGCCCGCGCCCAGGATCACGGCGGCGGTCAGCAGGCGGACGGCGAACGGGCGGCTCATGGCGATGCTCCGGAAAACAGGCGCCGACCTTCGCCGCCGCCCCGCGCCTACGCAACGCGGCGGATGGTCCGGCCTGCGGTTTCAGCGACACCTCAGAACTTGCTCATGGCTTTCACCGCCGCCGCAGCCAGGGTTCGAGCCTGGAACAGGGAGACGTAGATCATGACGGAGCGGGTTGAGAACGGTGCGCGGCGCGGAGACTGGATGCGGCCGGTGGTCTGGGCGGGAGCGGCGGTGCTGTTCGCGGCGCCCTTCGTGGCCCGACAGCTGACTTCCGAGATGCAGTGGAACGCCTTCGACTTTGTCGTATGGGGCGCGATGCTGGGGTCGGGCGTGCTGGCGATGGAACTCGCCATGCTGGGCGGCGGCCTCGCCTACCGCTTCGGTGCGGGCTTCGCCGCGGCGGCGGCTATCGGCCTGGTGTGGGTCAACGGCGCGGTCGGCATCATCGGGTCCGAGGACGACCGGGCCAACCTGCTGTTCTCCGGGGTGCTCGCGGTCGCGCTGCTCGGCGCCCTGCTGGCGCGGTTCCGTCCGAGCGGCATGGCCCGCGCCATGACGGCGGCCGCGGTCGCCCAGGCGGGCGTCGCCGCAGCCGCTATCGCCATGGGCTGGGCGGGAGACAGCCTGCCGCCGCTGCTCGGCTCCACCGCCTTCTTCTGCGCCCTGTGGCTGATCTCGGCCCGGCTGTTCGCGGCCGAGGCGCGCAGCCGCACCGCCTAGCCAGCTTTAGGGTCGGGCGCGCCCGCCGCGCCCGAACGCCGCAGCGCTGGACACCGGCGACGGTCGCCCTAGCTCTCACGCGCGAGTGAGAACATAGTGCGAACAGTATGGCCGTCCTCGACCTCAAGCGTAAACTGGAAATCCTGGCCGACGCGGCCAAGTACGACGCCTCCTGCGCGTCGAGCGAGGCGCCCAAACGCTCCTCGCGGGGCGGCAAGGGGCTGGGGTCCAGCGACGGGCACAGCATCTGCCACGCCTTCACCCCGGACGGGAGATGCGTGTCGCTGCTGAAGATCCTGCTGACCAACTTCTGCGTCTACGACTGCGCCTATTGCGTGAACCGCGTGTCCAGCAACGTGCCGCGCGCGCGCTTCGCGGTGGAGGAGGTCGTGGCGCTGACGCTCGACTTCTACCGGCGCAACTACATCGAGGGCCTGTTTCTGTCCTCGGGCATCATCCGCAGCTCCGACTACACCATGGAGCAGCTGGTGCGGGTGGCGAAGACGCTCAGGCTCGAGCACGACTTCCGCGGCTACATCCACCTGAAGCTGATCCCCGAGGCGAGCCCCGACCTGGTGCGCGAGGCGGGGCTCTACGCCGACCGGCTTTCGGTCAACATCGAGCTGCCCCGCGACGAGACCCTGGCCGCCCTGGCCCCGGAGAAGAGCAGCCGCACCATCAAGCAGGCCATGGGGGCGGTCAGGCTCGGCATCGAGGCGGCCGCGCCGGAGCGCAGGGCCAAGGCGCGGCCCCCGAGGTTCGCGCCCGCCGGCCAGAGCACCCAGATGATCGTGGGCGCGGACGCGACCACCGACGCCGACGTGCTGGCCCGCAGCGAAAGCCTGTACGGCTCCTATCGCCTGAAGCGGGTCTACTACTCGGCCTTCAGTCCCATTCCCGACAGCAGCAAGGCCCTGCCGCCGGTCCGCCCGCCCTTGATGCGCGAGCACCGGCTGTACCAGGCCGACTGGCTGATGCGCTTCTACGGCTTCGAGCGGTCGGAGATCGCCGCCTCCCTGCCGGACGGGATGCTGGACCTGGCGGTCGATCCCAAGCTGGCCTGGGCGCTGCAGAACCGGGCGACCTTCCCCGTCGACGTGAACCGGGCCGAGCGCGAGGCGCTGCTGCGGGTGCCGGGGCTGGGGGTGAAGAGCGTGGACCGATGCTGTCGGTGCGCCGCTATCGCCGCCTGCGGCTGGAGGACGTGGCGCGGCTGTGCCGCAACCTGGACAAGGTGCGTCCGTTCGTGACCGCCGCCGACTGGACGCCGGGCGGCCTGCTGGACCGCGCCGACCTGCCCGCGCGGGTGCGTCCGTCCGAGCCGGAGCAGCTGAGGCTGTTCGCGTGAGCCTGATCCGGCTGGAGAGCGAGACCGACTTCGAGGGCTGGCGCCGGGCGGCCCGTGCGTTGCGCGCGGCCGGCGTGCCGCCCGACCGGGTGGTGTGGAAGGTGGGCGACGGCGCCGAACTGTTCGCCGAGGACCTGCCCGTGCCGCCGGTGGACGCGCCGGTGTTCGCCACGCCTCGCGCCTTCGTGGAGCTGGCGCAGGACCTCGTGCTGCACCGCGACGGCGAGCGTTTCGACCTGCTGTACCGCCTGCTGCGGCGGCTGGAGGACGAGCCGAACCTGCTGAAGATCGTCACCGACTACGAGGTCGCCAAGGCGCTGGCGATGAAGAAGGCGGTCGGCAAGGCCGCCTACCAGATGAAGCAGTACGTGCGCTTCCGGAAGGTCGAGGATGGCGACGAGCCCGCCTACGTCGCCTGGATCGAACCCGCGCATCGGGTGGCGGCCAAGGCCGCGCCGTTCTTCGTCGAGCGGTTCGCCAACATGCGCTGGTCGATCCTGACGCCCGACGCCTGCGCCCACTGGGACGGGGAGGGGCTGGCGTTCACGCCGGGCCTGCCGCGCGAGCACGCGCCCGGTCCCGACGTTCTGGAGGATCTGTGGCGGTCCTACTTCTCCTCCACCTTCAATCCGGCGCGGCTGAAGGTGAAGGCGATGACCTCGCAGATGCCCAAGCGCCTGTGGCGGAACCTGCCGGAAGCGGCGGTCATTCCCCGTCTGATCGAGCAGGCCGCCGCGCGAGCCGAGACCATGGTGCAGACCCCCCACACCGAACCGCAGCGCCGCCTGCCCAGACGCGAGCGGGTCGAGGCGCCGGTCTCCGTGCCCGGCGACAGCGTCGTGCCGGCTTCGGTCGAGGAGGTCTGGCCGGCGGTGCAGGCCTGCCGCCGCTGCGACCTGTGGCGGAACGCGACGCAGGGGGTGGCGGGCAAGGGGCCGGCGACCGCGCGGCTGATGTTCGTGGGCGAACAGCCGGGCGACCAGGAAGATCTGGCGGGCGAGCCGTTCGTGGGCCCGGCGGGCCAGCTGTTCGACCGGGCGCTGGCCGAAGCGGGGCTGCCACGGACGGAGACCTACGTCACCAACGCGGTCAAGCACTTCAAATTTGAGCCGCGCGGCAAACGGCGGCTGCACAGGAAGCCCGACGGTGGCGAGATCAAGGCCTGCCGCTGGTGGCTGGAGCACGAACGCAAGCTGGTGAAGCCGAGGCTGATCGTGGCCTTGGGCGCGACCGCGGGACAGTCGGTGCTGGGCCGGCCGGTGTCGGTGATGAAGGAGCGCGGGAGCCCCGTGCCGCTGGAGGACGGTTCGACGGCGTTCCTGACCGTCCACCCCTCCTACATGCTGCGCCTGCCCGAGCAGTCGGACCGCGACAGAGCCTACGGAATGTTCGTCGAGGATCTGCGCGCGGCGTGGAGCCTGGTGGCATGAAAAAAAGGGGAGGCGCGGCGCCTCCCCTTTACACTCTCGTCTATCGGATCAGACCGCCGCGGCGGCTTTCCCGGTTCCGGTCGCGGTTGAGACCTTGCGACCCTCGCGCTCGACCAGTTTGCGGTAGGTGGCCAGCGCCTGACCGGTAACCTGGTCCATGTTGTAGTAGCGGTAGGTCGCCAGCCGGCCGACGAAGGTGACCTCCGGCGTCTGCAGCGCCAGCGCCTCGTACTTCTTGAACAGCGCCTGGTTCTCCGCGCGCGGGATCGGATAGTAGGGGTCGCCCTCCGAGCTCGGGAACTCGTAGGTGATGCTGGTCTTCGGGTGCCGCTGGCCGGTCAGGTGCTTGTACTCGGTGATCCGGGTGTAGGGCACGTCCTGCTGGGGATAGTTGACCACCGCGACGTCCTGGAACCACTCCTGGTCCAGGGTCTCGTGGCGGAAGCGCAGCGAGCGGTAGGGCAGCTCGCCGTAGCGGTGGTCGAAGTACTCGTCGATCGGCCCGGTGAACACCAGCCGGTCGTAGACCACCTCGTTCTTCACGTCCTCGAAGTCCACGCCCAGTTCGATGTCGATGTTGGGGTGGTCCAGCATGTTCTCGAACATGCGGGTGAAGCCGTGCAGCGGCATCGCCTGGAAGGCGTCCAGGAAGTACCGGTCGTCGGTGTTGGTGCGGGTCGGCACGCGCGAGGTGACCGACTTGTCCAGTTCCGACGGGTCCATGCCCCACTGCTTGCGGGTGTAGCCCTGGAAGAACAGCTCGTAGAGCTCGCGCCCGACGGCGGAAACCACCACGTCCTCGGAGGTCTTGATCACCTCCACCGGCTGGGCGCGCTCCTTCAGGAAGGCCTCGGCCTGCTCGTCGGAGTTCAGGTCCACTCCGTACAGCGCGTTCAGCGTCGTGCGGTTGATCGGCATCGGCACCAGCTTGCCGCGCACCGACGCCAGCACCCGGTGTTCGTACGGGCGCCACTCGGTGAAGCGCGACAGGTGCTCGAAGATGTCGGCCGAGTTGGTGTGAAAGATGTGCGGCCCGTACTGGTGCATCAGCACGCCGGCCGTGTCGTAGCGGTCGTAGGCGTTGCCGCCTACGTGCGGACGCCGGTCGATCAGCAGCACGCGCTTGTTGGAGCCCGCCGCCAGACGCTCGGCGATCACGGAGCCGGCGAAGCCGCCGCCCACGATCAGCACGTCATAGTGGCTGCGGCGACGCGAGGCGCGCACGGCCGGACCGGAGATCGGCGCGTTGGCCGGTTCCTTGGCCGAGACCGCCTTGTCCACCAAGGCGCTCATGCGCAGGTGCGTCTGGTCCCAGGACAGTTCGGCCAGGGTCTTGTCCATCTCCTGGGCCCAGGTCCCGTCCGCATCGGCCGACAGGGCCAGAGCTCTGTCGCAAGCCTGGACGAAGCCGTCGGGGGTGTCGGCCACGCCGACCGCCTCCAGGTCGCCGTAGTGCCGGATCACGTCGGTAATCGGGGTGGACACCACCGGACGGCCGCCGGCCATGTACTCGGGCGTCTTGGTCGGGCTGATGAAGCGGGTCGACTCGTTGATGGCGAAGGGCATCATCGCCACGTCCCAGCCGCCCAGGTAGGTCGGCAGCTCGGCGTAGGACTTGCCGCCCAGGTAGTGGATGTTCGGGCGACGCGGCAGGTCGTCTTCGCTGATCTTCACCACCGGACCGACCATCACCAGCTGCCAGTCGGGCCGCGCGTCGGCGACATGGGCCAGCAGGTCCAGGTCGATCCGCTCATCGATGACGCCGTAGAAGCCGAAGCGCGGACGCGGCAGGTCCTTCTGGTCGGCCGCATGTTCCTCGACGGCGCGCGCCTTGGCGAAATGCGCCCGGTCCACGCTGGAGGGGAAGGGGTGGATGTTGCGGTGCTGGTCCTTCTTGGCCTCGTAGATGCTGTAGCCGCCGGTGAACACCACGTCGGCCCGGCCCAGCAGCTCGCGCTCCAGGTCCTTCAGCTCGGTCGGCGCGAAGCGGAAGGCGGACAGCTCGTCCATGCAGTCGTACACGACCGCCGAGGCGTCCAGGTGCCGCGAGAACGGCAGCATCATGGGCGTGTAGTACCAGAGCACCGGGTGCTTGATCCCGCGCTCCTCGATCAGCTCGTCCACGAGCTGGTGCAGGATCACGTCGCGGCCCCAGCCGTCCAGGCCGTCGGGCAGGCGCGGGGTGGCAACAACCACGCCGGTCTTGTCGTCGGTGCGCACGTCCAGCGACGGCCCGCAGTCGGGCTCGGCGCGCACGGGTTCTTCAAAGATGTAGACCGCGCGCGTCCGCGCGAAGCGAGTCATCAGGTGCTGCGGACGCTGGAACACGAAATCCCACCGCAGGTGGGAGAAGCACAGGATCGGTTCGTCGCGGCCTTGCGTGGAAACGATGTCGATCACGGATGCGTCTGACGGAAGCGCACGCGCGCGCGTCGGCGGAGTCTTCAAGGCCGTACCCCCTAAGGAAGCGGTTTTCAGGCAACTGGAGGCACAACGCAGGACAGAGCGCCCTGGTTCCAGCCTTGCAGGGGCCCGGCGACAATTTCTGTTGGAAAAAGGCTAGCTTAAGATCAGAGTGTTCTTCCCGATAGCGGTATCCCCGCCAAACGCGCGCCGCAGGTGAAGGTTTCTTCTGTTCCACGTCTTCGTTGTTCAGAAACGTCAGTCGGCTGTTCTTCGAGTGTGGGATTCTGATTTCAACTGACTTGCGCCGAGCGGGCGCGCGCATCGCTTCAGAACCTTGAGCGTTATGCCGCGTTGGGAGCTCTGCTATGGGAGGATCATGCAACCGGCCGACTTCCGGATCGATTCGCGCTCCAGCGGGGTCGTCGTCGCCCTGATCGGCGACTGGACGGCCACCGCGCTCGGGCGCGTGACCGAGCGGCTGGACCGCGCCCTGGGCGGGCGCGCGGTCGTGGGCGTCGACGCGCGCGAGCTCGGCCGCTTCGACACCGCCGGGGCCCACGTGCTGCTGCGCGCCGCCAAGGGCGCGCCGCCCGCGGACGCTTTCAAGGACCGGCCCGAGGCCGCGCGCATCTTGCAACTGGTCGCCGAGGCCGAGCGCGGCTCCGCGCCGCCGCGGCCGCGCAGCGATCCGGTCGGGCGCTTCCTGAACAAGGTCGGGCACGGGGTCGCCCACTTCGGCGCCGAGCTCTACCGGTCGCTGGCGTTCCAGGGGCACCTGCTGGCCGCCATCGGCCGGGTGATCGCCCATCCCGGCCGCATCCGCTGGGCCGCCTGGGTCAGCCTGATGGAGCGCGCCGGGCTGGACGCCATGCCCATCATCGCGGTCACCACCTTCTTCATCGGCGCGGTGGTGGCCTTCCTGTCGGCCGACATCCTGTTGGACTTCGGCGCCTCGGTGTTCGCGGTGGAGCTGATCGGCATCGCGGTGCTGCGCGAGTTCTCGGTGGTGATCACCGCGGTGCTGCTGGCCGGCCGCTCGGCGTCCAGCTTCGCCGCCGAAATCGGCGCGATGAAGATGAACCAGGAGATCGACGCCATGCGCGTGCTGGGCGTCGACCCGTTCGAGGCGCTGGTGCTGCCGCGGGTCATGGCCCTGCTGGTGATGACGCCGCTGCTAACCTTCGTGGCCGACCTGGCGGGCCTGTTCGGCGGCGCCCTGGTGGTCTGGTCCAAGCTGGACCTGAGCCCCGCCTTCTTCCTTCAGCGGATCGAACAGAACGTGGGCGCGGCCCACTTCTGGGTCGGCATGTCCAAGGCCCCGGTGTTCGCCGTGGTGGTCGCGGCCATCGGCTGCCGCCAGGGCCTGTCGGTCGGCGGCGACGTGGAGTCGCTCGGTCGCCGGGTCACCTCGGCGGTGGTCCAGGCGATCTTCGCCATCATCGCCCTCGATGCGGTGTTCGCGCTGCTCTATCTGGAGGCGGGGCGGTGAACGACCTGCGGCTGGATCACGAGGGCCCGGCCATCGAGGTGCGCGGCCTGCTCAACTGCTTCGGCGACCATGTGGTCCACCGCGACCTCGACCTGACGGTCGATCGCGGCGAGGTGCTGGGGGTGGTCGGCGGTTCGGGCACGGGCAAGACCGTGCTGCTGAACAGCATCCTCGGCCTGAAGGCGCACGACGGCGGCACGATCGAAGTGTTCGGCCGCGACGCCTCGACCATGAGCCGCACCGAGCGGCTGGAGATCGAGCAGCGCTGGGGCGTGCTGTTCCAGCAGGGCGCGCTGTTCTCCGCCCTTACGGTCCGCGAGAACGTGGCCGCGCCGCTGATCGAGCACACGGGTCTGCCGGTCGCCATCGCCGACGAGATCGCCGAGCTGAAGATCGCCCTCGTCGGACTGGCGCCCGAGACCCACCACCTGAAACCGGCCGAGCTGTCGGGCGGCATGCGCAAGCGCGTGGGCCTGGCCCGGGCCTTGGCGCTGGATCCGCAACTGCTGTTCCTGGACGAACCGACCGCCGGGCTCGACCCGATCGGGGCGGCGGCGTTCGACGAGCTGCTGCGCGACCTGTCGACCAACCTCGGCCTGACCGTGTTCATGATCACCCACGACCTCGACAGCCTGTACGCCGTCTGTGACCGCGTCGCGGTGCTGGCCGACCAGCGCGTGGTGACCAAGGCCACGGTTTCGGAACTGGAACGCTCGGACCATCCTTGGATAAGAGAGTATTTCCTGGGGCCGCGGGGACGCGCCGCTCGGGGAGGAGCAGGCTGAATGGAAAGAAACGCCCATTACGCGGCGGTCGGACTGGCGACGCTGGTGCTGTTCGCCGGCCTCATACTGTTCATCGTCTGGCTGGCCCGCTTCCAGTTCGCCCGCGACTACGACATCTACGACATCCATTTCTTCGGACCGGTGCGCGGACTGTCGGAAGGCGGCGAGGTGCACTTCAACGGCATTCGGGTGGGCGAGGTGACCGACCTCAACCTCGACGTGAAGAACCCCAACAAGGTGATCGCGCGCGTGCGCATGACCTCCGACGTACCGGTCAAGGTCGATTCGGTCGCCCAGCTCGAGCCGCAGGGGATCACCGGCATCAACTACATCCAGATCAGCGCCGGCTCCCCCGGCCGGCCGTTGCTGAAGGCCGGCAAGCCGGACGACGCGATCCCCGTGATCCAGAGCCAGGAGAGCGCCTTCTCCGAGCTGCTCTCGGGCGGGGGCACGGTGCTGGCCAAGGCGGTCGAGGCGCTGGACCGCGTCAACCGGGTGCTGTCGGACGAGAACGTCCAGTCCTTCTCCTCGACCCTGGAGAACGTCGAGGTGGTCACCGCCGAAATGCGGGCCCAGCGCGAGATGCTGGTCGAGGCGCGGGTCGCCATCCGCAACGCCGGTGAGGCGGCGGCGGAGGCGCGCGAGCTGATGAAGTCCTCCCGCGCCCTTGTCGAGGGCGACGGAACCCGGGCCATGGCCAAGGTCGAGCAGGCCGCCGCCCAGACCGAGAAGGCGGCGACCGACCTGTCGACCATGATCGCCAAACTGGAGGGGCCGACGTCGGAGTTCGCGACCACCGGCCTGCCGCAGCTCAGCACCGCGATCGGCTCGGTGCAGGAAGCCGCCGACTCGCTGAACCGCCTGCTCGAAGAGGCGAACCGCAGCCCGCGCGGGCTGCTCGCCAAGCAACCGTCCAAGGAAGTCGAGGTGCCCCGGTGATCCGTTCCCGTATCCTGACCGCCTCCCTGCTCGCCGCGGCCGCGGTCGGCCTGTCGGGCTGTCTCGGCGGCCTGCTGGGCGGCGGCGACCCGGCCCAGCTCTACCGCTTCGGCGGTCCGTCGGCCTCGGGCGGCGTCGCGGAGGTGACCGGCGCGCGCACGGCGGTGACGCTCGCGCCGATCGACTTCCCGCAAGCGGCGGGCGGCGACCGCATCCTGACCGTCACCGGCGCGGAGGCCGCGTTCGTCAAGGAGGCGCGCTGGGTGTCGCCGGCCGAGCAGCTGTTCGCCGAGAGCCTGGAGCGTGCGTTCGAGGCGCGTTCCCAGCGCGTGCGGCTGCTCAGCCGCGGCGAGTCCGGCTCCTCGACCGTGACTCTGGACGTGGACGTGAACGCCTTCGAGACCCGCTACGAGGGAGGGGTCCCGACCGTGCTGGTCGACCTGGACGCGCGGCTGGTCCGCTTTCCGGAGCGCGCCGTGGTCGCTGAGCGCCGGATCAGCATGGCCCGCCCGGCCTCCGAAAACCGCATGACCGCGATCGTCGCCGCCTACGACGAAGCCCTCGCCGCCGCCCTCGAACAACTGGTGACCTGGACCGACGCCAACGCGGGCTAGCGGTCCTTCTCCCCGCGGGAGGATGAGGGATACGACGGCGCCGAGTTCTTAACCTAGGCGGCTCTCACCCTGGCTGAGCTCACGCTCAGCCTGTCCCTCTCCCGTCCGGGAGAGGGGTCACTTCGGCTTGCGCACCGTCTCGACCAGACGTTCCATCTGCTCTTCGGTCTGGCTGCGGCGGGCCAGGCCCTCGGCGATGGCCGCCTCGGGCGCGGCCAGGGCGCTCAGCAGCTTCGCCTTGGTGTCGGCCAGGGCGACGGCGTCGGGGCGGATGCGCTTGCCCTTGCGCCCCGCCGTCAGGCCCAGCAGCTCGCTCCAGTCCTTGCGCCAGGCGGCGATCGCCTTCACCGCGGCGCCCAGCCGGTCGGCCAGCGGCGCGTCGACGTTCTGGACCACGCGGACCAGCGGCAGTTGGCGCACCGCCGCGGTGCGGGCGATGTCCAGCTGGCGCAGGCGCGCCTCCAGCCGGTCGGCGGATTTCACCGGCGCCGGCTCGCCCTCCGTCGTTTCTCCCGCCGCGTCGACCAGCTCCTGCACCGGCGCGGCGCGGGCCTCGGCCAGGCGGGCGCGGCCGGCCTCCAGATAGGCGTCCAGCTCAAGAATGAAGGTCTTCGACTGCTCGTGCAGGGCGTTCAGCGAGTCCGCCTTGCGCTGAAGCCGCGCGATGCGCTCGTTCAGGTCCTCGCTCAGGCCTTCCAGCGTCGCGTCGGCTGCGACGAACCGGGTGCGCAGGCGCTCGGCCTTGCCCTTGGCGCCGGAAAACAGCCCCTTGGCCTGCAGCGGCGCGGGGTCCAGCGGCTCCGCCGCCTCGACGACGTGGCGCAGGATCTCGCGCGCCTCGATCAGGTCGCGGGTGCGCACTTCGGCCAGCAGCCGCTCGACGCTGGCGCTGACCTCGCGCTTGGCCCGTTCGCCGAAGCTGTCGATGTCGGCGCCGTCGCGCAGATTGAGGCTGTTCTTGACGGCGGCCACGCGCGAGGCGTCGGCCGCCGGCATGGCTGCGATCCCCTGCACCGTCATCAAGTCCTCCGGCCCGCCGCCCCTCGCGGCGAAGCTCAGCCGACAGAAAGGCCCATTACGCCAGCGATTTCAAGTTTTCGGCGACGGTGAAGGCCGCTTCGGTCTTGGCCGTGACTTCTTCGACGCTCACGCCCGGCGCCGTCTCGATCAGCACCAGCCCCGAACCGTCGGGCTTCACGTCGAACACCGCCAGGTCGGTGACGATGCGGTTCACCACGCCCGTGCCGGTCAGCGGCAGGGTGCAGCGCTTCAGCACCTTGGACTGGCCGTGCTTGTTGGCGTGCTCCATGACCACAACCACGCGCTTGACGCCGGCGACCAGGTCCATGGCCCCGCCCATCCCCTTCACCAGCTTGCCGGGGATCATCCAGTTGGCGATGTCGCCGTTCTCCGACACCTCCATCGCCCCCAGGATCGACAGGTCGATGTGGCCGCCGCGGATCATGGCGAAGCTGTCGGCCGAGCTGAAGTAGGCCGTCTCGTCCAGCTCGGTGATCGTCTGCTTGCCGGCGTTGATCAGGTCGGGGTCCTCCTCGCCCGCGTACGGGAAGGGGCCCATGCCCAGCATGCCGTTCTCCGACTGCAGGGTGACGGTCATCCCCGGCGGGATGTGGTTGGCCACCAGCGTCGGGATGCCGATGCCGAGGTTCACGTAGAAGCCGTCCTGCAGCTCCTTGGCGGCGCGTTCGGCGAGTTGGTCGCGGGTCCAGGGCATCACGCCGGCTCCTTCTGGCGCACGGTGCGTTGCTCGATGCGCTTTTCGAACGTCGCCTGCACCAGACGGTCGACGTAGATGCCCGGGGTGTGGATCTGGTCGGGATCGAGCGAGCCGACCGGCACGATCTCCTCCACCTCGACGACGCACGCCTTGCCGGCGGTGGCCATCATCGGGTTGAAGTTGCGCGCGGTCTTGCGGAACACCAGGTTGCCGCGCTCGTCCGCCTTCCAGGCCTTGACGATCGACAGGTCGGCGCGAAGGCCGGTCTCCATCACGTACTTGCGCCCGTCGAACTCGCGCACCTCCTTGCCCTCGGCGACCAGGGTGCCGACCCCGGTGGCGGTGAAGAAGGCCGGGATGCCCGCCCCGCCCGCGCGGATGCGCTCGGCCAGCGTCCCCTGCGGGTTGAACTCCAGCTCCAGCTCCCCGGAGAGGTACTGCCGCTCGAACTCCTTGTTCTCGCCGACGTAGGACGAGATCATCTTCCTGATCTGCTTGGTCCAGAGCAGCAGCCCCAGGCCGAAATCGTCCACCCCGGCGTTGTTGGAGATGACGGTCAGGCCCTTCACCCCGGAGTCTCGCAGGGCCAGGATCAGGTTCTCCGGGATGCCGCACAGGCCGAAGCCCCCGCTCATCACCGTCATGCCGTCGAACAGCAGGCCGTCCAGGGCGCTGGCCGCGTCCGGGTAGACTTTGCGCATCGGGGTTCCTCTCCTGGTGGTCGCGCGTCAGTTACGGAAAGGCGCCGCCGGTGACAAGCCGCCCTTCTTCAGCCATTTTCTGACGAACAAGCTTGATGAATTCGCGTCGTTTCCATAGGGGTGTCGCCGACGCCACGGGACGCGCGGGAGCCATAAGACTCGTGAACAAGACCGTCTGCATCATCGAGGACGACGAACTGGTGCGCAGCCACCTGGCCGACCTCCTGCGCGAGGGCGGCCACGAGGTGCACGAGGCCGACTCAGCGGAGACCGGCATCGAGCTGATCCGCGCGCACAAGGCCGACGTGGCGGTGGTCGACATCCTGATGCCCGATCGCGACGGGCTGGAGGCCATCGGCCAGCTGCGGCGCACCCGGCCCGACCTGCGCATCGTCGCCATCTCCGGCGGCGGCCGCGTCGGCCCGCAGATCTACCTGGACCTGGCCAAGCAGATCGGCGCCGACGCCAGCCTGGTGAAGCCGATCGCCCAAGCCGACCTGGAAGCGGCGGTCCTGGGCGGATGACCCGATCCCGCGAGGCGGGGGAAGGCGGAGGCGGCTCGGAGAAACGTCTGGCCTGGGTGCTGGCGCTGGCGCTCGCCGCCTTCCTGGCGCTGGCCGGCTGGTGGGTGTTCGGCGAGCTCGGCCGCGCGAGGACGCTGCGCGAGGAGCTGATCGAGAACTACGACGCCCGCACCTCGATCAACCAGACCTTCTCCCTGCTGCAGGACGCCGAGACCGGCCAGCGCGGCTACGTGATCACCGGCCGCGAGGAGTTCCTGGCGCCCTATCGCACCGCGGTGCGCTCCCTGCCGGACGGATTCCGGCGCATGGACGCCCTGCTGGCCGACGAACCGGTGCAGACCGAGCGGCTGGGTCGGCTGGAGTCCCTCGCCAACCAGAAGCTGGCCGAGATGGACCGGGTGATCGCGCTGCGCTCCGCCCAGGGTCCCGCCGCCGCAGAAGCCGCGGTGATCTCGGGCCGCGGCAAGGCGCTGATGGACCAAATCCGCGCGGTGGTCGCCGACATGCGCCAGGCCGAGCAGGCCACCATCGACGCCGCCGTCGCCCAGGACAGCGCCCGCGCCGAGCGCACCGAGCACATCGTGGCCCTGCTGTTCCTGGGTTTCCTGATCGGCTCGGGCGCCTCGATCTTTCTGGTCCGGCGCTATTCCCACGTCCGCCAGACCCTGGTCACCGCCTCGCGCACCGAGGCCGGACGCCAGCGCGCGGTGTTCGAGTTCGCCCTGGACGGCATCGTCACCCTGGACGTCAACGGCCTGATCGAGTCGCTGAATCCCGCGGCGGAGCGGATGTTCGGCTGGAGCGCCGACGACATCCGCCACGCCCATTTCGCCCGGCTGATCGACGGCGCCGACGAACACGCGCCCCTGCACCAGACCCTGGGCGTAGAGCCGGCGGAGCTGGACGCCGGCGTCCGGCGCGAGGTCGCCGGCCGGCGCAAGGACGGTTCCACCTTCCCCATGGACGTGGGCCTGGTGATCACCCGGCTGGAGGACGGCGACCGCATCGTCGCCTTCGCCCGCGACATCTCCAAGCAGCGCGAGGTGGAGCGGATGAAGGACGAGTTCGTCTCCACCGTCAGCCACGAGCTGCGCACCCCGCTGACCTCCATCGCCGGGTCGCTGGGCCTGATCATGGGCGGCGCGGCCGGGCCGCTGCCGGAGAAGGCGGGCCGCCTGATCGGCATCGCCCAGTCGAACTGCCAGCGGCTGGTGCGGCTGATCAACGACGTGCTCGACATGGAGAAGCTGGATTCGGGCAAGCTTCCCTTCCACTTCGCCGAGGTGGAGCTGGGCGAGGTCGCCCGCCGCGCGGTCGAGGGGGTGCGCGGCTACGCCGACCAGCTCGGCGTGGAGCTGGCGCTGGAGGAGCAGGCCCTGCCTTGGGTGCGCGGCGACGTCGACCGCCTGGTGCAGGTGGCCACCAACCTGATCTCCAACGCCGCCAAATACACCCCGCGTGGCGAGGCGGTGCGGGTGGTGGTGCGGCGCGAGGGCGCCAGCGCGCGCCTGTCGGTGGCCGACCGCGGCCCCGGCGTGCCGGAGGCGTTCCGCGAGCGCATCTTCTCCCGTTTCGCCCAGGCCGACGCCTCCGACGCGCGCGGCAAGAGCGGCACGGGCCTGGGCCTCTACATCGCCCGCGAGATCGCCCAGCGCCACGGCGGACGGCTGTGGTTCGAGTCTCCCGAGACCGGCGGGGCGGTGTTCCACCTCGACGTCCCGGCGGTGGACGCCGCCAAGCGCAAGGAGCCCCGCGATCGGGTGCTGCTGGTCGAGGACGAACCGGCCGCCTCGGCCCTGCTCAGCTCGATCCTGGAGCAGGACGGGCTCAAGGTCGAACCGGCCATGTCGCTGGCCGAGGCGCGCGAACTGCTCAAGGAGCCCGACCGTTTCGGCGCCCTGGTGCTGGACCTGCGCCTGCCCGACGGCGACGGCATGGACCTGATCCGCGAACTGCGCCGCCGCCCCGACGTCTCCATGCCGATCGTCATCGTCTCCGGCGAGATCAAGCCCGGCAGCGAGCGAGAGGTGAGGGCGCTGGAGGTGGTCGACTGGATGGAGAAGCCGGTCGATCCGGACCGTCTGATCGAGCTGGTGCGCTCCGTCGTCGGCCGCGCCGCGGCGGGCGCCAAGACCATCCTGCACGTCGACGACGACCGCGACATCCGCGAGCTGGTGGCCACCGCCCTGGCCGGCTACGGCGAGGTGGTCTCGGTCGAGGGCATGGTCCAGGCCCAGGCGTTCCTGGCCCAGCGCAAGCCGGACCTGGTGGTGCTGGATCTGGAGCTGCGCGACGGCTCGGGCATCGACCTGATGAAGCAGCTGGTCGACGCCCAGGGACGGCCGATCCCGGTGGTGGTGTTCTCCGCCCAGGACGCGTCGGACCAGATCGGCCCCTCGGTCGCCGCTGTGCTGGTCAAGTCTCGCGCCTCCCTGTCGGGGCTGGTGGGGGCGGTCAAGGAGCTGGTCGACCACGGCCAGGCTGAACGGGATGAGTGATCCGCTGAAGGTTCTCTACGTCGACGACGAGCCGGACATCCGCGAGGTGGCGGTGATGTCGCTGGAGCTCGACCCCGCCATCGAGGTGCGTTCCGCCGGCTCAGGTCGCGAGGGGCTGGCCCTGCTGGACCAGTTCACTCCCGACGCGATCATGCTGGACGTGATGATGCCCGGCATGGACGGCCCCGCCACGCTGGAGGAGATACGCAAGCGCCCGGAACACGCCGCGACCCCGGTGGTTTTCATCACCGCCCGCGCCCAGGCCCACGAGCAGGCGCGGTTCCTGTCGTTCGGAGCCGTCGGCGTGATCACCAAGCCCTTCGACCCGATGACCCTGGCCGTCGAGCTCCGCGCCGCCCTGGCCAAGGCCGCCCGGTGAGCGGCGCCGACGACCGTTTTCAGGCCCTGCGTGAGCGGTTCCTCGACCGGTCGGCGGGCGACGTGGAGACCCTGAAACGCGAGCGCGACCCCGCCGCCCTGCGCCTGATCGTCCACCGCCTGGCCGGCGCCGCCGGCACCTTCGGCTACCCGGACCTCAGCCGCGACGCCGGCGAGATCGACGACGCCCTGGTTGAAGGAAACGACGTTCCCGAAGACGCCCTGGCCCGCCTGATCGCCGCCCTCGAAGTCCTGATCGAAACCCGCGACGCCTGAGCCGCCGCGTGCGCCGCGTCTCGCGGCGGCCCACATCCCCGCTTTTGCCGCGGGGACTCGCAACAATTCCCGTCATCCCGGCCGGAGCGCGGAACGCGCGCAGAGCCGGGACCCAGGGGACGGATCAAACCCCGGCGGCGGCACGGTTCGCGACATCTCCCTGGGTCCCGGATAAGCGCTGACGCGCTTTCCGGGATGACGGCGAAATAGGAGCGCGTGAGCGGGCGGAAAATAAACTTACCCCCGCCCCTCCAGACCGCCCCCATACTCCTGCTCGACCCCGCCGCACGGGGAGGGCGCTCAGGATCCAGAGCCCGAGCCGCGGCGGGGCGGAAGTCGAGCGGGACCAAGCTCGTGTCGATGCTGGGAGTTGCGGCGGTGCGGCCGAAAGGTTGCGCCGTGCGAGACTGGCCATGGCGGCGCGTGCATGCCCGGGGCGAAACCCCGGGGCCCGGGAGGTCTGGACCCTCCCGCCCGCCGCAGGCTCAGTCGCTCCCTGAAGGTCGAACCGGGC
>DASPKD010000153.1:0-10586 GCA_035628275.1 Caulobacteraceae bacterium | reverse complement strand
GTGATCTGCGAGATCATGAACGACGACGGGTCGATGGCGCGCCTGCCCGACCTGATCGGCTTCGCCCAGCTGCACGGGCTGAAGATCGGCACCATCGCCGACCTGATCGCCTATCGCCGCCGCACCGAGCGGTTCGTCGAGCGGGTGCTGGAGCAGCCGTTCGAGAGCGTCCACGGCGGGCCGTTCCGGCTGATGATCTATCGCTCCACCATCGACCGGACCGAGCACGTGGTGCTGGTCAAGGGGCGGGTGCGCTCCGACGAGCCGGCGCTGGTGCGGATGCACCAGGTGGACTTCGTCGCCGACCTGCTGGGCCACGTCGAGGCCAGGCGCGAGTACGTGCCCCAGTCGCTGAAGGCGATCTCCGACTTCCCGGGCGCGGGCGTCATGGTGTTCCTGCGCGACCCGAACCCGTCGTGGCTTTCGGAGCGGCTGGCCGGAATAGAGACGAACACCCGTGACGCGCACGCGCTTCGGGACTACGGAGTGGGCGCCCAGATCCTGCTCGATCTGGGCGTGCGCGACCTGATCGCGCTCAGTTCCACCCAGCCCAAGCCGGCGGCCCTGGAGGGTTACGGCCTGCGCATCGTCGGCTGGCGCTCGCTGGCCGACTCCGAGTCCTGAGGTTCCATGGCCGACAAGAAGCCGCGCGTCCTGATCGTCGAGGCGCGATACTATTCCGATCTGGCCGACGAGCTGCTGGCCGGCGCGGTCTCCACCCTGCAGTCGCTGGGCGCGACGCACGAGGTCGTGACGGTGCCCGGCGCGCTGGAGATACCGGCCGCGATCGCCTTCGCCGAGCACGAGGGCGGCTACGACGGCTATGTGGCGCTGGGCTGCGTGATCCGCGGCGAGACCCACCACTTCGAGGTGGTCGCCAACGAGTCGGCGCGCGCGCTCATGGACCTGTCGGTGAAGAAGCGGCTGGCCGTCGGCAACGCAATCCTGACCGTCGAGGACGAGGAGCAGGCTTGGGCCCGCGCCCGCACCACCGAGGGCGACAAGGGCGGCGGCGCCGCGCGCGCCTGCCTGGACATGATCGCGCTGAAGCGCCAGCTGAAGGACGACCGCAAGTGAGCGGCGAGGGCGAACAGCGCCGCCCGGCGAGCCTGAAGGACGTGGTCGAGCACCTGGCCGCCGCCGAGCAGGACCAGCGCACGCGGCTGAGCTCGCGCGAGCGCCGGGCCCGCACCGTGGCGCGCCTCGCCGCCGTGCAGGCGCTGTACCAGATGGAGCTGTCCGGCTCCGGCGTGGAGACGGTGATCCGCGAGTTCTCCGACCACCGCTTCGAGGCCGACCTGGAGGGCGAGACCCTGGCCGAGGCCGACGAGGCGTTCTTCGCCGAGGTGGTGCGCGGCGTCGTCGCCGAGCAGAGCGCCATCGACCGGGCCGTGGCCGCGCGCCTGGCCAGCGGCTGGAAGCTGGAGCGGCTGGACGCCACCGCCCGCGCCATCCTGCGCGCCGGCGCCTTCGAGCTGATCAGTCGGCCGGAGATTCCGCTGGAGATCGTCATCGACGAGTACGTCGAACTGGCCAAGGCCTTCTTCGAGGGACCGACCGAGGCCAAGTTCGTCAACGCCGCCCTGGACGGGGTCGCCCGTGACGTCCGGGCCTGAGCGTCCCGCCGAGTTCGAGACCATCGCCGAGCTGTTCCGGCCGCTGACCGGCGGCGCGCCTGAGGCGCGGGGTCTGCTGGACGATGCGGCGGTGCTGCCGTCCCGCCCCGGTCAGGACCTGGTGATCACCAAGGACGCGATCGTCGAGGGCGTGCACTTCCTGCCCGACGATCCGCTGGACCTGGTCGCGCGCAAGCTGCTGCGCACGAACCTGTCGGACCTGGCCGCCAAGGGGGCGGAGCCCTACGGCTACTTCCTGGCGGTGTCCTGGTCCGGCCGGTGCGGGCTGGACGAGCGGGCGGCCTTCGCCCGGGGCCTGGCCGAGGATCAGGCACGGTTCGGGATCGTGCTGCTGGGCGGCGACACCACCTCCACGCCGGGACCGCTGACCGCGTCCGTCACCGCGCTCGGCTGGGCGCCGCACGGGCGCACGCCGTCGCGGGCGGGCGCGCGGCCTGGCGATCTGGTGCTGGTCAGCGGCGCGATCGGCGACGGCTATCTCGGCCTCAAGGCGGCGCGCGGCGAGCTGCGGGGGCTGGAGCCCGAGCGCGTCGCGGCCCTGGCGCGCCGATACCGTCTGCCGGAGCCCCGGGGCGTGCTCGCCCGAGCGGTGCGCGACCACGCCTCGGCCTCCGCCGACGTGTCCGACGGCCTGGTCGCCGATCTCGGCCACATCTGCGCGGCGAGCGGCGTCGGGGCCGAGCTGCAGCTCGAGCACCTGCCGCTGTCGGCCGCCGCCAAGGCCTGGCTGGACCACCGCGCCGACCCGGTCGCCTCCCTCGCCGACCTGGCGACCGGCGGCGACGACTACGAGATCGTCTGCACCGCCCGCCCGGAACACGCCGAGGCCCTGATCCGCGCCGGCGACAAGGCGGGCGTGCCGTTCGCGGTGCTGGGCCCCGTCACACGCGGCGAAGGCGTGCGCGTCACCCACGCCGGCGCCCCCGTCGCGATCGCCCGCCCCGGCTGGCGCCACCCGTAAGCGAGGCGGCTCAAGCCTCCGCCTTCACCTTCTTCGGTGCGGCCTTCTTCGGAGCGGCCTTCTTCGCCGGCGCTTTCTTCGCAGCCGGCTTCTTCTCCGCCGCCGCTTTCGGCTTGGCGGCCTTGGCGGGTTTGGAGGGCGACTTGCCGGCCTTGGCGGCGAGCAGGGCGACCGCCTGGTCCATGGTCAGCTCGGCCGGGTCGGTCCCGCGGGGCAGGGTGGCGTTGATCTTGCCGCTCTTCACGTAGGGGCCGAAGCGGCCGGACATCACCTTCACCCCCTCGCCGGTGGTCGGGTGGGCGCCCAGGTCCTTCAGCGCCGATTGCGAGGCGCCGCCGCGCGCGCCGCGTCCGCCGCCTTCGCGCTTCTCGGCGATCACCGTCACCGCCCGGTTCAGGCCGATCTCGAACACGTCCTCGATCGACGGCAGGTTGGCGTAGGTGCCGGCGTGCTCGACGAACGGGCCGTAGCGGCCGAGGCCAGCCGTGATCGGCTTGCCGTCCTCCGGGTGGGCGCCGACCTCGCGCGGCAGCGACAGCAGGCGCAGCGCCTGCTCAAGCTCCAGCGCCGCCGGGCTCCAGCCCTTGGGCAGGGACGAACGCTTGGGCTTGTCGCCGCCCTCGCCCAGCTGCACGT
This sequence comes from Caulobacteraceae bacterium, assembly GCA_035628275.1. Lineage (GTDB taxonomy): Bacteria > Pseudomonadota > Alphaproteobacteria > Caulobacterales > Caulobacteraceae > DASPKD01. The sequence goes on along the minus strand of DASPKD010000153.1, from coordinate 7,352 downwards.
AAGGGCCGAAGCGGCCGATCTTCAGGTGGACGGCCTGGCTGCTGACGGGATCGACGCCCAGCTCCCGCTCGCCCGCCCCGGGGTCGCCCTGGGCGCGCGAACCGTCGCCGAAGCCGCGGGTGTAGCGGCACTCGGGATAGTTCGAGCAGCCGACGAAGGACGACTTCATCTTGAAGCTGGCCTTCAGGTGCAGCCGCCCGGTTCCGCACACCGGGCACAGGCGCGGGTCGGCCCCGTCGCCCCTGTCGGGGAACAGGAACGGTCCGATGGCGGCGTCCAGCTCGTCGATAACGCCCTGGCGTTCCAGCACCGCGGCGGTGGCCGGCTTGAAGTGGCTCCAGAACTCCTGGAGCAGGGTCTTCCAGTCCAGCTCGCCCGCCGAGACGCGGTCCAGCTTCTCTTCCAGATCGGCGGTGAAGTCGTACTCCACGTACCGGTCGAAGAACTGCTCCAGGAAGGCGATCGCCAGCCGGCCGGTGTCCTCGGGAATGAAGCGCTGCTTGTCCATGCGGACATAGCCGCGGTCGCGCAGCACGCCCAGGATCGAGGCGTAGGTGGACGGCCGGCCGATGCCGAGCTCCTCCAGCTTCTTGACCAGCGAGGCTTCGGAATAGCGCGGCGGCGGCTCGGTGAAGTGCTGGTCGGCGCGGACCGCCCGCACCTCGGCGGCGGTGTTCTCGTACAGCGCCGGCAGGCGGGTGTCCTCGTCGCGCTCGGCGTCGTCGCGGCCCTCCTCGTAGACCGCCAGATAACCGTCGAACAGCACCACCTGGCCGGTGGCGCGCAGGCCCGTGCGGCCGTCGGCGGAATCCAGCTCCACCGTGGTGCGCTCGATCTTGGCGGCCTCCATCTGGCTGGCCACCGCGCGTCGCCAGATCAGTTCGTACAGACGCTGGAGATCGCCTTCCAGCCGCAGCGAATCCGGATGGCGGCGATAGGAGGTCGGACGGATCGCCTCGTGCGCCTCTTGGGCGTTCTTGGCCTTGGACTTGTAGTGGCGAGGTTCGGAAGGGACGTAGGCCTGGCCGAACCGGTCGCCGATCACCGCCCGGCTCTCAGTCAGGGCCTCGGGCGTCACCGACACCCCGTCGGTCCGCATGTAGGTGATCAGGCCGCCGGCCTCGTCGACGCCCTCGTACAGCTTCTGAGCCGCCTGCATGGTGCGGCTGGCGGAGAAGCCCAGCTTGCGCGCCGCCTCCTGCTGCAGGGTCGAGGTGGTGAAGGGCGGGGGCGGGGTGCGGCGAGCGGGCTTCTTCTCCACCGCCGTGACGCCGAAGCGCGAGCTTTCGATCGCGGCGCGGGCGGCGGTCGCCGACGCTTCGTCGGGCAGGCCGAACTTGTCGAGCTTGGCGCCCTCGTGCTTGACCAGCCGCGCGACGAAGGGCGGGGAGTTGGCGGCGACGTCGGCCTCGACCGTCCAGTACTCGCGGCTGACGAACCGCTCGATCTCGAGCTCCCGGTCGACGACCAGGCGCAGGGCCACCGACTGCACGCGCCCGGCCGAGCGCGCGCCCGGCAGCTTGCGCCAGAGCACCGGCGACAGGGTGAAGCCCACCAGATAATCCAGCGCGCGCCGCGCCAGGTAGGCGTCGACCAGCTCCATGTCGAGCTGGCGCGGCCGGGCCATGGCCTCCAGCACCGCGCTCTTGGTGATGGCGTTGAAGGTGACGCGCTGGACGTCCTTGTCCTTCAACGCGCGCTTCTTCTGCAGCACCTCCAGCACGTGCCAGCTGATCGCCTCGCCCTCGCGGTCGGGGTCGGTGGCCAGGATCAGGCGGTCGGCGCCCTTCACCGCCTCGGCGATGTCGGACAGCCGCTTGGAGGACTTGGGATCGACCTCCCAGTCCATGGCGAAGTCCTGGTCAGGCTTAACCGACCCGTCCTTGGCCGGCAGGTCGCGGACGTGCCCGTACGAGGCCAGCACCTTGTAGCCGCCGCCCAGATACTTGTTGATGGTCTTGGCCTTGGCCGGGCTCTCGACGACGACGACGTTCATGAAACAGGGGCGCCCTTCAGGAAGGCGGGGAAAGTGGGGGCGGGCGCCCGCCGATGTCAACGCGTCGCGGCGCTGAAGGCTGTTTGCCCGCATGAGTCGAGCATGGTAACCACTTCCCGCATAACGACAGCGGGGCGACCGTGCAGGAAGTTCGCGACTTTGCTTCGAGTGACCGTACCGACGCCCGTTCGGTGCGGGTCTACATCGCCGACATGGCCTCGGAACTGGCCGAGATGGCAGGCCGGCTGGGCGATCACGATCTGGCCGAGCACCTTCGATCGGCTGCGGCCAAGGCCGCCCACGCAGATGGGGACCGATTCTAGTCGTAACGTCGCGCCGCCATCCCTCCGGGCAGAAGCTCCGCCTTCCCCGCCAGCGACAGCTCCACGAGCGCCGCGAACACCGCCGCGGGCGCCGCCCCGGTCGCCCGCACCAGTTCGTCGCGCGGCGTCGGCGTCGGCGACAGCAAGGCCTCCACCTGGTCGCGAATCGCTTCGGCCGCGGCGTCCAGATCGTCGCCGCCCTCCGGCCCGGCGTCCCAGTCGCGCCCGGGTTCCCGCAGAGTGCGCGGGCCGTTCAGCACCTTCAGCACGTCGTCGGCGCCCTCGCACAGGTGCGCGCCCTGGCGCAGCAGGTCGTTGGTCCCCTTGGCGCGGGGGTCCAACGGGGATCCCGGCACGGCGAACACGTCGCGCCCCTGCTCGGCCGCGAGCCGCGCGGTGATCAGCGAGCCCGAGCGCAGCTCCGCCTCGACCACGACCACCGCCAGCGACAGGCCGCTGATGATGCGGTTGCGGCGGGGGAAGTCGCGGGCCTGCGCCCGGCGCCCGACCGGACTCTCCGAGACTACGCAGCCCTGCTCGGCCACCCGCCGGTATAGCTCGACATGCTCGGGCGGATAGATGTCGTCGATCCCGCCGCCCAGCACCGCCGCCGTTCCGGTCGGCAGGGCGCCCTCGTGCGCGGCGCCGTCGATCCCGCGCGCCAGGCCCGAGACCACCAGGCAGCCGCTCTGCCCGAGCTCTCCGGCCAGGCCGCGGGCGAACCGCTGGCCGGGCGCCGAGGCGATCCGCGCTCCGACGACCGCCACCGCGGGGCGGGAAAGGATCGACGCGTCGCCCAGGGTCCACAGCACCGGCGGCGGCGGATCGACCGCCGCCAGAAGGGGCGGGTAGGCTGGATCTCCGAGCGTCAGCAGCTGCGCGCCCTTCGCCTCGCCCGCCGCCAGTTCGCGCTCGACCGCCTCGACAGGGGGAACGCTGAACCCGTGCGCGCCGCCGCGCCGGGCGAGGTCGGGCAGGGCCTCCAGCGCCTTGGACGCCGAACCGCCGAAACGCTTCATCAACTGGTCGAAGGCGACCGGTCCGACCCGGTCGGTGCGGGCCAGGCGCAGGCGGTCGAAGCGTTCCTGGTCCGACAGGCTCACGCGGCCGGCGTCTTCTTGGCCCCGATCCGGGGCTCGGTCCCCTTCAGCAGCCGTCCGATGTTCTCACGGTGGCGGACGAAGATCAGCACCGCCATGAACAGCGCGAGGTGGGCGACCACGAAGGAATCGTGCCGGTCCACCATCAGGGCGAACACCGGGCTCAGCGCCGCGGCCGTCAGCGCCGCCAGCGACGACATCCGGAACACCGCCGCCATGATCAACCAGGTCGCGGCCGCCAGCAGCCCCACGGGCCAGGCGACCGTCAGCAGCACCCCGAAGAAGGTCGCCACCCCCTTGCCGCCCTTGAACTTCAGCCAGACGGGAAACAGGTGGCCCAGGAACGCCGCTCCGCCCGCGATCGCCACCACGTCGTGGTGGCCCTCGGAAAGCCAGCGGGCGATCAGCACCGCGACGATGCCCTTGCCGCCGTCTCCCAGCAGGGTCAGCAGCGCCAGGTCCTTGCGCCCGGTCCGCAGCACGTTGGTCGCGCCGATGTTGCCGGACCCGACCTGGCGGATGTCGCCGAGCCCGCCCATACGGGTGATCAGCACCCCGAACGGGATCGAGCCCAGCAGGTAGCCGCCCAGGGCGGCCAGCAGCAGTGCGGTCGTGTCGTTCAACGGAACCCTCCGCGGCGTCCGTCAGCGGTCGGCCAGGCCTGGAAGGCCGGCCGACGCGCCGAGGCGAGCGGTCCTCAGCGGCGCTTGCCGAAGAAGATGCCGAACAGGGTGGAGAAGAAGCCGCCCGAGGACGCCTGGACGTACTCGCGCGGGGCGTCGAGCTTGGGCCCCGGTTGCGCTTCAGTTGCGGGTTTGGGCGCTTCGGCCTGGGTTTCTGCGGGCTCCGAGGCGGCGGCCTTCGGCTTCGGGGCGGCCTTGGGCTTGGGCGCGGCGGAGGCGCGCTTGGTCGGGGTCTTCTTGGCGGGCGCCTCGGCGGGCTTGGCCGCGCTCTGGGTGACGGCGGGCGCGTCGGCCTTGGCGGTGGAGGGCGCGGGCGCCTTCTTCGGCGCGGGCGTCTTCTTCGGAGCCGAGCCCGTGGAGGCGGACGCCTTCGCCGCGGCCGGCTTCTTGGCGGTCGTGCTCTTGGCGGCCGCGGTCTTCGGCTTGGCCGGAGCGTCGGTCTTGGCCGCGGCCGTCTTCGGCTTGGCGGCGGTCTTGGGCTTGGCGGCGGTCGGCTTGGTTTCGGCGCCCGCCTCGGTCGGCTTCCTGGCCATGGAGATCTCCGGACTCTTGTTTTTGCGGTGCGCCGAAGCGCACTCCACGCTAATCCCGATTCGTAAAGCATAGCGAACTGAGAGCAATGTCGCAGGCCGCCGTACAAATCGTCGCGCGAGGCGCAAGGGCCGAGGCCGAGGCCGCCGCCCGGGCGGTCGATTCCGACCCGCTGCTGGAAGGCGCGACCTACTCGATCCTGGAGGAGGACGAGGACCGGGGCGTCTGGCGCATCGACGCCTTCCCCGTCGACGACGAGGAGGCCGACAGCTTCCGCCGCGTGCTGGAGGGCTTCGCCGGGCTGACGGTGCTGACAGAGACCCTGGCCGACGCCGACTGGCTGGCCATGGCCCTGTCGGGACTGCCGCCGGTCAGGGCGGGGCGGTTCTTCGTCTACGGGCTGCACGACCGCGGGCGTACGCCGCCCAGCGCGGTCAACCTGAGGATCGAGGCCGGGGCGGCGTTCGGCACCGGCCACCACGGCACCACCGTCGGCTGCCTGCTGGCCTACGACCGGCTGCTGAAGCGAGGGCGGTTCCCCAAGGTGCTGGACGTGGGCGCCGGCACCGGCGTGCTGGCCATCGCTGCGGCCAAGACCGGCACCCGCACCGCGGTCGGCACCGACATCGACCGGGTGTCGGTCCGGATCAGCAAGGAAAACGCCCTGGTCAACCGTGCCGACGCGCGCTTCGTCTGGGCCTCGGGCCTGAACCACACGGCGGTGCGGCGGGACGCGCCCTACGACCTGGTGTTCGCCAACATCCTGGCCCGGCCGCTGGTCTGGCTGGCGCAGGACATCAAGCAGGCGCTTAAGCCCGGCGGCACGGCCATCCTTTCGGGCCTGCTGCGTACCCAGGAGCGGTTCGTGCGAGCCGCCTATCTGAACCGCGGCTTCCGGCTGGAGAGCCGCATCCGCAAGGACGCCTGGTGCACCCTGGTGCTGCGCCGGGGCGGCGAGACCGTGCGGGAGGCGGCATGAGCGGCGCGTCGGAATGCCGGGGCTGGACCTCGGCGGCGGACCTGCTGGGTGATCACGCCGACGCGCGGGTCGCGATCTTGGGCGCGCCGCTGAACGAGCGGTCGCTGACGCCCGGGCGCTGCGACCTGGCGCCCAAGGTGGTGCGGGCGACCCTGCCGCGAATGAGCGTCTACGACCTGGAGACCGGCGCCGACCTGTCGGGCCTGAGAGTTCACGACGCCGGCGACGTCTATCTGAAGATCACCACGCCCGCCGACGCCTTCGCGCCGGTGCGCGACGCGGTCGCCGCCGAGGTCGCACGGCGCGATCTGACCGTCCTGCTGGGCGGCAACAACGCGGTGACGCGGCCGGGCGTGCACGGGGTCGATCCGACGCTGGGGCGGGTGGGCCTGCTGACGCTCGACGCCCACTTCGACCTGCGCGACACCGACTGCGGGCTGAACAACGGCAACCCGGTGCAGGCGCTGCTGGAGGACGGGCTGGACGGGCGGCGGATCAGCCAGATCGGCCTGGCGCCCTTCGCCAACACCCGGCGCATGCACGAGAAGGCGATCGCCGCCGGGATCACGGTCCACACCGCCCGCGCCTGCCGCGAGCAGGGGACCGCCGCCCTGGTCGCGCGCGAGCTCGAGCGGTTGTCGGGGCTGTGCGACGCGATCTACGTGGACTTCGACATCGACGTGATCGACCGCGCCCAGCTGCCCGGCGCGCCGGGCGCGCGGCCGGGCGGGATCCCGGTGCAGGATTTCTTCGACGCGGCGCGGATCGTGGGAGCGTGCCCGAAGGTGAAGGCCGTCGACCTGACCGAGTTCGACCCGAGCCTGGACGTAGGCGACCTGTCGGCGCTGACGGCGGCGCGCTGGGTCTGCGAGCTGCTGGCGGGGTTCGCGGGGCGTGATCCGCGCCCTTGAGCTTAGCGACAGGATCAGCGGCGCGTGTGGAACTTGACGTAGGCGGGGACGACGGGGGCGCCGTCGCGGCTGCGGAAGCGCCTCTGCTCGCCGTGGTTCAGCCAGAAGGCGTAGGTCGCGCCGGGCGCCAGCCGGACGGGGATGCGCGCGGTCCGGCCGTCCGGCGAGAACGCGGGCGCGCCGGCGAGCTCAGGCGCCGAGCCGCCGTCGGCGGCGACGATCGACCAGCCGTCCGGGTCCATCGGCTCGCTGAAGGTCACGACGATCTCGCGGGTGGACGGGTCAACCGCCGGAGCGTGCCGGCCGGGGCTGATCGAGACCACGGTCGGGAAGGTGATGCACGCCAGCGCCGGGGCGGGCGCGACCGCCAGCAGGGCGAGGGCGAGCAGACAGGCCTTCATCGGCGGAGCGCTCCAGGTGCGGCGGCGACGGCCGAAGTGTACACAGCCCTCGAACCGAATCGAGGGGGACGGGCGTGAGCGCGCGCGAGACCGACGTGCTGATCGTGGGCGGCGGCCACAACGGGCTGGTCTGCGCCTTCTACCTCGCCCGCGCCGGGCTGAAGGTGACGGTGCTGGAGCGGCGCTCGGTGGTCGGCGGCGCGGCGGTGACCGAGGAGTTCCATCCGGGATTCCGCAACTCGGTCGCCAGCTACACCGTCTCCCTGCTGAACCCCAAGGTGATCCGCGAGATGGACCTGCCCGGCCACGGCCTGCGGGTGGTCGAGCGCAAGGTCTCCAACTTCCTGCCGCTGAACGAGCGCGAGCACCTGCTGGTGGGCGAGGGGCGGACCAAGGCGGAGGTGGCGAAGTTCTCGGCCCGCGACGCC
>DASPKD010000152.1:0-5731 GCA_035628275.1 Caulobacteraceae bacterium | reverse complement strand
AGGTCGGCCTCGCGGAAGCCCCTGTGCCAGGCGCGGTAGCGGAGTTTCTTCAGGCGCGCCTCGCGTTCGGGCCCTTGCATCGTCTGTCCTAAGGCTGGAGCGGCAGCAGATAACGCGCGAGGCGCCGCTTCGCCAGCTATGCTGGGGACATGCGGCCGGAGATTCTTTTCCCCCTGTTCGCGCCCGTGACCTCGCTGAAGGGCGTGGGGGCCAAGGTCGCGCCGCTTCTGGAGAAGCTGGCGGGGCCGCTGGTGCGCGATCTGGCGTTCCTGAAGCCGACCGGGCTGATCACCCGCGAGCCGGCGACGGTGGCGACCGCGCGCGACGGGGAGGTGCAGACCTTCGAGGTCGAGATCGTCTCCCACGTTCGACCGCACAAGATCGGCGCCCCCTGGAAGGTGCGGGCGGTGGACTCCACCGGCTTCCTTCACCTGATCTGGTTCGGCGGCTACGGCCAGCACCTGGAGCGAAAGCTGCCGCCGGGCGTGCGCAAGGTGGTCAGCGGGCGGGTGGAGACCTTCGGGTCGGAAGTCCAGATCGCGCATCCCGACTACATCGGCGAGCCGGGAACCGACGCGCCGGAGGTGGAGCCGGTGTACCCGGCCACCGCCGGCATCACCTCGCGCCAGGTGCGGGCCTACGTCGAGCGGGCGGTGGAGCGGCTTCCCGACCTGCCGGAGTGGCAGGACCCGGCGTGGCTGGCGCGGCAGGGCTGGCCGTCGTGGAAAGAGGCGGTGGAGGCGCTGCACGCGCCCTCGAGCGCCGCGGAGCTGGAGCCGTCCGCCAAAACGCGCCAACGGCTGGCCTACGACGAGCTGCTGGCCCACCAGATCGCCATGCAGCGGCGCAAGGCGGCGCGGCGGGCGCGGCCGGCGCCGGCGGCGCGGCCCGGCGAGGCGTCACGGACCATCGAGGCCGCCCTGCCCTTCACCCTCACCGGCGCTCAACAGAGAGCGCTGGCGGAAATTCGCGCCGACCTGGCGTCGGGCGAGCGGATGAGCCGGCTGCTGCAGGGCGACGTGGGTTCGGGCAAGACGGTGGTGGCGCTGCTGGCCATGGCCGACGCGGCGGGTTCGGGAATGCAGGCGGCGCTGATGGCCCCGACCGAGATCCTGGCCCGCCAGCACTACGAGCGGATCGCGCCGCTGCTGGCGGCGGGCGGGATCACGGCGGTGCTGCTGACCGGACGGGACAAGGGCGCGGGGCGGGCGGAGAAGCTGCGGGCGTTGTCCTCAGGCGAGGCGGGCGTGGCGGTCGGCACCCACGCCCTGTTCCAGGACGAGGTGGTGTTCAAGGCGCTGGGGCTCGCCGTCGTCGACGAGCAGCACCGGTTCGGCGTGAACGAGCGCAAGCGGCTCCAGGACAAGGGCGAGGCGGTCCACCTGCTGTCGATGTCGGCCACGCCCATCCCGCGCACCCTGGAGCTGACCCAATACGGGGACCTGGAGGTCTCGCGCATCGACGAGAAACCGCCGGGCCGCAAGCCGGTCGCCACCCGCGCCGTCCCCTCCGCCCGCCTGCCCGAAATCGCCGCGCGGCTGGACGCCGCCGCCGGGGCCGGGACCCAGGCCTACTGGATCTGCCCGCTGGTGGCCGAGAGCGAGACCGCCGACCTGGCCGCGGCCGAGGCGCGCGCAGCCGACCTGCGCGCCCGGCTGAAGGCCAGCGTAGGCTTGGTCCACGGCCAGATGCCGCCGGCCGAGAAGGACGCGGTGATGACCGACTTCGCCGAAGGGCGGATCGCGGTGCTGGTCGCCACCACCGTGGTCGAGGTCGGGGTGGACGTGCCCAACGCGACCGTCATGGTCATCGAGCAGGCCGAGCGGTTCGGCCTGGCCCAACTGCATCAGCTGCGCGGACGCGTGGGGCGCGGGTCGGGCGAGAGCAGCTGCGTGCTGCTCTACGACGGCCTGTCGGAGGTCGCCCGCACCCGGCTGGACGTTCTGCGGCGCACCGAGGACGGCTTCGAGATCGCCGAGCAGGACTGGGCGTTGCGCGGCGGGGGCGACCTGCTGGGGCTGAAGCAGAGCGGCTTTCCCGACTATCGCCTCGCCGACCCCGTCGCCCACCGCGACCTGCTCTACGCCGCCGCCGACGACGCCCGCCTCCAGCTCGGCCGCGACCCCGGCTTCACCAGCGACCGCGGCCGGGCGCTCCGCCTGCTCGTGCACCTGTTCGACTGGCGGGCGGACCGGGCGGTTACGGGGTAGGTCGGCCCACGAGGTTTAGGAAGCCGTTCCGCGCCTCGCGGTGTTCTTTCACGGACACACCGAAAGGTGTGCCCTTCGGTCCACGGACGTGCGAGGGTCGCCAGGTATGGAGACGCCGGAGATGAACCACTTCCGAGAAGGCGTCCCGGACACCGCCGAGCGGACGCGTTCGGAAAAGCACATCGAGGACGTTCGCCAGCGGGGCGGACTGTTCGTCGACGCCGTGCGCCTCACCCGCATGCCTATGCTGGTGACCGACGCCACCCTGCCCGGCAACCCCGTCACCTTCGCGAACAAGGCCTTTCTGGAACTCAGCGGGTATTCGACCGAGGAGCTGCTCGGTCAGGACCCGCACTTCATGAACGGTCCGGACACCGATCCCGACGCCGTTCGGTCCTACGAGGCGGCCATGCGCGCCGGTCGAGACGTGCACCTGGAGCTGGTCCAGTACCGCAAGGATCGCAGCCCGTTCCACGCCATGCTTTTCGCCAGCCCGCTCGACGACGGGCAGGGACGGGTGATCAGCCATTTCCTCTCTTATCTCGACGTCAGCCGGCGCTACGAGGCGGAACAGGATCTCAAGACGCTGAGCGAGGAACTCGAACAGCGGGTGGCGGCGCGAACCGCAGAGCTCGAGGCGGCGAACGCCCGCCTGACCGACCTGGTGGCCGAGCGGGACATGCTGCTGATGGAGGTCAACCACCGGGCCAAGAACAGCCTGTCGGTGGCCGCCGCCATGCTGTCCATCCAGGCCCGCCGCCAGGCCGAGCCTGACGTGCGGGCGCTGTTCGAGGACGCCCGCGACCGGCTGAACGCCATGGCCCGGGTCCACGACATGCTGAGCAAGTCGGAGGCTTCCCAGCGGGTCGATCTGACCCGCTACCTGACCGACCTGTGCGAGGCGCTGCGAACCTTGACCGACACCGACGGTCGCGTGCGGGTCCGGACCGCGGGGGACGCCGACCTGTTCGTGGACGCCGACATCGCGTTTCCGCTGGGCATCGTGGTGACCGAGCTGTTCACCAACGCGGTGAAGTACGCCTTCCCCGCGCCGCGGACGGGCGAAATCTCCACCGAGGCCAGGCGCACCGGACCGGATATGATCCAGGTGACGTTCCGCGACGACGGGGTGGGCATGGGCGCCGTGCGCGAGGGTTCGCTCGGCTACGGCCTGATCGCGGCCCTGGTGCGCCAGATCGGCGGAACCTACGCGCTGGCGGAAGGACCCGGCGTGGCGGTGAGCATCAGCTTCGAGACGCGCCGCGCCGAGGCGCAGGCCTGATCACCGGTTCGGGGCGACGGAGTCGGATTACTTCCCGCTGACGCGGGTTCGGCGGAAGTCCGCGAACTCGGCCAAGCGCAGGGGTTCCAACAGGGTGACGTAGCCGTCCTTGCTGAGTATCAGCCGGTCGCGGCGGAGCTGTTGCAGGGTGCGGTTCATGTGCACCACCGATAGGCCCAGGCTGTCGGCCAGCACCTCCTGGGTGACCGGCATGGGGAAGCTCCGTTCGGTCGCAAGACCCACCACCTTCAAGCGCGCGTGCAACTCCAGCAGCAGATGGGCGGTGCGCTCCAGGGCCGTCTGACAGCCCAGGCGCACCACATGGTCCAGCAGTTGCCCCTCCTCCTCCGCCGCGGCCATGGTCAGGGCTTCGGCCAACCGTGTGTTCTGGGTCCGGCTCGCGGCCGCTTTGACGAAGGTGGCGTCGGCGACGTCCATCCGGGTCATCGCCACCGTCGCGGTCAGGGCCAGGGGGCTGCGCCGGGCGCAGAGGCCGACCGCGTCGCCCGGCAACAGGAACGACAGGATCTGGCGGCGGCCGTCGGCCAGCACCCGCTGGCGGCAGGCCCAGCCGGACAGGATCACGTAGGGCTTCGAGACCGGCGCCTGTTCGACGTACAGTTCCGCCCCCGCCTCGTGCCGCTCGCGGGTCGGCGCGGCGGCCAGCAGCGCCGCGCGCTCGGCGTCGCTCAACCGGTGCAGAGCGTCCAGCTTCTTGATCAGCAGTTCGGCGGCTTTAGGTCCGCCGCGCAGCCGTGTCGCCAGGTCCGACGTGGGCGCCATAAGCCTACTCCCTGGCGCCGAACCCCGCGGTCACGGCCGCCTCTGCAAGAGCCCGGGCGGTCACCGGCTTTTCCAGCCGGGGCCGGTCGCGGTACGCCTCGGGCAACACCCAGCTCTCGTAGCCGGTGGCCAGGACGAACGGGACGCCCAGAGCCGCAAGCTTGTCCACCAGCGGATAGACGGTCCCCTCTCCGAGGTTCACGTCCAGCACGGCGAAGTCGGGGCGGTCCTCGACGAGGGCGCGGTCGGCCTGATCCAGGTCTCCGCAAGGCCCCAGCACCGTCCCGCCCAGGGTCTGGACGATCCGGCGGACGTCGTCGGCGACCAGGTACTGGTCCTCTACGACCAGAACCTTGGCGTCCCGAAAGACGGCGCCGGTCTCGTCCGCCTTGCTCATCCGCCCCCGATTTCGCGCGTGGAGTGTCCTCATCGTCTCTAAACCACGGGACGGCGCGCCCCGTTCTATCCTATGTTACCGCCGCTTCGCTTTTCCGAGCTGTCGGGTCAGGATCGCTCCACCGCCAGATTGCGCGGGTCGAGCGGCAGGTCGACGACGACTCTGAGCCCGCCCGGCGCGAAGATCATCTGGCTGTCGGCCCCCAGCTCGTAACGCAGGCCCCGTTCGATCAGGTCTCGGCCGAAACCGGTCCTCTCAGGTTGGGTCAGCAGCAGGGGCACGCCGCTCTCCCGCCACTCCAGCCGCAGCCGTCGAGCATCGCCCGAGCCCCGGGTGCGCCAGGACACCTTCACCTTGCCGGTTTCCGCCGAAAGGGCGCCGTACTTCACCGCGTTGGTGGCCATCTCGTGCAGGGCCAGGCCCAGCATCTCCGCCGCCCTGCCCTTCAGCCGCACCTGCGGTCCCGACACCTCGGCCACGTCCTCGTCCGCCGCCGCATGGGCCAGCAGCTCGTCGCGGACCATCTCCTCCAGGTCGACCTCGGCCTCGCCGCCGCGCGCGAGCGCCCCCTGGATTCGCGCCAGGGTCTGCAGCCGGCCGTCGAAGTGGATGACGAAGTCCTCAAGGTCCGGGCTGGTCTCCGCGGTGCGGGCGCTGACCGCGCGCACCACGCCCAGGATGTTCTTCACCCGGTGCTGGAGCTCGGCCAGCAGGAAGCGCTGGCGCTCTTCGGCACGCTTCTGCTCGGTGACGTCCTCGCCTACCCCCCCGATCCTCCGCACCCGGCCCTCGCCGTCTCGGATGGGGAAATTGGTGTCGCGCATCCACCGGATTTCACCGTCGGGACGCACGATCCGGTATTCGAACACCGCGTGCTCGCCGTCGCGCACGCGCCGGATACCGTCCACGGCGCCCGGCCGGTCGTCGGGGTGAATCAGCTCCGCCCAGCGCTTCAGGGTGTGGCCGCTCAGCGCCTGCTCGCGCGGCACGCCCGTGACCTCCTCGAAGGCGGCGCTCAGGAACTCCCACTCCAGCGTTTCCGCGTCGCGGATCCACAGG
>DASPKD010000151.1:0-5033 GCA_035628275.1 Caulobacteraceae bacterium | reverse complement strand
GTCCGGCCGGGTGGTCGAGGTGGTCGGCCGCGAGGACGAGCCGCGCGCCTTCTCCATCATCGCCATCCACGCCCACGGCGTGCCCACCGGCTTCTCCGAGCAGGCCGAAGCCGAGGCCAAGGCCGCCGAGCCGCCGACGCTTAAAGGGCGCGAGGACCTGCGCGAGGTCCCCTTCGTCACCATCGACCCGGCCGACGCGCGCGATCACGACGACGCGGTCTACGCCCAGCCCGACGACGACGAGAAGAACCCCGGCGGCTGGATCGTCTGGGTCGCCATCGCCGATGTGGCCGCCTACGTGCGGATCGGATCGGCGCTGGACCGCGAGGGGCGCGAGAAGGGCAACTCCACCTACTTCCCCGACCGGGTGGAGCCGATGCTGCCCCACGCCCTGTCCAGCAACCTGTGCAGCCTGCGCCAGGGCGAGAACCGCGCCTGCCTGGCGGTGCGGATGGTGTTCGACAAGGACGGCAAGAAGCGCGGCCACCGGTTCGTGCGCGGGCTGATGCGCTCGCAGGCCAAGCTGTCCTACGAGCAGGCGCAGGCGGCGATCGACGGCCGGGTGGACGACGTCACCGGCCCGCTGATGGACCCGATTCTGCTGCCGCTGTGGGACGCCTATCGCACCATGCTGAAGGGCCGCGAGGTCCGCTCGCCGCTGGCGATCCAGACCATGGAGCGGCGGGTGGAGATCAGCCCGGACGGGGTGGTCACCGGCATCACGCCCCGCGCCAGCCTCGAGGCTCACCGGCTGATCGAGGAGATGATGATCCAGGCCAACGTCTGCGCCGCCGAGACGCTGGAGCAGAAGCGCACGCCGCTGATCTACCGGGTCCACGACACGCCCAGCCAGGAGAAGATCTTCAACCTCACCGACTTCCTGTCGACGCTCGGCGTCAACTGGGCCAAGGGCGAGGCGCCGACCACGAAGCGGTTCAACCGCCTGCTGGACCAGACGCGCGAGGGGCCGCACGCGGAGGTGGTCAACGAGGTGGTGCTGCGCACCCAGATGCAAGCGCACTATTCCCCCGACAACATCGGCCACTTCGGCCTGAATTTGGACCGCTACGCCCACTTCACCTCGCCGATCCGCCGCTACGCCGACCTGGTGGTGCACCGCGGGCTGATTCGGGCGCTGGGTCTGGGCAAGGACGGGCTGTCGGACGAGGAAGTCGCCAAGCTGCGGGAGACGGCCGAGCACATCACCTCGACAGAGCGCCGCTCCATGGCCGCCGAGCGCGACGCCACCGACCGCTACGTCGCGGCTTACCTGTCCGATCGCGAGGGCGCCGAGTTCGAGGGGCGGATCACCGGCGTCACCCGGTTCGGCCTGTTCGTACGGCTGACCGAGACCGGCGCCGACGGCCTGGTGCCGGTGTCGAGCCTGGGGACCGAGTACTTCCGCCACGACGACCGCGCCCACGCCCTGGTCGGCGAGCGCTCGGGCAAGCGCTACAGGCTGGGCGCGGAGGTGACCGTGCGCCTGACCGAGGCGACCCCAATCACCGGCGGGCTGCTGTTCGAGATGCTGAGCGAAGCCGAAGCCGCCGACCCGAACGCCCCGCGCCCGCGACTTGGCGTGCGCAAGCGCGGCGGCCCGCCTCCCGGCGTGCGCAGGGGGAAGCGGCGGTGAACCGCCCGGCGGCCCCCTCTCCCTTCGACCCGACCCAGGACCTCAAGGACGCGCCGCACACCGGCGCGCGGATGCGCCCCAAGGACGCCGCGACCCTGATCCTGGTGCGCCGCGACGGACCCGAGCCCGCCCTGCTGATGGGCCGGCGCGCCTCGGGCCACGTGTTCATGGCGTCCAAGTGGGTGTTCCCCGGCGGCCGCATCGACCGCGCCGACTTCCGCGCGCCGGCCGCGTCCGAGTTGCGGCCCCAGGTCGCCGCCCTGCTGGAGAAGACCGCGCCCGCCGCCAGAGCCCGGGCGCTGGGCCTGACCGCGATCCGCGAGGCGTTCGAGGAGACCGGCGTGCTGCTGGCCCGCGCGGCCGGGCCGCAGGCCGCGCCGGGACCATGGCGCGCTTTCGTCGCCTCAGGCGCCCTGCCCGACCTGTCGGCCCTGTCCTTTATCGCTCGTGCCGTGACCCCGCCCGGCCGCGCCCGCCGGTTCGACGCCCGCTTCTTCATGGCCGAGGCCGACCGGCTGCTCAGCCTGGAGCCCGCGACCGGCGACCGCGAACTGGACGAGATCGCCTGGATCCCGCGCAGCCAGGCCGAGGACCTGGACCTGCCCGCCATCACCCGCTTCGTGATCAAGGAGATCGCGGCGCGGCTGGCCGACGGCGACCGTCCAGTGCCCTACGTCTACTTCCGGCACGGAAAGCACCGGATCGACAGCCTCTAGCGCGGCTGCGACAGGTCGAATTCCACCCGGAAATGCCGGTTGGGGCGGCGCAGTTCGTAGGCGAACATCCGGCCCGGCTCGACCTCCATCGCCCAGACGTTTGTGACCGACACCGCGCGGTTGGTGCGCACGAAGAGGTCTTTGGAATAGGCGTCGACCGGAAACTCCTGGCGGCTCTGCGTGCCCGGAGCGGCGGTGTCGCCGCCGTACTGGGTGACCTCGTCGGGCGTGCCGTCCTCGTGCCGATGGTCGTGCTTCAGCCGCAGGCCTGCGTCAGTGCGCGTCACCACCCACGTGCGCGAGCGGTCCTCGCCCACGTGGAAGGGAATGCGCACCTCGTCACGCGAGCAGTCCTTGACCGTCATCACCAGCGGCTTGCCCGCGAAGCTCGCGTCGGCCGGGTCGGTGGTGACCACCCGCCCCTCGAAGCTCTTGCCGCACAAGGCCTGCAGCCGGGCGAAGAAGCCGTCGGTCGGGGTGGCGGCGGGCGCGCTGGCGCAGGCGGCGAGCGCAAGGGCGGCGGCGAGGATCAAAAGCCTGTTCATCGCGCGACGCTAAGGCCTTATGGTCGCGCCGACAAACGGCTTCGCGGCGTTGACTTCCCTCGCGCCGTGAGTATGTTCCGCGCCTTCGAATTTCCACGGCCTCGGCCGTCGAGGAGTCACGTCCCATGGCCAAACCGGCGTCCATCAAGATCCGCCTGAACTCGACGGCGGACACGGGTTTCTTCTACGTCACCAAGAAGAACGCCCGCACCAAGACCGAGAAGATGGTCCTGAAGAAGTACGATCCGATCGCGCGCAAGCACGTCGAGTTCAAGGAAGGCAAGATCAAGTAAGATCAGGCTTTCCGCCGATCTTCTGAGCGAACGCCCGGCCTCACCGCCGGGCGTTTCGCGTTTCAGGCCGCCTTGGCGATCACCCGGTTGCGGCCCGCGGCCTTGGCTTCGTACAGCGCCGAGTCGGCGCGCTTCAGCAGGGCCTCGGGCGTGTCGTCCGGGCCCTCACTGACGGCGACGCCGATGGAGATGGTGGCCGACAGCAGGTCGCGCCCGTCCCTCACCCGGAACGGCGAGCCCGCGACGTGCAGGCGGATACGCTCGGCGATGCGCCAGGCGTCCTCCACCCGGGTGTCGGGCATGATCACCGCGAACTCCTCGCCGCCGTAGCGGCACGGCAGGTCAATCGCGCGCACGTTGGTGGCCAGCCGCAGGGCGAATTCCTGCAGCACCTCGTCGCCGACGTCGTGGCCGTAGGCGTCGTTGACGCCCTTGAAGTGGTCGATGTCGAGCAGCAGCGCCGCCACCGGCTCGCCGCCCCGCGCCGCGCGCCGCACCAAGGCGTTCAGCTGGCCGGCCATGTAGCGGCGGTTGTGCAGGCCGGTCAGCGGATCGGTGACCGCCAGCTCCAGGCTGTGATCGAGGTTGTTGCGCAGGAAGTCGGTGTAGCGCTTGCGCTTGATCTGGGTGCGCGCCCGCGCCCCCAGCTCCTGCGGGTCCACCGGCCGGGGCAGGATGTCGTTGACCCCGATCTCCAGCCCTTTCAGCAGCCGCCCCCGGTCGGCCGGGTCGACCACCGCCAGGATCGGCAGGTGGCGCGTGGCCTCGTCCGAGCGCAGGTGCGCAGCCAGGCGCAGGCCGTCGAAGCTCTTGGCGCAGGCGTTGACGATGACCAGGTCCACCGGGCCGCGCGCGGCCAGCAGCGCCTTGTCCGCCTCGGTTTCGATCACCGGCCGGTGCTCCACCGACAGCTCCGCGGCCATGCGCTGGGCCTGGCGTTCGTGGTCGTCGACGATCAGCACCCGTCCGCCGCCGGCGCCCAGCCTTCCGCCCGCGCTCTCGATCACGCCGAGCCGCCGCCCGGACGCCTCGCGCTGGCGCAGCTCGTCGATCACCAGCTTCAGCCGGGTCAGCGACCGCACCCGCGCGAACAGCACCAGGTCGTCAACCGGCTTGGTCAGGAACTCGTCGGCGCCGGCCTCCAACCCGCTCAGCCGGTCCTGCCGACCGTCCAGCGCGGTGACCAGCACCACCGGGATGTGCCGCGTGGCCGGATCGTCCTTGAGCCGCCGGCAGACCTGGAACCCGTCCAGCCCCGGCATCATCACGTCCAGCAGCACCACGTCCGGCTGTTCGGCCGCGGCCATCGCCAGGGCGGTCGGCCCGTCGGGGGCGCTGATCACGTCGTAGTATTCGGCCGTCAGCTTGGCCTCGAGCAGGCGGACGTTGGCCTCGACGTCGTCCACCACCAGGATGCGCGCGGTCATCGGCGCCCCCTCACCCGAGGTAGGTGCGGACCGTGTCGAGGAAGTGCATCACCGAGATCGGTTTGGAGATGTACGCCTCGCACCCGCCTTCGCGGATCCGCTCCTCGTCGCCCTTCATGGCGAAGGCGGTGACGGCGACCACCGGGATGTGGCTCAGCTCGTCGTCTTCCTTCAGCCACTTGGTGACCTCCAACCCCGAGATCTCGGGCAGCTGGATGTCCATCAGGATCAGGTCGGGCCGGTGCTGGCGCGCCAGGGCCAGCGCCTGCAACCCCTCGCGGGTCTGCAGCGTCTCGTAGCCGTGGGCGTCGAGCAGATCATGAAAGAGCTTCATGTTCAGCTCGTTATCCTCGACGATGAGGACTTTCTTGGACATCATCACCCGAACCGCGTCTTCATGGGGCTTGAGGCGCCTCTTC
>DASPKD010000150.1:0-9157 GCA_035628275.1 Caulobacteraceae bacterium | reverse complement strand
CATCCTGGACCTGCAGGCGCGCATCGCCGCCCAGCACCTGATCCTGACCCTGCTGGGCCAGGTGGCGCTGAGGATCGACCCGGAACTGGTCGAGCAGCGCCTGCGCGCCACCCGCATGATGCTGCAGGCGGCCGAGGCCGGCCGGATCGAGGGCATAGACCAAATGACCGTCCGCTCGCTGCAGATCCAGATCGACCTGCTACGTCACGTCGTCGGCGAAAACGAGGACGGCACCCGCTCGACCTGACCCGCGCTCAGCGGCGGATCACGCAGGCGGCCAGGCCCTCGTTCCTGATCACGCTCATCGCCGCCTGGATCCGTCCGGCGCGACCGCGGACGTAGGGGCCTGAGGAGGCGGCTTTCCATTTGCGGGGGCTGGGCAGGATCGCGGCCAGCCGAGCCGCCTCGTTCGCCGACAGAGACCGGGCGCTCTTGCCGAACCATTTGCGCGCTGCGGCCTCCGCGCCGTAAACGCCCGGGCCCCATTCGACGGCGTTGAGGTAGACTTCCATGATCCGGCGCTTGGGCCAGATCGTCTCGATCAGCACCGTGTAGTAGGCCTCCAGCCCCTTGCGCACCCAGCCCCGGCCCGGCCACAGGAACACGTTCTTCGCGGTCTGCTGGCTGATGGTGGAGGCGCCGCGGACGCGGTTCGGGCGGCGCTTGTTGTGCTTCAGCGCCTTCTGGATCGCTTTTATGTCGAAGCCGGAATGCTCGCAGAAGCGCGCGTCCTCGGCGGCGATCACCGCATAGACCAGGTCCGGATTGATGCGGTTCAGCACGACCGGGCGGCGGTTCAGGCTCTCGCCCTCGAACAGGCGCGCCACCATCAGATAGGTGACCGGCACCGGCAGGAAGCGGTGGATCAGCACGCCCGCCAGAGGCACGCCGACGAAGATCGTCAGCAGAATGATCACCAGCAACCGGATCGGCCGCTGAATGCGGCGCGGCCGCTCCGGCGGCGGCGTCTGCGGTTCGGGCTGGTCCATCGCCGCGACGCTACACCGAAGCGGCGCGACGCGGAAAGGCCGACCGCGGCGCTTGCGGCTGCGTGCCTTATCAGTGTTAACTCACAAGCGTGAACCTGCCCGTCGCCCAGCCCGCTCCGCACTATCCGACGCCGGCCGCGCGCACCGCGGACCTGGTGGTGCATCTGGCGGGGCTGATCCTGGCGCTGTTCGGCGGCGGGGTGCTGCTGGGCCTGTCGGTCGGGACCGGCGCCTTCGACCGGATTGCTGCGGTGTCGATCTACGCGGCGGGGCTGCTGGCGATGCTGGGCTTCTCCACCGCCTACAACTTCGCGCGCGAGGCGCACCGGCCGTTCCTGCGGCGGCTGGATCACGCCGGCATCTTCCTGATGATCGCCTGCTCCTACACCCCCTTCACCACCCACAACCTGACCGGCGCCTGGGCGTGGGGCATGACCGCGGCGGTGTGGGCGATCGCGGGGCTCGGCATGGCGGGCAAGCTGTTCCTGCCGGGCCTCGGCCGCCGGTTCTGGGTCGGGGTGTACCTGGCGCTGGGCTGGCTGGTGCTGGCGGCGATCAAGCCGCTGATCGAGGGATTGTCATGGCCGGCGCTGCTGCTGCTGGCCGTCGGCGGCCTGCTCTACAGCACGGGCGTGGTGTTCTACGTGAACAAGCGGCTGAAGTTCGCCCGCGCCATCTGGCACGGTCACGTGGTCGCCGCCGCAGGCGCGCACTGGGCGGCGGTGCTGATCGGGGTGCTGCTGACCGCGCGCTAGTCGCCGCCGCCGCCGCCCCCGCCGTCTCCGCCACCCCCGTCGGAACCGCCTTCCCAGCCGCCCGCGGTGTCCTTGGACGAGCCGCCGGTAGCGCTGGTCGCGGCCAGGATGGTCGCTGTCTCCGCCCCGCCGCCGTCGGCGGCCGCGCTCTTCGCCTTTGCGGTCCGCGCCGAAGACAGCAGCACGACCACCAGAAGCAGGGCCAGCAACAGGCCCATCACGATGAGAATCATAGAGGTCACAGCCGTTCCTCCCGATCGCAGTCCGCCTTCTCGTCGCGGCGGGACCGCAGGTGCGCCATCAGCCCGCCCACCGCCAGCGCGAGCGCCAGCAGCAGACCGACCAGCCTCGGCAGCATCTCGCCGTCCATGGGCGTGCTCCCTTACGAGCGCGAACGCGGTTGAATCGTGCGCGCGATTCCCGCTCCTGTCGAGCGGGTGCGACTACTCGCCGTCGGCCGAGGGGTCGAGCAGGCGGTGGGCGTGGATGATGAAGTAGCGCATCAAGGCGTTGTCGACCGTCGCCTGAGCCTTGGCTCGCCACGCCTTCTTGGCCTCGGCGTAGCTCGGATAGGCGCCGACCAGGTCGATCTTGGAAGGATCGCGGAACTCGGTCCCGCGTACGTCCTTCAGTTCGCCGCCGATCACGATGTGCAGAAGCTGTTTGTCGGCCATGACTCGCGCTCGTTCAGATCGGCAGCTTGATAGGCGCGCAGCGCGCCACCAGCAACGGGTGCACGCCCGGCGCGGCGCAGACCAGGCTGCCCTGGCGAGGCGTCGGCTGGTTGAACAGGTAGTCGCGGCCCAGGTGGTCGGTGGTGCGACCGCCCGCCTCCTGCACCAGCAGCGAGCCCGCCACCACGTCCCAGTCCCACTTGGGCGACAGCGCCAGCGCCGCGTCGAACGCGCCCGAGGCCACCGCCGCCATCCGGTAGGCGATCGAGTTGCGGCGATCGACCCGCATCACCGGCCAGGGATTGTCCTTCCAGATTCCCTGCTCGAACAGCTGGGCGTCGGCAAGCATGGCCAGATCGTCCAGGCTGTCGGTGTCGGAGGCCTGGATCGGGGCGCCGTTCAGCCGGGCGCCCCCGCCCAGCGAGGCCTCGTAGGTCTCGTTCAGGGTCGGGGCGTGGACCACCGCGGCCACCGGCACGCCGTTCTCGACCACCGCCAGGGCGACCGTCCACCACGGCTTGTTCTTCATGAAGGCGACTGTGCCGTCGATCGGATCGACCACGAACAGGCGCGACTTGGCCAGACGTTCGGGATCGTCGGCGGTCTCCTCCGACAGCCAGCCGTAGTCGGGGCGGGCCCCCAGCAGGCGGTCGTTCAGCAGCTTGTCGACCGCGAGGTCGGCGCTGGTCACCGGCGAGCCGCCGGCCTTGGACCAGACCTTGATCCCCCGTTCCCGGTGCTCCAGCGCCAGATTTCCGGCTTCGATCGCCGCCTCGCGCAGGAGCTTCAGGTCGTCGCTCATCGGCCGGCGATCGCGATGGCGTCCGCCAGCAACGAGGGGCTGTTGGTGGCGCTGCGGAACTCCAGGTCGGAGCCCGCCACCAGCCGCCCGTACACCTCGATCAGATTGCCGGCGATGGTGATCTCGGTCACCGGATAGGCGGGCTCGCCGCCCTCGAACCAGACGCCCGACACCCCGGCCGACCAGTCGCCGGTGTTGGCGTTCAGCGAGGGGCCGAACATAGAGGTGACCAGCAGGCCGGTCCGGGCCTCGCGCATCAGTCCCTTCAGGTCGAGCGCGCCGGGTTCGACGTACAGATTGTGGGTGGACACGCCCGGAGGCCCCGCCAGCCCGCGCGAGGCGTGGCCGGTGCTGGTCATGCCGAGCTGGCGGGCGCTGCTGCTGTTCAGCAGCCAGCCGGTCAGCACCCCGTCCTCGACCAGGGCGCGCTTCTCGACCTTGACGCCCTCGTCGTCGGACGGGGCGGAGCCCAGGCCGCGCGGGCGGAACGGGTCGTCGACGATGCGGAAGCCCGGCGCGAAGATTCTCTCGCCCAGCTTGTCCTTCAGGAACGACACTCCCCGCGCCACCGACGGGCCGGAGATCGCGCCGACGAAGGCCGACAGCATCGAGGCGGCGATGCGGTTCTCGACGATCACCGGCGCGGTTCGGCTGTCGATCTTGCGCGCGCCGAGCCTGGCCACCGCCCGCTCGCCCGCGATGCGGCCGATCGCTTCGGGGCTCGGCAGGTCGGTCCGCCAGCGGGTGGTGCGACCCTCTCCGCCCCGCTCCATGCCGCTCTCGTCGCCGGCGATCACGCCGACGGACAGCGAGAATACGCTGCCCCGGTGCTCGCCCTCGAAGCCGTGCGAGGTGACCAGCCGCCATTGCCCGGTGGACCACGAGGCGGAGGCGCCTTCGGAATTGGTCACGCCCTGGACCGCGCGGGCGATGCTCTCCGCCTCCCGCGCACGCTCCTCCAGCTCGACCGCGGAGGCTTCCGTGGAGTCGTAGAGCTCGAGTTCGGGATGCGGGCCTTTCGCCAGTAGTTCCTTGGGCGCCAGGCCGCCGTAAGGGTCTTCCGGCGCCAGCCGGGCCATGGCGACGGCGCGCTCGACCAGGCGTTCGCAGGTGCGCGGCGACAGGTCGGAGGCGGAGACGCTTGCTTGCCTGCGGCCGACGAAAATCCTGAGGCCCAGGTCGCGCGACTCCTCGCGCTCGACCTCTTCAAGCTCCTCCAGGCGCACACCGACCGACAACGAGCGGCGCTCGGCCACCACCGCCTCGGCGGCGTCGGCGCCCGCCTTAAGCGCGGAACGGATCAGGTCGTGGAGGAGGTCGGAACGGGCTTCGGAGGACATGCGGGCCGGATATGGCCGAGCGACCCCGCCCTAGCAAGCCGGGCCTTGCGGATCAGAGCGCCAGAAACAGCAGGGACACCGCCGCCACCAGCCAGGCGGTCCAGGTCAGCAGCATGCCCGCCGTGCGCCCGAGCGAGACCCCGGCGGTCATCGACAGCCCGACCGCGTGCGCCACCCGCCCGGCGAACAGCACCGCGCCCACGACGTGCACCAGACCCGCGCTGGCCCCGGCGATGGCCAGCACCGCCAGGGCGGCCAGGCCGGCGGGGGCGTACTCGGCGGCGTTGCCGAACGCCCGCTGCGCGCGGACCAGTTCGGGAATGCCGTCGTCGCCGATCGCCACCCGGTGGCGGCGGCGCTGGCGCACCACCAGGCCGGAGAGCACCAGAAGCAGCAGCAGGATCAGCCCGCCCCAAAGGGCGGCGGCGTCGGCGGCCAGCGACAGGTCGTCCATCGGAAGCTCTCTCTACTGCGGCCCGCTCGCCGTCATAAAGCGCCGCTTCGCCGCCAGGGGCAAGCTCACGGCCAGATCGGCGTACCGTCGCCCGGCAGGCCCAACCGCGCCCACTTCTCGGTCACCGCCTCGACCACCGCGGCGTCCATGCGGATCGTCTGACCCCATTCGCGGGTGGTCTCTCCCGGCCACTTGTCGGTGGCGTCCAGCCCGATCTTGGAGCCCAGCCCCGACACCGGCGAGGCGAAGTCCAGGTAGTCGATGGGCGTGTTCTCCAGCATCGTCACGTCGCGCGCGGGATCCATCTTGGTGGAGATCGCCCACATTACGTCCTTCCAGTCGCGGGCGTCGACGTCGTCGTCCACGACGATGACCCACTTGGTGTACATGAACTGGCGAAGGTAGCTCCAGACGCCAAGCATCACCCGCTTGGCGTGGCCGGTGTAGGCCTTCTTCATCGACACCACCGCGATCCGGTAGGAGCAGCCCTCGGGCGGCAGCCAAAAGTCGACGATCTCCGGAAACTGCTGGCGCAGCAGCGGGATGAACACCTCGTTGAGCGCCTCGCCCAGCACCGAGGGCTCGTCCGGCGGGCGGCCGGTGAAGGTGGTCAGATAGACCGGGTCGGGCCGCATGGTGATCGCGCTGACCTGGAACACCGGGAAACGCTCGACCGAGTTGTAGTAGCCGGTGTGGTCGCCGTAGGGGCCTTCGTCGGCGTGCTCGTCGAGCAGCACGTGGCCCTCCAGAACGATCTCGGCATGGGCGGGGACCATCAGCGGTACGGTCTTGGCCGGGACCAGGTCGACCTTGGCCCCGCGCAGCAGCCCCGCGAACTGGTATTCCGACAGGGTGTCCGGCACCGGCGTCACGGCCGCCAGGATGGTGCCGGGATCAGCGCCCAGCACCGCGCAGGCGGGCAGGGGCTCGCGCTTGCCCGCCTTTTTGTGCCGCGCGTAATGCTGGGCCCCGCCGCGATGGGCCAGCCAGCGCATGACGCAGCGGTCCTTGCCCAGCACCTGCATGCGGTAGATGCCGAGGTTGAAGTCGTCCTCGCGCGCGTCCGACGGCCCCTTGGTCACCACGAGCGGCCAGGTGATCAGCGGCGCCGGCTCGCCGGGCCAGCAGGTCTGGATCGGCAGCTTGGACAGGTCGATGTCCGCGCCCTTCAGCACCACCTCCTGCACCGGCGCCCGCTTGACCACGCCCGGCCGCATCGACAGCACCGACTGCACTGTCGGCAGCATGTCCAGCGCGCCCTTGAAGCCGCGCGGGGGTTCCGGCTGACGCAGGAAGGCCAGCAGTTCGCCCACTTCGCGCAGATCGCGCGCGGTGGTGCGCGCCTTGCCCTGCAGGGTCACGCCCATGGCCACGCGCTTGACCGTGCCGAACAGGTTGGCGAGCGCGGGGATCGACGAGACCTCGCCGTCGGCGCGGATCGGCTTCTCGAACAGCACCGCCGGGCCGCCGGTCGCCAGCAGCCGGGTCTGGATCTCGGTCATCTCCAGCACGGTCGAGACGGGCTCGCTCACCCGCACCAGCTCGCCCTCGGCCTCCAGCCGGGCCATGAACTCCCGAAGCGATCGATACGCCGCCATTGATCCTCGCGGTTGAAGCGGCGCGGAAGCTAGGGCGACAAAGGCCGGATGTCACTCGCCGACTGTCGCCGAAGCAGGCTGTTTGCTAAGACCGTCGAAACGCAGCGATGGCCGCATGTTTCTTGAAATCCAAGACCTGCTCACCCCCGAAGAAGTGGCGCAGATGCAGGAGTGGGGACGCACCCGACGCTTCGTCGACGGGCGCGTGTCCAACCCCAACTCTCCGGTGAAGAACAATCTTCAACTCGACACCAACGATCCCGCCTTCGCGGAATCGGCGAGGGTGCTCGCGGGCGCCCTTCGCCGCTGCGGCGAGTTCATGGATTTCGTGCTGCCGAAGCAGGTCGCCCCGCCGCTGCTGTGCAAGTACGCGCCGAGCATGAACTACGGCCTGCACGCGGACTCGGCCATCCTGCCGCTCAGCCCGCGGCCGATCCGCTCGGACATCTCTGGAACGATCTTCATCGCCGACCCGAGCACCTACGAGGGCGGGGAATTGTCGATACAGCTCGGCACCCGCAGGATCGACTTCAAAGGCAAACCCGGCTCGGCCGTGTTCTATCCCTCGACGACGCTGCACGAGGTCAAGCCGGTCGCCTCGGGAGAGCGCCTGGTGGCGATCACCTTTATCGAGAGCCAGGTGTCCGACCCCGCGTGCCGGGAGCTGCTGTACCAACTGAAGGAGCTGTCGGCCCAGGAGGGGCTGAACGTCAGCTGGGAAAACCGAACCCGGCTTCAATACGTGATCGCAAGCCTGCACCGGATGTGGGGTTCGGCGAGCTGACGCCTCCTTGACGCGGCGGCGCGGCGGCGCTTCCCATGCGGTAGAACATGTTCGCCGAAAATCGGCGGAGCGACCTGACGAGGGAACGATGAAACGCCTGCTGCTCTGCGCCGCCGCCATGGGGGTGCTTTCCGCCTGCGCCACCACGCCCACCGCGGAGGCGCCTGTCGCGCCTGTCGTGCACGGGCCCGTGGCGGAACCTCCGGCATCCTCCGCGCAACCGACCGCGGCGGAAGCGGCGGCTTTCATCGCCGACGCGGAGAAGCAGCTGGCGGCAATCAGCGAGCGCGCATCGCGCATCGCCTGGATCCGCGCCACCTACATCACCCAGGACACCATGGCGCTCGAGTCCGAGGTCAACGCCGAGTTCACCGAGCTGGGCGTGAAGCTGGCCAAGCAGGCGGCGCGGTACAACGACGTGCAGGTCGATCCCGTCGTTCGGCGCAAGCTGAACCTCCTGCGCGGCGGGCTGGTGCTGCCCGCCCCTGACCGCCCGGGCGCCGCAGACGAGCTGGCGCAGATCACCACCCGGCTGGACTCGACCTACGCCACCGGCAAGTTCGAGTACAAGGGCAAGCAGATCACCCTGGACGACGCGTCCGACATGCTGGCCGCCTCGCGCAATCCGGCCGAGACCAAGGCGCTGTACGAGGGCTGGCGCACCATCTCGCCGGTGATGCGCGACGACTACGCCCGCATGGTCGAGATCGCCAACGAGGGCTCTCAAGGGCTGGGCTTCGCCGACACCGGAGCTCTCTGGCGCTCCGGCTACGACATGGAGCCCGACGCCTTCGCCGCCGAGACCGACCGGCTGTGGGGCCAGGTGCGGCCGTTCTACGAGAACCTGCACTGCTACGTGCGAGCCCGTCTGAACGATCGCTACGGCGACGCGGTGCAGCCGCGCACCGGCCCGATCCGCGCCGACCTGCTCGGCAACATGTGGTCCCAGCAGTGGGGCAACATCTACGACGTGGTCCAGCCCAAGGGCGGCGCCAAGTCGAGCTACGACCTCGACAAGCTGCTGGTCCAGAAGAAGTACGACGCCGAGAAGATGGTGAAGACCGGCGAGAACTTCTACACCTCGCTGGGCCTGGCGCCGCTGCCCGCCACCTTCTGGGAGCGGTCGATGATCACCCGCCCGCGCGACCGGGAGGTGGTCTGCCACGCGTCGGCCTGGGACATCGACAACGCCGACGACCTCCGCATCAAGATGTGCACCAAGGTCAACGCGGACGACTTCCAGACCGTCCACCACGAGCTGGGGCACAACTACTATCAGCGGGCTTACAAGGAGCAGCCGTTCCTGTTCAAGAACGGGGCGAACGACGGCTTCCACGAGGCGATCGGCGACTTCGTCGCCCTGTCGGCCCAGACGCCGACCTACCTGAACCAGATCGGCCTGCTGTCGAAGGTGCCGGGCGAGCAGGAGGACATCCCGTTCCTGCTGAAGACCGCGCTCGACAAGATCGCCTTCCTGCCGTTCGGCCTGATGGTAGACCGCTGGCGCTGGGGCGTGTTCTCGGGCGAAACCACGCCCGCTGAGTACAACCAGGCCTGGACCGACCTGATGCTGCAGTACCAGGGCCTGACCCCGCCGGGGCCGCGTCCGGCGAACGCCTTCGATCCGGGGGCCAAGTACCACGTGCCGGGCAACACGCCCTACACCCGGTACTTCCTGGCCCACATCTACCAGTTCCAGTTCCACCGCGCGGCCTGCAAGCAGGCCGGCTGGACCGGGCCGCTGCACCGCTGCTCGATCTA
>DASPKD010000149.1:0-10337 GCA_035628275.1 Caulobacteraceae bacterium | reverse complement strand
GCCCGGTTCGACCTTCAGGGAGCGACTGAGCCTGCGGCGGGCGGGAGGGTCCAGACCTCCCGGGCCCCGGGGTTTCGCCCCGGGCATGCACGCGCCGCCATGGCCAGTCTCGCACGGCGCAACCTTTCGGCCGCACCGCCGTAACTCCCAGCATCGACGCGGGCTTGGTCCCGCTCGACTTCCGCCCCGCCGCGGCTCGGGCTCTGGATCCTGAGCGCCCTCCCCGTGCGGCGGGGTCAAGGTGGAGTATGGGGGCGGTTTCAGGGGGCGGGCGAAAATAACGAATACGCCCGCTCACGCGCTCCTGTTTTTCACCCGCTCATCCCGGCGAAGGCCGGGATCCAGATGCCGGGCGCCGACGGCTCAGAACGTCTTGCGAGCGCTCCCTGAACCATTGACCGCCTTACGATCTGGGTCCCGGCCTTCGCCGGGATGAGCGGGTCGTAAAGGGGGCTGCGCCCGCTCCGGCCGCGATGCGGGAAATGTGGATGTCCCCGCGGCAAAAGCGAGGATGTGGGCCGATCGGCGTGGCCCGGCGGTCACGAGCGCGCCCCCTCGGCATCGCACGCGAACCTCCCCCTGCGGCTTTGGTGAGCGGAGCGGAGGCATGGCCGCCTGTCACCCCAGATCCCGCCTCAGCACCAGCGCGTCCGCGGCTCCGCCCTCGCGGCGATAGTAGCCCGGCCGGAAACCCGCCCTCCGAAACCCCGCCCGTTCGTAGAGCGCCAGCGCCGCGGTGTTGTCCACCGCCACCTCCAGGAACATCGCCGTCGCGCCTTGCGCGGTCGCGGTCCTGACGGCGGCCTCCATCAGGGCCGCGCCGATCCCGCGCCCCCGGCGCTCCGGCGCGACCGCCACGGTCAGGATCTCGGCCTCGCCGGCGATCGCGCGGGCCAGCACGAAGCCGACGGCCGCGCCGTCCTGCTCCACCAACAGCCCGAAGCCGCCCGGCCCCTCCAGCAGGGCCGCGATGTCCCCGGCCGACCACGGCTGGTCGAAGCCCTCGGCGTGCACGGCGGCCAGGGCGGGGGCGTCCTCGGGGGCGGCGGGTCGCAAGGTCACGCGGGCAGCTTGGCGTCCGGCGCGCGCAGGTAAAGCGGGCGCGGCGGACCGTCCGGCGCCGGTGCGGCGGCGACCAGGCGCGCCAGCGCCGCGGGGTCGGCGCCGGAACGCTCCACCGACCGCGCGGCGGGGAAGTAGGGCGCCAGCAGCGGACCGCCCGAGCCGATCAGCCGGACCGGTTCGCCACGGGCGCGTACCAGGGCCGCCGCCGCCTCCGCGCCCAGCGCCTCGGGCTCGGACGCCGGGACGCCGTCGCGGAAGACTTGCAGGTAGAGCTGGTCGCGCCGGGCGTCGATCGCGGCCACGACTAGTCCGTCCGCAGGCTCGCTGGCAGCCATCGCCTGCAAGGTCCCGATCCCGACCACCGGCCGGTCCAGCGCGACCCCCAGCCCCTTGGCGAAGGCCAGACCGACCCGCAGGCCGGTGAACGATCCCGGCCCCACGGTGACGCCGATGCGCTCCAGAGCGGAGAAGGGGAGCGCCGCTTCCTGCATCAGTTCGGCGACC
Organism: Caulobacteraceae bacterium; assembly: GCA_035628275.1. GTDB lineage: Bacteria > Pseudomonadota > Alphaproteobacteria > Caulobacterales > Caulobacteraceae > DASPKD01. The sequence goes on along the minus strand of DASPKD010000149.1, from coordinate 8,768 downwards.
AGCGGCGCAAGCCGCTCCTGGTGGCCGCGCGCCATCGGCTCGGCCCGGGCGGCGAGCACGCGGTCGCCGTCCAGGACCGCCGCCCCGCAGGACTCCAGCGCCGTATCGAAAGCCAGGAGGATCAACGGACCGGCGCGATCCAGACGAACTCCCGCAGGAACGCCCGCTCCGACAGCACCTCCGGCGGCGGCACCGCCGTCGAGGCCCAGCCCGGCACGGCGAAGACGTAGAGGATGCGTGGCTCGCCGTTGCGGCGGCAGACCAGGGCGTTCAGGAACCGGCCCTCGCCCATGCGGCAGTCGGAGGCCGCGAAGTTCGCATACGGCCACTTCAGCAGCAGCGGCTCCCCGCCCGGCCCGCGAAACGCGCCGCCGCGCACCACGATGGTGGCGATCCGGCCCTCGACGTCGCCCTGGATCTCCATCGACTGGCCCTGCGGCCCGGTGGCGGTGAGGATCGGCGAGGCGGCGTCGCCGTAGTGCAGGAACCCCTTCTCGACCGTCAGCTCCGGGAACGCCTGGCCGACCGCCTCGGGCGTGAAGGCCGTGTGCTCGCTGATCGGCCCCACGCCGCGGGTCCACACCTGGTAGGGATCGGCCTTGCGCGCGGGCTCGGCCTGCTTGACGGCGGGAGCGGCGGGCGCCTGCTCCTCCTTGCGCCCGCAGGCGGAAAGACCGAGCGCTGCGGCGCAGGCGAGGACGAGAACGCGGCGGATCACGGGCGGGGCTCCAAACGATGTCGCCTTGGCCTAGCCCGGAACGCCGAACGCGTCACCCACGTCCGCGCGCAGACGCGTACCTCAACGCAAAACGGCGCGCCCGCGAGGGACGCGCCGTTCAGACTGATCAGTCCAGCGCTTAGAAGCGGCGGACGTAGGAGACCGACAGGACGTCGGCTTCGCCGTCTTCGAAATCGTGGCGGGTGTAATCGCCGCGGATGCCGTTCAGGCCGTCGAAGAAATACGCCCCGCCGACGCCGTAGTTCATGCTGTTGCCCTCGCCGTTGGCGACCGGGCTGTCGTCCTGATCGACCACGCGCAGGCTCAGGCTCCCGTAGCCGACGCGGGCGAAGACTTCCAGGTTCTCGCTGACCGGGAAGGCGCCGACGAGGTAGCCGGCGAACTGGTCGTTGAGCTTCACGCCCAGCCCGCCGCCGATGTCCTCGGCGCCCATGCCGAACGATCCTTCGGCCTCAGCGCCCAGGAAGCCGAGGAAACGGGTGCCGACCCGCACGGTGACGGCGTCGAGATCGTGATCCGCGAAACCCTCGGTCGAGAAGTTCGAGTAACCGGCCGAGGCGTACCAGTTGGTCTCGGCTTGAGCGGTGGCCGCGGACGCGGCAAGAGCGATGGCCGCCACGGCGGCCGAAACGACAAACTTCATATTATCCATCCCCCGTGGCCGGCACCTCGCCAGCCCTAATGCGGTTTTTCCCGCATAGATTAGCGGCGCGTTCGCATGCAACCGAAACCAACGTTCGTTCCCTCTCCAACGATCTCGAGTGTCCACCAGGTCACAGGTCGCCATGCGGAGGACGCGCTTTCGAGGCGATGACGTGTGGCGTAGGCTGTCCTCATGACCCCGCTCCTGGACGTGCTGATCATCGGCTCCGGCTTCTCGGGGCTGGGGATGGCGATCGCCCTGAAGAAGGAGGGGCGGCGGTCGTTCGTAGTGCTGGAGAAGGCGGGCGAAGTCGGCGGGACATGGCGGGAGAACACCTATCCCGGCTGCGCCTGCGACATCCCGAGCCAACTCTACAGCTTCTCCTTCGAGCCGGAGCCGAACTGGACGCGGGTGTTTCCGCCGCAGGCCGAGATCCTGGCCTATCTGAAGCGCTGCGCCGACAAGTACGGGCTCGAACCGCACCTGCGCTTCGGGGCGGAGGTCGTGGAGGCCGCATGGGACGAGGCCGCTCGGCTCTGGCGGGTGGCGACGCGCGACGGACGGCGGTTCCGGGCGCGGGCGGTGGTGGCGGGCAAGGGCGCCCTGCACCGCCCGGCGATCCCGGAGCTGCCGGGCCTGGAGGGCTTCGCCGGCCCGGCGTTCCACTCGGCCGAGTGGCGTCACGACGTCGACCTGACGGGCAAGCGGGTGGCGGTGGTGGGGACCGGCGCCAGCGCCATCCAGTTCGTGCCGAAGATCGCGCCTCTGGCAGAGCGGCTGACGGTGTTCCAGCGCACCCCGCCCTGGATCGTGCCCAAGCCCGACCGGCCGATCAGCGAGCAGAGCCGCGCCCGTTTCGCGCGGCGCCCCTGGCTGCAGGCGGCGGTGCGGGGCTTCTGGTACTGGTTCCTGGAGAAGAACGCCCGCGCCCGGCTGGACCCGCGGCTGGCCGGCCCGTCCGAGCGGCTGGCGCTGAAGCACCTGCACGCCCAGATCGCCGATCCGGACCTGCGGGCGAAGCTGACGCCCGACTACCGGCTGGGGTGCAAGCGGGTGCTGATCTCCGACGACTACTATCACGCCCTGACGCGGCCGAACGTGGCGCTGGAGACGGCGCCGATCGCGCGGGTCGAGCCGGACGCGGTGGCGACCGCCGACGGGCGGCGGACCCCGGCGGACGTGCTGATCTTCGGCACCGGCTTCCAGGTCACCGATCAGTCCTCGGACCCGCTGGAGGTGGTCGGGCGCGACGGCCTGCGGCTGAAAGAGGCGTGGCGCGACGGCCTGTCGGCGCACCTGGGGATCACGGTCGCCGGATTCCCGAACTGGTTCCTGCTGATGGGGCCGCACACCGGTCTCGGCCACAACTCGATGGTCTACATGATCGAGAGCCAGATCCGTTACGTCATGTCGGCGCTGCAGGCGCTGGACCGGCGCGCGGCGGCGGCGCTGGAGGTCACGCCGTCCGCTCAGGCCGCCTTCGCCGCCGAGATGGACCGCAAGCTGAAGGGCACGGTGTGGATGTCGGGCTGCGGCAGCTGGTACCTGGACCGCCAGGGGCGCAACACCACGGTCTGGCCGGACTACACCTTCCGCTACCGGGCGCGGACCCGCGCGATCGATCCCGGCGACTTCCGCTTCCTGCCGGCCGCCGAGGCGGAGGAGACGCCGGCGCGGGTCAGTCCCGCCGCCGCTTGAGGGCGACGTAGAAGGCGCCTTCGCCGCCGTGGCGCCGGTGGGCGGGGCCCAGGCCGGCGACGATCTCGCGCATGGCCGGGTCGGCCAGCCACTCGGGGAAGCGGCTGCGGATCACCCCGGCCCCGTAGGCGCCCTTGCCGGTGATCACCAGCACCGAGCGCAGCCCCCGCGCGTGGCAGCCGCGCAGGAACTCTTTCAGCCGGTCCTCGGCCTCGAACTGGCCGAAGCCGTGCAGGTCGATGCGCGCGTCGATGCGGTCGCGCTCGCGCGTCAGCCGCCGCTGGCGGTTGGGCTCCAGCGGGTCGGGCGGGACGGGCACGGGATAGTGCGGCGGGCGCGGCGGCCTGGTTGGCGCCGCGGGCGCCGCTTCGGCCGGCAGCGGCGCGGCGGGCGCGGCGGCGGACGGTTCGGACGGCGCCTCGGGGGGCACCACGCCGGGTCTCGGCCGCACCGTGCGCGCCACGCTGGCCCACAGGCGCTTCTCGTCGGGGCGGAGCGGGCGCTTGGCCATCAGCGGCTCGGGCGGGCGGCGGTCATGCAGGCCAGATGGGGCGCCGGGCCCCTCAGGCCAACGCCCGGCGCACGGCCTGGCTCAGCTCGTCGGCCTGGTAGGGCTTGGGCAGCACCTCCCAGGCGCGGCGGGAGTCCTCGTCCAGCTTATCGCTGGCGTAGCCGGTGGACAGCAGCACCTTCAGCTCGGGCCGGAGCCTTCGCGCCTCGCCAGCCAGGTCGACCCCGCTCATGCCGCCCGGCATGACCACGTCGGTCAGCAGCAGCTCGATCTGCGGCGTGGTCCGCAGGATGTGCAGGGCCCCGGCGCCGTCCTCCGCCGTGATCACCTGGCAGCCGAGCTCCAGCAGCAGGTTCTCCGCCACGGTCCGCACCCCGGCGTCGTCCTCGACCAGCAGCACCAGCTTGCCGCGTTCCAGCGGGCGCTCCTCGCGCGGCGACTGCGGCTCGGGCGCGCTCTCGTCGGCGTCGGAGAGCGGCAGGTAGAGGCTGACGGTCGTCCCCTCGCCCGGACGGCTGTCGATACGCACCCCGCCGCCGGACTGGCGCGCGAAGCCGTAGACCTGGGCCAGGCCAAGCCCCGTGCCCTTGCCGACTTCCTTGGTGGTGAAGAACGGCTCCAGGGCGCGCGCGACGACCTCGGGCGGCATGCCGACGCCGGTGTCGGAGACGCTGATGCGGGCGTAGTCCCCGGCCTCCGCGTCGGTCAGCTCGCCCGCGGCCAGGCGCACCCGGTCGGCGCGCACGGCGACCGTGCCGGAGCCCTTCTCCTCGACCGCGTCGCGCGCGTTGACCAGCAGGTTCAGCAGCGCCGCCTCGAACTGCACCGGGTCGATGCTGGCGGTGCCCAGCCGCTCGTCGACGGCGACCTCCACCGGCATGGCCTCGCCCGCGGCGCGGCGCAGCAGCGACTCGAACCCGCGGATCACCCCGCCCAGGTCGAGCGTCTCCAGCTTCATCTCCTGCCGGCGCGAGAAGGCCAGCAGCTGGCGGGTCAGGCGCTCGCCGCGCCGGCCGGCGGCCAGCGCCGCCTCGCCCAGGCGCTTGACCCGGTCGGGCTTGTCGGATTGGCGCAGGATCATGTCCAACGCGCCGATGATCACCGTCAGCAGGTTGTTGAAGTCGTGGGCCACGCCGCCGGTCAGCCGGCCGACGGTCTCCAGCCGCTGGGCCTGGGCCAGCGCCTCCTCGGTCTTGCGGCGCTCCTCGATGCTGGCCTCGAGCTCGCGGGTGCGCTCGGCCACGCGGCGCTCCAGCTCCTCCTGGGCCAGCGCGCTCTCGGTCACGTCGTGGACCAGCCCCGCGATCCAGCGCAGCGAGCCGTCCTCGGCCCAGATCGGGAAGGAGCTGTTCTTCACCACCCGCACCTGCCCGTCGGGGCGCACCACCCGGTACTGGGTGTGGGCGCGCTCGCCGCGCCCCACCGCCCTGGCGCCCTCCTCGGCCAGCGGGCGGTCGTCGGGATGAACCAGGGAGCGCCAGCGGCCCGGCTCTGCCATCACCGCCTCGCGGTCGTCGCCGAACATCCGCTCGTAGGCGGGGCTGACGTACTCCAGCCGGCCCGCGCGGGCGTCCGCCAGCCAGACCACGTCCTCGCTCATCTCGGCGAAGCCGCGGAAACGCTCGTCGCTGGCGCGCAGCGCCTCGGTGGCGTCGCGCGCCTCGGTCACGTCCACGCACGAGCCGATCCAGCCCAGGAAGCTTCCGTCGGCGGCGAACCGGGGCGCGCCGTGGTCGTCGACGCAGCGCCATTCCCCGTCATGGCGGCGCAGGCGGAATTCCATGCGGAACGGCTCGCGGCGGGCCAGCGCCTCGGTGAAGGCCGTGCGCACCCGCTCGCGGTCGTCGGGGTGTACGCTTTCGGTCCAGCCGTTCCCGAGCTCCTGCTCCAGCGGCCGGCCGGAGAACTCCAGCCAGGTGCGGTTCACCCAGGTGCAGCCGCCCTCGGGCCCGCCCAGCCAGACCATCACCGGCGCGGCGTCGGCCAGTTCGCTGAACCGCTGCTCGCTTTCGCGCACGGCCGCCTGGGCCTCCTTGAGCGCGGTGACGTCGAAGCTGACACCGTGCATGCCGGTCATGTGGCCGGCGGCGTCGCGGATCACCTCGCCGCGCGCGGCGATCCAGCGGACCGAGCCGTCCTGGCGGCGCACGCGATACTCCGCCTCGTAAGGGCCTTCGCCGTTCCATGCGCCGCGCAGCGACGCCTCCACCGCCGGACGGTCGGTCGGGTCGAGCATGGCGAACTGCTCGTCCTCGGTCAGGCGGTAGTCGGCCGGGAAGCCCCAGAGTTTCAGCAGGTGCGGGCTGTTGGTCAGCTCGCCGGTGCGGCTGTCGAAGGTCCACACCCCGACACCGCCGGCCTCCTGGGCCAGGCGCAGGTCGGACTCCGCGTCGCGCAGTTCCTGTTCGGCCGCGCGGGCCTGGGTCACGTCCTCGCCGGAGCTCAGGGTGGCGACGATCCGGCCCTCGGCGTCGCGCACCGCCGCGCCGCGCCAGGAGATCAGCCGCCGCTCGCCGTCCAGGCGCACGATCCAGCCCTCGCCCTCGTCGGGCATCTCCTCGCGGCCCTCGACCACCGCCTGGAAGAAGCCGCGCGCGGCTTCCTGGTGCTCGGGCGGCAGGAAGGCCCCGATCCAGTCCTTGCCGACCACGTCCTCGACGGTGCCGCCCAGGATCTCGGCGCCCTTCAGGTTGATGTCGCGGACCTTGCCGTCCGGCCCGAGCGCCAGCAGCATCACCCCGGCGATCTCGAAGTAGCGCTGGACCAGCGGATCGGCCTCGCCGCGCTGGTCGGGGGTCAGGCTCTCGGTCTCGACCAAGGCGGCGGTGGAGCCGATCACCTCGCCCTGCGGATTGGTCACCGGCATGGCCGTGACCGACACCAGCATGCGCTTGCGGGTGCCGGGGTTGGCGATCAGGTGCTGGAAGCCGCGCACCGTCTGGCCACGCAGGGCCCGGGCGTTGGGCAGCAGGTCGGGCGGGATCACCCGCCCGTCCGGATAGGTGATTCCCCAGGTGGCCGAGTGGAAGCGCAGGCCGATCAGCTCCGCCCCCTTGCGGCCCAGCAGCTGGTGCGCGGCCCGGTTGGCGAAGGTGAAGCGGCCCGACAGGTCGGTTTCGACCAGGGCCACCGGGATCGAGTTCAGGATGTCGAACAGGCGCTTTTCGTTGTGCATCGCCGTCCGGTCGATCTTGGACAGCTCGTCGTTCAACTGCTTGTTGGTCGCCAGCGCGCGGAACAGCAGAAGGAAACCGAGCACGGCCAGAGCGAGGAACGCCGCGGCGGCCACGCCGAGCGCGAGAACCAGGTCCGTCTCGCTTTCCAACAACATCCTGACACCCTCGCGGCCCGCGCCGGGAAGCCTGCAAAAGGCGGACCGCTACCCATGTCGCATAGCGCAGGTTTTCACCGCGCGCACCCGCCTTCGAGCGAACGGCGGAGTCCCAGGGCCGCACAGGCGCCGGCGGTCCGGAACCGCGCCGCTATCCGTAGGTTGAGGCCGGTACACCCCGGAGACCGACATGACCGACGTCCCGCCCGCCTCCTCCGACTTCGAGCCCCGCTCCTTCGCGCCCGAACAGGCCGCAGCCCCCGCGGCGGAGGACGCCCTTTCGGTGCTGTCGCACGACCACCGTACGGTCGAGCGGCTGCTGGGCGAATACCGAGAGGCCGCCGACGAACTGGAGAAGGTCACCATCGCCGAGCGGCTGTGCCTGGCCCTGACCATCCACGCCCAGATCGAGGAGGAGCTGTTCTACCCCGCGCTCCGCAACGCGGTCGGCGCGCGCGAGCAGGTGGACGAGGCGGTGGTCGAACACATGGCCGCCAAGCAGATGATCGCCGACGTGGAGAGCGCCTCGGTGGACGATCCCTTGTTCGACGCAAAGGTGCGGGTGCTGGCCGAAACCGCGCTTCGCCACGCGTCGGACGAGGAGGAGGCGCTGTTCGCCCTGGCCGCCCAGTCCGGCGTCGACCTGGTCGAGCTCGGACGGCGCCTGCGCCTGCGCAAGGCCGAGCTGTGCCGGGAGGCGGCCCTGTCGATGAAGTCGCGCCTGCGCGCCTCCGGCGGACCCGCGACCCAGATGGCCGGCGAGCACGCCTCGCCCTCCAGCCACGCCATGCCCGGCCCGTTCCGCGCCATGGGCGCTGCGGCCGACCTAGCCCTCGCCGTCCTGCCCGGCGGCGGGCGGCTGCGGCGGTTCGTGAACCCGAATCCGTAAGGCGCCGAAGGCGGCGCCGAGCTGTGCCGCCGCGCCCTATGTCGCAGCGACGGAAATCCGGATTTCTGGCTTGATCGCGACCAAGTCAGAACAAACAAGTCCGGGGATTCCAACATGTTCAGCCGCCTTCAGGCCCAGCTGCAGTCTCTCTGCACGTCCGAGCGCCTGTCCGCCTTTCTGGTCTACGCCGTCGGCGCGATCGTGGGCACCTATGCGGCCAAGGGCATGACTCCCCTGCAATGGGCGGGCGCGAGCATGGCGGTGATCGGCGCCATCCTGGTCGCGGTCATGGTCCGCACCTGGCCGAAGAAGGCCGAAGTCGAGGCCTGACGCCGCTCACGGCTCGCAGGCGACGCCGTCGAGCGGAGGGCTCGGCGCCCGCCCCGCCGAGCAGTCGGGCGCGGCCGCCGCATGCCTGAGCATGTCCAGCGGAGTCTCGGCCCCCGTGGAACGATGATACAGGGCGAGGGCGGCGATCAGCGTCAGGGCGAACAGCACCGCCTCCCGCGACGAGAGCCGTTTCCGCCCCGCCGCCTGACGCCTCACCGGCAGGATCGCCGCCCTGCGCCTGACCGTCCGTCCGTACATGGCGGAAGCTTCCGCCGCCTCGGATAAGGCCGGGTTAGCCGATACGGTTAGCGCCGGTGCGGCTCCCCGGCGCAGGCGGCGGCGCCTTGCGGGGGTTCCGCTTTTCCTGTAGCAACGCCCGCTTTCCGGAACCGCCGGGCCGATTGGCATGCCTTGGCGGTTCGTCATGCTATCTCAGAAGGACGGGCTTCGGCCCGCTGCGAAATGCCGAAACTGAAGACCAAATCGGGCGCTAAGAAGCGCTTCAAGTTCACCGCCACCGGCAAGGTGAAGCACGGGGCCGTGGGCAAGCGTCACCGCTTGATCTCCCACAACGGCAAGTACATCCGCCAGAAGCGCGGCACCGAAGCCCTGAACGACTCCGACGCG
>DASPKD010000148.1:0-3988 GCA_035628275.1 Caulobacteraceae bacterium | reverse complement strand
GCGGACCAGCGAACTCACGCGAAGCTCCTGCAAAAGGACGGCGGCGGTTGCGGCCCGACGACCGCGACCTTAAACCTCGAACGGAAGTTTGGCCGCTCCATGACGGAGCGGCGGAATCGTCACGGTTGTCTCACCCATGTCCCGACCTTTGTTCAAGGGCGTCGTCACCGCCCTAGTCACACCATTTCGTGACGGCCGCGTCGACGAGGCGGCCTTCGCCGCCCTGCTGGAGCGCCAGATCGCGGCGGGTGTGCACGGCGTGGTGCCGATGGGCACCACCGGCGAGAGCGCGACCCTGCACCTGGACGAGCACAAGCGCGTGGTCGAGCTCTGCGTCCAGGTCGCGGCCGGCCGGGTGCGGGTGATGGCGGGCGCGGGGGCGAGCGCCACCGACAAGGCGATCGAGCTGGTCCGCTGGGCCAAGACCGTCGGGGCCGACGGCGCCCTGGTGGTCACGCCCTATTACAACCGCCCGAGCCAGGAGGGGATGTACCGGCACTTCGCGGCGATCAACGAGGCGGTGCAGCTGCCCGTGGTGCTCTACAACGTGCCGTCGCGGACCGGCGTGGACCTGTCGAACGACACGGTCGCGCGCCTGGCGCCGCTGCCCAACGTGGTCGGCATCAAGGACGCCACGGGCGATCTGGCCCGCGCCAGCCTGATGCGGCTGCAGACGCCGGACGACTTCGCCCTGATCTCCGGCGACGATCCGACGTTCCTGGGCTACTTGGCCCACGGCGGCCACGGGGTGATCTCGGTGACCTCCAACGTCGCTCCCGAGGCCATGGTGCAGCTGTACGAGGCGGCGCAGCGCGGCGACTTCGAGGCCGCCCGTTACCAGCAGGACCGCCTGATCCGCCTGCACAAGGCGCTGTTCCTCGACAATTCGCCGTCGCCGACCAAGTACGCCCTGGCCCGGCTGGGCCTGTGCTCGGACGAGGTGCGCCTGCCATTGGCGCCGACCGCCGACGCGGTGAAGCCGCAGATCGACGAGGCGCTGGCCGAAACCGGCGTGATCTGATGGCCGACGGCAAGCTGATCGCCGAGAACCGCCGCGCGCGGTACGACTACTTCATCGAAGACTCGATCGAGGCGGGCATCACCCTGACCGGCACCGAGGTGAAGTCCCTGCGCGACGGCCGGGCCAACATCGCCGAGTCCTACGCCGCGGTGGAGGGACGCGAGATCGTCCTCGTCAACGCCGACATCCCGCCCTACGGCCACGCCAACCGCTTCAACCACGAGCCCCGTCGCCCGCGGAAGCTGCTGCTGCACCGCAAGCAGATCGACAAGCTGATCGGCGCCGTCCAGCGGGAAGGGCGCACCCTGATCCCGCTGAAGCTCTACTTCAACGATAAGGGCCGCGCGAAGCTCGAGCTCGGGCTGGCCAAGGGCAAGAAGGTCCACGACAAACGTGAAGCCGCCGCCGAGCGGGACTGGCAAAGGGACAAGGCCAGACTGATGCGGGAGCGGGGTTGAAACCGAACCCTTGCGGCGCGACTATCCTCTCATGTCCAGCGCCTATGACGCCCGCATCAACGCCTACTTGGACAGCCTCGTGGAGGCTGGCCGGTATCCGAGCCGTGAAGCGGCACGGGCGGAAGCGTACCGGCTCCTGATCGAACGGGAACAGGACCTCGACGCGCTGCGGGCCAGCATCGAGCAGAGCCTTGCGGACGTAAGGGCCGGTCGCACCTGTCCGATCGAAGAAGCGTTCGACCGGGTGCGCGACGGAATTCGACGGAAGTACGGGCTCGACGCTGCGTGAGGGTTCGCCTCTCGCCCGCGGCGCTGAACGACCTGGAACAGATCGCCGGCTGGATCGCCGAGAAGGGGAGCCCTAACCGCGCCCTCAGCTTCGCAGAGGAGCTTCAGCTCGCGGCGGCGTCTCTGGGCGACCTGCCGGAACGTTACGCCTTGGATCGCGAGCTGGGGAAGTTCGGCGTCCGCAGAATGCCTTATGGTTCGTACCTGGTGCTGTACTCCGTCGAAGCCGGCGAGGTCATGGTGCTGAGGTTCGTTGACGCCGCTCGCGACTACGCCAAGCTGTTTCCGGACGATCAGGACCCCACGTAACCTCTCGCCGCCCGGAACACCGCCTCGAACATCTCCGGGGTCAGCCGTCCCGTGTTCGTGTTCAGGCGCGAGCAGTGATAGCTGTTGAACAGCCGGTAGCCCCCCACGTCCGCCTCAACGCCATGGCCCGCGGGCGCGGCGTTGGCCTTCGCGCCCAGCGCCTTCAGCACGTTGCGGCGGGAGACGTCGCCGAGCGTGACGATCGCCTTCAGCCGCGGCAGGGCGGCGATGCGGGCGGCCAGGAACGGGCGGCAGGTCGCCTCTTCGGTCGGCAGCGGCTTGTTGCCGGGGGGCGCGCAACGGACCGCGTTGGTGATCATGCAGTCGACCAGCCGCAGGCCGTCGTCCGGCCGCGCCTCGTAGCGCCCTTGCGCGAACCCCAGCTTCAGCAGGGTCTCGTACAGCAGCACGCCCGCGTGGTCGCCGGTGAACGGCCGACCCGTCCGGTTGGCGCCCGTGCGTCCTGGGGCCAGCCCGACGACCAGCAGCCGCGCCTCAGGATCGCCGAACGAGGGCGCCGCGCCGTTGAACCAGTCCGGCTCCTTGGCCCGGTTGTCGACCCGGTACAGCGCCAGCCTGGGGCACAGCGGGCAGTCGCGCGGCGGCTCCGGCGGAAACGGCGCGCTCAATAGTCGTCGTCCGCGTCGATCTCGGCAGGGGTGCGCGCCTCGGTCTGCAGGAATCGCGGTGTCTGCGGCTGGCTGCGCGGGCGGCCGACGATGGGCATGAGGTCGACAAGGTCGACGAAGGTGTCCGCCTGGCGGCGCAGGTCGTCCGACGCCATCGGCGGCTGCGACTTGACGGTGGAGACCACGGTCACCCGCACGCCCTTGCGCTGCACCGCCTCGACCACGCGGCGGAAGTCGCCGTCCCCGGAGAACAGCACCAGGTGATCGGCGGCGGCGGCCAGCTCCATCATGTCCACCGCGATCTCGACGTCCATGTCGCCCCGCCAGCGACGCCGGCCCTGGCTGTCGGTGAACTCCCGGGCGGACTTGGTAACCAGGGTGAAGCCGTTGTAGTCCAGCCAGTCGACCAGCGGCCGGATCGGGCTGTAGTCGTCGCCGCCCTCGGCGATGGCGGTGTAGTAGTAGGCCCGGATCAGCACCCCGCGCTTGCGGAACTCCTCCAGCAGTTTCTTGTAGTCGATGTCGAAGTTCAGCGCCTTGGCCGCGGAATAGAGATTGGCCCCGTCGATGAACAGGGCGATGCGGTCGGTCGGGTAAAAGCTCATCGGAAGAGTGCGTCCTGTCTGAAATCGATTTGGAAAGAGCGGTGGTGGTCGCGCTCGGGGCCAATCTGCCGGGGGCGCATCCGTCGCTGGAAGCGGCGCTGGAGGCGGCCCTGGCCCTGTTCGGACCCGAGGGGTTGCGGGTGGTCGCCCGGTCGAGGTGGTGGCGCTCGGCCGCCTGGCCGGACCCGGCGGCGCCTGCCTATCGCAACGGCGTCGCCCTTGTCGAGACGGCGCTGGACCCGCGCGCGACCTTGGCCGTGCTGCGCCGCATCGAACGCGCCTTCGGCCGGGAGAGGGGCGAGGCCAACGCGCCGCGCACCCTGGACCTGGACCTGATCGCCCACGGCGGCGTCGTAACGGCCGAACCCGGCCTGATCCTGCCCCATCCCCGGGCGGCCGAGCGCCTGTTCGTCATGGGTCCGCTGGCCGAGATCGCGCCGGGATGGCGCCATCCGGCGAGCGGCCTCGGCGCCGCCGAACTTGCGCGCACGGCGACGACGGGGCGCGACGCCGCGCCGGTCTGAGCCGCCGTTCGTGTTGCACTTGCGAAAACGAACCTTTAAGTTCGCCGGTTCTATCCCGATATCGAGGACTCCATGGCCCGCGTCACCGTTGAAGACTGCGTCGAGAAGGTTCCGAACCGCTTCGGCCTCGTGCTGCTGGCGGGGCACCGCGCGC
>DASPKD010000147.1:0-18143 GCA_035628275.1 Caulobacteraceae bacterium | reverse complement strand
GCGTCGGCGGCTCGGCGGCCTTGGCCTCGGCTTCGGCCTGCTCGGAGAAGCCGGTGGGCACGCCGTGGGCGTGGATGGCGATGATGGAGAAGGCGCGCGGCTCGTCCTCGCGGCCGACCACCTCGACCACCCGGCCGGACTCGGGCCCGTAGCGGCGGTCGGCGCCCCCGACGGTAGCGACCACCAGGTCGCCGTCGTGCAGGTCGCCCGCCTGGTCGGCGCCGACCAGCAGGCTGTCCTTGGAACGGCGGTCGACCGGCTCGATCCGCGTCTCGCGCCGGCCCTTGCGCACCACGCCCAGCATGCGGTGAGCGCTCTGGCCGAGCTTCTTGACCAGCCGGGCCTCCCAGCCGTCCTCGACCTTTTCGAAGCGGACCAGCACCCGGTCGCCGATCCCCGGCGCGCCGCCCGCCGCGCGCTCGTTCCGGTCCGGCGCCAGACGCGCCAGCGGCAGGTCCTCGGCCCCCTTGGACAGGCGCACGTAAAGCTCGCCGTCGGGATCGCGCTCGACCACGTCGGCCACGCCCACCGGCGGGAAGGCGCCAGCCTGGGCGTAGCCCTTGCGCCCGCGCCGGCCCAACGAACCGTCGTTCTCGAGCTCGCGCAGCATCTCGCGCAGCGCTCGCCGCTCGGCGCCTTTCAGGCCGAACGCCTTGGCGATGTCGGCCTTCTCCGCCTCGCCCGCCTCGCGCAGGAAACGGACCAGCGTCTCCTTGTCTGGCAACCCCTGAGGGCGTCTCTCCTTAGCGGACCGGGCCACGGCTCCTCCACGCACGAACGAACGCCGTTCCATAACGCACGAACGCGGGAAAGCCTCCCCCGGCGTGCGCGACGGGCGAGGTTCGCCTCTGGCGCTCCCGCGTCGGCGCGGCTACATCCGCGCCCGACCTCCCCAGAGCACGAACACGAACGGGCGCGAGCGACCATGGCGCAGCAGTACATTTTCCAGATGCAGGGTCTGTCCAAGACCTATCCCGGCGGCAAGAAGGTCTTCGAGAACATCTGGCTGAGCTTCTATCCCGACGCCAAGATCGGCGTGGTCGGCGTCAACGGATCGGGCAAGTCGACCCTGCTGAAGATCATGGCCGGCATCGACGGCGAGTTCACCGGCGAGGCCCGGCCCGCCGAAGGCACCAAGATGGGCTACCTGGAGCAGGAGCCGCAGCTGGACCCGACCCTCGACGTCTGGGGCAACGTCATCTCGCGCTGCGAAGAGAAGAAGATCTTCGATCGCTACAACGAAGTCGCCATGCAGATGGCCGAGGATTACTCGGACGAACTGATGGAGGAGATGAACACCCTCCAGGAGCGGATCGACGCCGACAATCTGTGGGACATCGACAGCCGCATCGAGATGGCGATGGACGCCCTTCGCTGTCCTCCGAACGACGCGGACGTGACCAAGCTGTCCGGCGGGGAGCGCCGCCGCGTGGCGCTGGCGCGGCTGCTGCTGTCCAAGCCCGACATGCTGCTGCTGGACGAGCCGACCAACCACCTGGACGCCGAGTCGGTGGCCTGGCTGCAGCACCACCTGGAGGAGTTTCCGGGTTGCGTGATCCTGGTCACCCACGACCGGTACTTCCTGGACCAGGTGACCAAGTGGACGCTCGAGCTCGATCGCGGCAAGGGCATCCCGTACGAGGGCAACTACTCGGCCTGGCTGGAGCAGAAGGCCAAGCGCGCCGCCGTGGAGGAGCGCGAGAACGAAGGCCGCCAGCGCGCCATCGCCCGCGAGCTGGAATGGGTCCGTTCCTCGCCGAAGGCGCGCCAGGCCAAGTCCAAGGCCCGCCTCGCCAGCTACGAGCAGATGGTCAACGAGCAGGAGAACGCCCGCGGCGCCCAGACCTTCGCCCAGATCCAAATCCCGCCCGGCCCGCGTCTGGGCAACGTGGTGATCGAGGCGGAAAACCTGGAGAAGGAATACGGCGACAAGGTCCTGTTCAAGGACCTGACCTTCAAGCTGCCGCCCAACGGCATCGTCGGCGTGATCGGCCCCAACGGGGCGGGCAAGTCGACCCTGTTCAAGCTGATCACCGGCAAGGAGACGCCGGACGACGGGTCGGTGCGCCTGGGCGAGACGGTGAAGCTGTCGTTCGTCGACCAGAGCCGCGACTCCCTGGACGACAAGAAGACCGTCTGGGAGGAGATCTCCGGCGGGCTGGACGTGATGAAGGTCGGCAACCGCGAGATCAACAGCCGCGCCTACGTCGGCGCCTTCAACTTCAAGGGCGCCGACCAGCAGAAGAAGGTGGGGCTGCTTTCGGGCGGCGAGCGCAACCGGGTGCACCTGGCCAAGACCCTGGCCACCGGCGGCAACGTCATCCTGCTGGACGAACCGACCAACGACCTGGACGTGGAGACGCTGCAGGCGCTGGAGGCGGCGCTGGAGGATTTCCCGGGCTGCGCGGTGGTGATCAGCCACGACCGCTGGTTCCTGGACCGGCTGTGCACCCACATCCTGGCCTTCGAGGGCGACAGCCACGTGGAATGGTTCGAGGGCAACTTCGAAGCCTACGAAGAGGACAAGAAGCGCCGGCTCGGGGCCGACAGCCTGATCCCCAAGCGGATCAAGTTCCAGAAGTTCGCGCGGGCCTGATTACTCCTTGAAGCCGAACTTCTCCGCCAGCTGCTTGCGGGTCAGGCGCTGGCGGTGTTCGGGCAGCATCCGGCCCTGCAGTTCGTAGACGCCGGGTTCGACCTCGCGCCACCAGGGTATGTCGCGCGCGCCTTCCTGCTCGAGGTAGGCCAGGTATTCGTCGAGGGTGGCGAAGGTCCGCCCCTGGGCGAAGGGCAGGTCGGCCTTGGGAGCGTCCATCGGGGTCGGTTCCTGGGGAGCGGCGCAGGCGGTCAGCAAGGCGACGGCGAGGAGCAGCGGGGCGGGGGCTTTCATGCCCCGGATCGTGGCGCACGGGCTCAGCCGTGCCAAGGCGCCGCGATAGCCAAGGCGCCGCTTTCGTGGTGTGATGCCGCGCGATCTCGCCGCCTCGGCGAGCGCGGGGGAACTTGCGACCATGTGCCTAGCGTGCGCGCTGACCGGTGCTCAGAAGAACGGCGTGCATCGCCATTGGGGCTTCCAGGGCGCGACGCCCTCTGCAACTCCGTCCGTGGAGGCCGCGGAACACGAGACGACCGCCCCCGATCGTCTAGGTCGGGACTACGCTCCCGTCGAAACCCTGGTGCTGCGCCTCGTCGGCGAGGGCGCCGGCCCGTCCCCCGAAGTGATGCAGGGCGTCGGGCCCGGCGGCGACACCTTGCCGGCGAACACCAGCACGACCGCCACGGTCACGGTCGGGGGTTCGATCCAGGGCGTGGTCAATTTCAACGGCGACGTGGACTGGTTCAAGATCACCCTGGTCGCCGGGCAGACCTACGACCTGCGCCTGGCGTCGGCGGGCTCGCTGGATCCTTGGCTGATCCTGTTCGACGCCAACGGCTCGCTGATCGTCCAGGATGACGACAGCGGACCGTCGACGGACTCGCGCATCGTGTTCACCGCGACGCAGAGCGGAACCTACTATCTCGGCGCCAAATCCTGGACCAACGACGAGTCCCCGTTCCAGACGACGACCGGCGCCTACACCTTGAGCGCGGCTATCGGCCAGCCCTTGAGCGTGCTGGACTCCATCGACTGGGGAACGGCGATCCCGAACAACGGGACCATCTACGTCTACTTCGCCCAGGCGGGACAGACCTTCGACGGCGTCACCTCGCTCGGCTGGAACGCCTATGAAATTCAGCAGGCCATGCTGGCTTTCCAGCAGGTGGCCGAGGTCTGCAATGTGACGTTCGTCCAGACCAACAACCCGGCGCAAGCCTGGTTCAAGATGGTCACGACGAATACCTCGGAATACTTAGGCTACTGCAATCCGCCAGGCACCACGAACCCCGGTGTGGCGGTGTTCGCGCGCAACGGCGGAGGGTGGGACGAGCAGGGCGGCGGAGGGCTGGAGCAGGGCGGTTTCGCCTTCGTGACTCTCGTCCACGAAATCGGTCACGGGCTTGGAATGGCCCACCCGCACGACAGCGGCGGGTCCTCGGTGGTGATGCAGGGGGTCACCAACGAGTTCGATTCGTACGGTCTTTACGCGCTTAACCAAGGCGTGTTCACGACGATGACGTACAATGAAGGATGGCCCGCAGGCCCGCACGGCCTGACCTTCAACAAAGGTTTCGGTTATCACGGCGAGTTGATGGCTCTGGACATCGCTCTGTTGCAGCAGAAGTACGGGGCGCGGCAAAACGTCGAAGCTGGCGATACTGTATACACGCTCCCGTCAGCCAACCAGGTCGGCACTTACTACCGCTGCATCTGGGACACCGGCGGCACCGACAGCATCGTCCATGGCGGGCCGATGGCCGCCGTGATCGACCTGCGCTCCGCCACGATCGACTACTCGCCGACGGGCGGAGGGGTGGTCTCGTACGCGACCAACATCCACGGCGGCTTCACCATCGCTCAAGGCGTGGTGATCGAAAACGCGACGGGCGGCTCCGGCGCCGACGTGCTGAGCGGCAACGCCGTGGCCAACCACCTGAAAGGGCAGGGCGGGAGCGACACCCTTAACGGTCGCGAGGGGAACGACCGGCTGGAAGGCGGCGTCGGGAACGACGGGCTGACCGGCGGGGCCGGGGCGGACGTCTTCGTGTTCAAGGCCGGCGACGGCGCCGACACCATCCACGACTTCGCGGTCGAGGACACCGTCGAGGTCGACGGCTACGGCGCGTGGCAGTCGGCGGTGCAGCAGGGCGCCGACACCCTGATCACCTTCGCTTCCGGCGACACCCTCCTGCTCAAGAACGTGCAGGCGGGGAGCGTAAGCCCGTCCCAGTTTGTATTCCTGAACGTACCGCCGCCGCCGCCGCCGCCGCCTCCTCCGCCTCCGCCTCCGCCTCCGCCTCCTCCGCCTCCGCCGCCGCCGCCGCCGCCGCCGCCGCCGTTCAACGAGATCGTCGGGACGGAAGCGAGCGAGACGCTGAACGGAACGGCCGGCGCGGACCGCATCCAAGGTCTGGGCGGGAACGACGTGCTGATCGGCGCGGGCGGGAACGACAACTATGTCGGCGGCTCGGGCGACGACGCCTACCGCGTCGGCGTCGGATCCGGCGCGGATACGGTCGAAGACTGGGGCGCGGGCGACCGCATCGAGGTCTCCGGCTATCTGGCCACGCAGTCGATCGTCCAGCAGGGCGCCGACACCCTGGTCACCTTCGGTACCGGCGACACGGTGCTGCTGCTGAACGTGCAGGCGGCCAGCGTGACCGCGGACCGGATCGTCTTCCTCGACGCGCCTCCGCCGCCGCCGCCGCCTCCGCCGCCGCCGCCGCCTCCGCCGCCGCCTCCGCCTCCGCCTCCGCCTCCTCCGCCGCCGCCGCCGCCGGCAGAGGTGTACGATCGGACGCTGGTCGGAACCGAAGCCGGCAACACCCTGACAGGCGGCTCGACCCGCGATCTGGTGCAGGGACTGGGCGGCAACGACCGGCTTGAAGGCCGCCTTGGGAACGACCGCCTCGAAGGCGGCGCCGGGGCCGACACCTTGCTGGGCGGGGCGGGGAACGACATCCTGCAGAGCGGAAGCGGCGCCGACATCGTGAACGGTGGTATCGGCGACGACACCTTCCTGTTCGCGGCCGGAGACGGCGCCGACACGATCCAGGACTTCGCCGCCGGGGGAACCGAGGACCGCATCCAGATCGACGGCTATTCGGCCTACCAGTCCGCCGTCCAGCAGGGCGCCGACGTGCTCGTGACCTTCGCGCCGGGAGACACCCTGCTGCTGAAGAACGTGCAGCTCGGCAACCTGACCTCGGGCGACTTCGTGTTCACCAGCGCTCCGCCACCGCCTCCTCCGCCTCCGCCTCCGCCCCCGCCGCCTCCGCCGCCTCCGCCGCCGCCGCCGCCTCCGCCGCCGCCGCCGCCTCCGCCGCCGCCGCCGCCTCCGCCGCCGCCTCCGCCGCCGCCTCCGCCGCCGCCTCCGCCTCCGCCGCCGTTCAACGAGATCGTCGGGACGGAAGCGAGCGAGACGCTGACCGGCACGGGCGCCGCGGACCGCATCCAGGGGCTCGGCGGCGACGACGTGCTGATCGGCGTGGGCGGGAACGACAACTATGTCGGCGGCTTGGGCGCCGACGCTTATCGCGTCGGCGTGGGGTCTGGCGCGGATACGGTCGAAGACTGGAGCGCGGGCGACCGCATCGAGGTCTCCGGCTACCTGGCCACGCAGTCGATCGCCCAGCAGGGCGCAGACACCCTGGTCACCTTCGGTAACGGCGACACGGTGCTGCTGCTGAACGTGCAGGCATCCAGCGTGACCGCGGACCGGATCGTCTTCCTCGACGCGCCGCCACCGCCGCCTCCGCCTCCTCCTCCGCCTCCGCCTCCGCCTCCGCCTCCGCCTCCGCCTCCGCCTCCGCCTCCGCCGCCGTTCAACGAGATCGTCGGGACGGAAGCGAGCGAGACGCTGAACGGAACGGCCGGCGCGGACCGCATCCAGGGCCTGGGCGGGAACGACGTGCTGATCGGCGCGGGCGGGAACGACAACTATGTCGGCGGCTCAGGCGACGACGCTTATCGCGTCGGCGTCGGATCCGGCGCGGATACGGTCGAAGACTGGGGCGCGGGCGACCGCATCGAGGTCTCCGGCTATCTGGCCACGCAGTCGATCGTCCAGCAGGGCGCCGACACCGTGGTCACCTTCGGTAACGGGGACACGGTGCTGCTGCTGAACGTGCAGGCGGCTAGCGTGACCGCGGACCGGATCGTCTTCCTCGACGCGCCGCCACCACCGCCGCCTCCGCCGCCTCCGCCGCCTCCGCCGCCGCCTCCTCCCCCTCCGCCGCCGCCGCCTCCTCCTCCGCCGCCTCCACCTCCACCGCCTCCACCGGCCGAGGTGTACGACCGGACGCTGCTCGGAACCGAAGCGGCGAACACGCTGACCGGGGGATCGACGCGCGACCTGATGCAGGGACTGGGCGGCAACGACCGGCTCGAAGGCCGTCTGGCCAACGACCGCCTCGAAGGCGGGGCAGGGAACGACACCCTGCTGGGCGGGGCGGGGAACGACGTCCTGCAGGGCGGGACCGGCGCCGACATTCTGAACGGAGGGATCGGCGACGACACCTTCCTGTTCGGGATCGGCGACGGCGCCGACACGGTCCAGGACTTCGTCGCCGGCGGGACCGAGGACCGCATCCGCGTCACCGGCTACACGGCCTATCAGTCGGCGGTGCAGCAGGGAGCGGACGTGCTGATCACCTTCGCGCCGGGCGACACCATCCTGCTGAAGAACGTGCAGCTGGCGAACCTGACCTCGGCCGACTTCGAGTTCGTCTCGGCGACGGCCAAGGTCGCGAGCGGCTCTGAGTTCGCCAAGCCGGCGTCCGCGGAGACCTGGCGCATGGCCGAGCGCGACGCCGACGCGGCGCACGGGGACTGGTGGATGAGCTAGGACGGGCTTGACGGGGCGACGCGCATGGCCGACGCGAAGCGGTCATGAGCGATCGTCCCGCCGTCCTGATCATGCAGCGCCACCTGGCGCCGCTGACCGCCTTTCTGGAGTCCGCCTACACGGTGCACCGGTTCTGGGAGCACCCGCCCGTGGACGCCGAGCAGGCGATCCGCGCGCTGGTGGTCGCGGGCGAGTTCGAGCTGGACAAGGCGCTGATCGAGCGGCTTTCGAACCTGGGCCTGATCGCCTGCTTCACTTCCGGCTACGACGGCATCGACGTCGCCTGGGCCAAGGCGCGCGGGCTCGAGGTCACCCACGCCCCGGCCGTGAACCATGAGGACGTGGCCGATCACGCCCTTGGGCTGATCATCGGCGCCCGCCGCCAGATCGTCTCCGGAGACCGGGCGCTCCGGGCCGGCGAGTGGACGGTGAACGCCAAGACCATCACCCCGTCGCTGAAGGACGCGCGGCTGGGGATCGTGGGCCTGGGCCTGATCGGCCAGGCGCTGGCGCGGCGCGCGGAGGCCTGCCGCATGCGGGTCTCCTGGTGGGGGCCGAACCCCAAGCCGGACCAGCCGTGGCCGCGAGCGGAGTCGCTTCTGGCGTTAGCGAGGGGCAGCGACGTGCTGGCGGTCTGCGCCAAGGCGGACGAGGGCAACCGCGGCCTGATCTCGCGCGAGGTGATCAAGGCGGTGGGACCCGACGGTCTGCTGGTCAACGTCTCGCGCGGGCAGGTGGTGGACGAGGACGCCCTGATCGCGGCGCTGAAGGAAGGGCGACTGGGATCGGCGGCGCTGGACGTGTTCGTCGAGGAGCCGACGCCGGCGGAGCGCTGGGCGGGGGCGCCGAACACGGTGCTGACGCCGCATACCGGAGGCGCGACGAACGAGGCGGTTCAGGGCATGCTGATGCTGCTGATGGGCAACCTCGCCGCGTTCTTCGCCGGCGAGGCGCTGAAGACGCCGGTCAGGGACTGACGGGAAACGGGGGGAGCGGCGATGGCGCAGGTGCTTGGGCTGGGCGGGGTGTTCTTCAAGGCCGAGGATCCCTCGGCGGTGCGCGACTGGTACGCGCGGGTGCTGGGGGTGCGTTTCAGCGAGTGGGGCAGCGCCGACTTCTCGCACCCGAAGGTCGGAGGGACGGTGTTCAGCCCGTTCGCGGCCGACACCAAGTACTTCGAGCCGTCGACCCATCCGTTCATGGTCAATCTGATCGTCGACGACCTGGACGGCGTGCTGGCCCGCGCGAAGGGGGAGGGCGTCGAGCCGCTCGGCCGCGAGGACCAGGACTACGGCCGCTTCGCCTGGTTGGTCGATCCAGCCGGGGTGAAGGTCGAGCTGTGGCAGCCGCTGGGCGACCCTTTGTAGCTGAGCCGCAGTTCGGGCTTGCCATAAGCATATAAGGATATCTTTATATGCTCGATGAGCCTGAGCCCTGACGACGTCGTCGAAGCCCTGCGCGCGGCCGGTGAGCCGACGCGACTGCGCATCCTCGCCCTGCTTGCGGCCGAGGAGCTGTCGGTCATGGAGCTGGCGCGCATCCTGGAGCAGAGCCAGCCGCGGGTGTCACGCCACCTGAAGCTGTTGTCCGAGGCGGGGCTGATCGAGCGTTTCCCCGACGGGGCGTGGGTGTTCTATCGCCTTGCGGTGGACGGGCCGCGCCGGCGGCTGGCGGACTCGGTGCTGGACCTGCTGGGCGAGGCGGGGCAGGGGGCCGAGCGCGACTTCCAGCGGCTGGAACAGGTGCGCGCCGAGCGCGCGGCCGAGGCCGCCCAGTACTTCGAGCGCATCGCGCCGCGCTGGGACGAAATCCGGTCGCTGTACGTCGCCGAGACGGCGGTGGAGCAGGCGATCGACCGCGCGGCCGGCCCGGGGCCGTTCGAACGGGTGGTGGACCTCGGCACCGGTTCGGGGCGGATGCTGACCCTGCTGGGCCGCCGGGCCAAGTGCTCGATCGGCCTGGATCTGTCGCAGCAAATGCTGAACATCGCCCGCTCCAACGTCGCCCGCGCGGGCCTGGAGAAGGTCGAGCTGCGTCACGGCGACATCTTCGGCACCCGCCTTCCCGACGCGAGCGCCGATCTGGTCGTGGTGCACCAGGTGCTGCACTACCTGTCCGATCCCGCCACTGCGGTCGCCGAAGCGGCGCGGGTAGTGGCGCCGGGCGGCAAGCTGCTGATCGTCGACTTCGCCCCGCATGCGCTGGAGTTCCTGCGCGCCGAGCACCAGCACCGGCGGCTGGGCTTCGCCGACGACGAGATCGCGCGCTGGCTGGCCGAAGCGGGCCTGACCGGGGCCTCGCCGGTCGCCCTGGCGCCGGACAGGGAAGGCCTGACGGTGAAGATCTGGACCGGACGCCGCGAGCGCGAGACGGCGAGGAAGGTCGCATGAGCCTGGCCGCCGCCCGCGCGCTGCTGCTGTCGCCGCTCGGCCCCGTGGCCCGGGCGGGCGGTCGCAGCGAGCGCCCGATCAATGTTTCCTTCGAGTTCTTCCCGCCGGCCACCGACGAGGCGGAGGAGAAGCTGTGGGCCTGTATTCGCAGGCTGGCGCCGCTGAACCCGTCGTTCGTGTCCGTAACCTATGGCGCGGGCGGCTCGACCCGCGAGCGGACCCACCGGACGGTGCGGCGGATCCTGGGCGAGACGACCCTGCAGCCCGCCGCCCACCTGACCTGCGTGGAGGCCTCGCGCGCCGAGGTGGACGAGGTCGTGCGCGAGTACTGGGATGCGGGCGTGCGCCACCTGGTGGCCCTGCGGGGCGACCCGCCGGGAGGCATAGGCGGCGTGTATCGGCCGCGGCCTGACGGCTACGCCAACGCCACCGAGCTGGCCGCCGCGGTCGGGCGCGCGGCGCCGTTCGAGATCAGCGTCGGCGTCTATCCCGAGAAGCATCCCGAGAGCCCCTCTATCGACCACGACATCGAGGTGCTGAAGGCCAAGATCGACGCCGGAGCCACCCGGGCCATCAGCCAGTTCTTCTTCGACATCGACGCCTTCCTGCGCTTCGTGGAGCGGGTGCGGCGGGCGGGCGTGACCATCCCGATCGTGCCGGGGATCATGCCGGTGACCAACTTCAAGGGCCTGCGCCGGATGGCCGGCGCCTGCGGGGCGGCGGTGCCGGACTGGCTGGCCAACCTGTTCGACGGTCTGGACGACGATCCCGACACCCGGCGACTGATCGCAGGCTCAGTGGCGGCGGAGACCTGCGCGCGGCTGGAGGAGGAGGGCTTCTCCGACTTCCACTTCTACACTCTGAACCGGGCGGACCTGGTCTACGCGATCTGCCGGGTGCTGGGGGTGAAGGAGCGGGCGGGAGCGGGCGCGTGACCCGGTCCGAACGCATCGCGGCGCTGAAAGCGGCGGCGGAAAACCGCATCCTGATCCTCGACGGATCCTGGGGCGTGATGATCCAGCGCATGGGGCTGTCGGAGGCCGATTTCCGGGCCGAGCGATTCGCCGACCACCCGCATCCGCTGAAGGGCGACAACGACCTGCTGTGCCTGACGCGGCCGGACGCGGTGGCCGGTTTGCACGACGCCTACTTCGAGGCGGGGGCCGACATCGCCTCCACCAACACCTTCAACGCCACCTCGATCAGCCAGGCGGACTACGCGCTGGAAAGCGCGGTGGCCGACATCAACCTGGCCGCCGCCCGGCTGGCGCGCGAGAGCGCGGAGCGATGGAGCACGCCGCAGCGCCCGCGCTTCGCCGCAGGCGCGATCGGGCCGCTGAACCGGACCCTGTCGCTTTCGCCCGACGTGAACGACCCGGCCGCCCGAGGCGTGACCTGGGATCAGGTCTACGCCGCCTACCGCGAGCAGGCCCTGGCCCTGCACCAGGGCGGTGTCGACCTGTTCCTGATCGAGACCATCTTCGACACCCTGAACGCTAAGGCGGCGATCAAGGCGATCCTGGACCTTCAGGACGAGGGTTTGGAGCCCTTGCCGATCTGGATCTCCGGCACCATCACCGATCGTTCGGGCCGCACCCTGTCGGGTCAGACGGTGGAGGCGTTCTGGAACAGCGTGCGCCACGCCAGGCCGTTCGCCGTCGGCCTGAACTGCGCGCTGGGGGCGGAGCTGATGCGGCCGCACCTGGCGGAGCTGTCGCGCGTGGCCGACACCCTTGTCGCCGCCTACCCCAACGCGGGCCTGCCCAACGCCATGGGCGAGTACGACGAGACGCCGCGGCAGACCTCGGCCTTCCTGCGGGAGTGGGCGCAAAGCGGCCTGGTCAACATCCTGGGCGGCTGCTGCGGCACCACGCCCGAGCACGTGCGTCTGATCGCCGAGGCGGTCGAGGGGGTGAAGCCACGCGCTGTTCCGGAACGGCCGCGCGCGATGCGGCTGTCGGGGCTGGAACCCTTCGAGCTGGCCGTCTGATGCGCCCGATCTTCGTCAACGTAGGCGAGCGGACCAACGTCACCGGCTCCGCCAAGTTCAGGAAACTGGTCGCCGACGGCCTGTACGCCGAGGCGCTGTCGGTCGCGCGCCAGCAGGTCGAGGCGGGCGCCCAGGTCATCGACGTGAACATGGACGAAGGTCTGCTGGACTCCGTCCAGGCCATGCGGACCTTCCTGAACCTGATTGCGTCGGAGCCCGACATCGCCCGCGTCCCGATCATGATCGACTCCTCCAAGTGGGAGGTGATCGAGGCCGGGCTGCAGTGCGTGCAGGGCAAGGCGATCGTCAATTCCATCAGCCTGAAGGAAGGCGAGGGGCCGTTCCTGGAGCAGGCGACCCGGTGCCTGCGCTACGGCGCGGCGGTGGTGGTGATGGCCTTCGACGAGCAGGGCCAGGCAGACACCGCCGGGCGCAAGGTCGAGATCTGCGAGCGCGCCTACCGGCTGCTGACCGAGAAGGTCGGCTTCCCGCCGGAAGAGATCATCTTCGACCCGAACATCTTCGCGGTCGCCACCGGCATCGCCGAGCACGACAACTACGCGGTCGACTTCATCGAGGCGACGCGGCGGATCAAGCAGATGCTGCCCTACGCGCGGGTGTCGGGCGGGGTGTCGAACGTCAGCTTCGCCTTCCGAGGCAACGAGCCCGTGCGCCGGGCGATGCACAGCGTGTTCCTGTACCACGCGATCGCGGCGGGCATGGACCTGGGCATCGTCAACGCCGGCGACCTGCCGGTCTACGACGAGATCGACCCTGAGCTGCGCGAGGCGGTCGAGGACGTGATCCTGAACCGCCGCGCCGACTCCACCGAGCGGCTGGTCGACCTCGCGCCGAAGTACAAGGGCGAGAAGGGCGCCGTGCGGGTCGTGGACCTGAAATGGCGCGAACAGCCGGTGGCTGAGCGGCTTAAGCACGCCTTGGTGCACGGCATCACCGAGTTCATCGAGGCCGACACCGAGGAGGCGCGGCTGCAGGCCGAGCGCCCGCTGCACGTGATCGAAGGGCCGCTGATGGACGGCATGAACGTCGTCGGCGACCTGTTCGGCGCGGGCAAGATGTTCCTGCCCCAGGTGGTCAAGTCGGCGCGGGTGATGAAGCAGGCCGTGGCCTGGCTGACGCCCTACATGGAGGCCGAGAAGGCCGGCCAGGTCCGCCGCGCCGCCGGCAAGGTGGTGATGGCCACGGTGAAGGGCGACGTCCACGACATCGGCAAGAACATCGTCGGCGTGGTCCTCCAGTGCAACAACTACGAGGTGATCGACCTGGGCGTGATGGTTCCGGCCGACCGGATCATCGACGCGGCGGTGGAGCACGGGGCGGACATGATCGGCCTGTCGGGCCTGATCACGCCTTCGCTGGACGAGATGGTGTTCGT
This sequence comes from Caulobacteraceae bacterium, assembly GCA_035628275.1. GTDB lineage: Bacteria > Pseudomonadota > Alphaproteobacteria > Caulobacterales > Caulobacteraceae > DASPKD01. The sequence goes on along the minus strand of DASPKD010000147.1, from coordinate 4,922 downwards.
GGCGTCGGAGATGCAGCGGCGCGGCCTCTCGATCCCGTTGCTGATCGGCGGCGCCACCACCAGCCGCACCCATACGGCGGTGAAGATCGAGCCCGCCTACCGCAACGGCCCCACGGTCTACGTGCTGGACGCCAGCCGGGCGGTCGGCGTGGTCTCCAACCTGCTCTCCCCGACCGAGAAGGACCGGGTGGCGCGCGAGGTGCGCGACGAGTACCGGCGCACGCGCGAGACCTACGCCCGTGGGCCGGCGCGTCCACGCGCGAGCCTGTCCGAGGCGCGGGCCAACCGGTTCGCGATCGACTGGAGCGCCCCTGCGCCGCCGCGCCCGGCCTTCACCGGGGTGCGGGCGTTCCAGGCCTATGACCTGAAGGAGCTGGCGCAACACATCGACTGGACGCCGTTTTTCGCAAGCTGGGACCTGGTCGGACGTTTCCCCCAGATCCTGGAGGACGACGTGGTCGGCGAGGCGGCGCGCGGCCTGTACGCCGACGCCCGCGCCATGCTGGACCGCATCGTTCAGGAGCGTTGGTTCGAGGCGCGGGGCGTGGTCGGCTTCTGGCCGGCCAACGCCGAGGGCGACGACCTGGTGCTGTGGACCGACGACAGCCGTCGCGAGGAACTGACCCGGCTGCACACCCTGCGCCAGCAGATGGCCAAAGGGGAGGGCAAGGCGAACACGGCGCTCGCCGACTTCGTGGCGCCGGTCGGCGCCGGCGCGGACTGGGTCGGAGCGTTCGCGGTCACCGCAGGGCACGGCGAGACCGAGGTCGCGGCGCGGTTCCGAGCCGCCGGCGACGACTATTCGGCGATCCTGGCCAGCGCCCTGGCCGACCGCCTAGCCGAGGCCTTCGCCGAGGTCATGCACAAGCGGGTCCGGCGCGAGTTCTGGGGCTATGCGCGGGACGAGTCGCTGTCGGTGGAGGAGATCATCGCCGAGCGCTACCGCGGAATCCGCCCCGCACCCGGCTATCCGGCCCAGCCGGACCACACCGAGAAGACCACCCTGTTCCGGCTGCTGGACGCCGAGCGGAACGCCGGCATGGCCCTGACCGAGAGCTTGGCGATGACGCCGCCCTCGTCTGTTTCCGGCCTCTACTTCAGTCACCCGGACGCCCACTACTTCGGCGTGGGCAAGATCAAGCGCGACCAGGTCGAGGACTACGCCCGCCGCAAGGGATGGGATTTGGCGACCGCCGAACGCTGGCTGTCGCCGATCCTGAACTACGACCCGGCGCAGACCCGAAACGCCGCAGCCTGACCACGATCATCGGACGTGCTCAGCCCGTGACCACCTCCGCGTCCGCCCGCCCGCCCCATTCGGCCCAGGAGCCGTCGTAGACGGCGGCGTCGGGGCGGCCGAGGCGGGCCAGCGCCAGCGCCAGGATGGCCGCCGTCAGGCCGGAGCCGCAGGTGGCGGTGACCGGGCGCTGTGCGTCGATTACGCCGGCCAAGGCGGCGCGGAGGTCTTCGGCGCTCTTCATGGTGCCGTCGGGGTTCAGCACTTCGAGGAAAGGCAGGTTCTTCGCGCCGGGCATGTGGCCGGAGCGCAGGCCCGGGCGCGGTTCAGGCGCCTCGCCGCGGAAGCGCTCCGCCGAGCGGGCGTCCAGCACCTGGCCGCCCTGCGCCAGCTCGCGTCGGACCGCCTCGAAGTCGCGCACCAGCTCGGGACGGAAGCGGGGCTCGAACCGGGCCGGGCTCGGCGTCGGCTCGCCGGATTCGGTCGGCCGCCCCTCGGCGCGCCATTTCGGCAGACCGCCGTCCAGCACCCGCACCTGGTCGTGGCCGAACACGCGGAAGGTCCACCAGACGCGCGGGGCGGAGCGCACGCCGATCTGGTCGTAGACCACCACCCGATCATCGGAGCCGATCCCGAGCGCGCCCGCAGCCCCGGCGAACGCCTCGGGCGAGGGCAGCATGTGCGGCAGGTCGGTGGCCCGGTCGGCGACCGCGTCCATGTCGAAGAACACCGCGCCGGGCAGCCGCTCCTTCAGGAAAGGGGCCCTCGCGTCGCTTCCGTCCAGGAACCAGGTGGCGTCCACCAGCCGCAGGCGCGGATCGCCGAGCTCGCGGGCCAACGCTTCGGTCGAGATCAGCGGATCGGTCACGCGCGGCCGAGCGCCAGCTGGATCACGTTGGTGCGGCCGGTGCGGAAGCCCGCCTCGCAATAGGCCAGGTAGAACAGCCACAGCCGGCGGAACCGCTCGTCGAAGCCGAGCGGCCGGATCGTCTCCCAGGCGCCCTGGAAGCGCTGGGCCCACAGCTTCAGGGTGTCGGCGTAGCAGACGCCGAACCGCTCCACCCCGTCCCACGACAGGGACGCGCGCGCAGTCGCCTCCTTCAGCCGCCTTTCGCTCGGCAGCACGCCGCCCGGAAAGACGTACTTCTGGATGAAGTCCATGCGCCGGCGGTACTCGTCGAAGGAGTCGTCGCGGATGGTGATGATCTGCAGCGCCGCACGACCGCCGGGCTTCAGCACGTCGCGGATCTTGCCGAAGTAGGCGGGCCAGTACTCCTCGCCCACGGCCTCGAACATCTCGATGGAGGCGACCCGGTCGAAGCTGCCCTCCACGTCGCGGTAATCGATCAGGCGGATCTCGGCGCGATCGGACAAACCCTTGTCGGCCAACCGCTTGACGGCGAATTCGTGCTGAGAGGGTGAGATGGTCACCCCGGTCACCTTCGCGCCGACCTCTGACGCCGCGAACTCGGCGAAGCCGCCCCAGCCGCAGCCGATCTCCAGCACGTGGTGACCTTCGCGCAGGTCCATGGCCTGGGCCAGGGTCCGGTACTTGCGGCGCTGGGCGTCGGACAGCGGCTGATCCGCCGTTTCGAACCGGGCCGACGAGTAGGTCATGGTCTCGTCCAGCCACTGCTCGTAGAAGCTGTTGCCGAGGTCGTAGTGCGCCTGGATGTTTTTGCGGGCGCCGGCGCGGCTGTTGCGGCGCAGCGCGTGGACCATCAGGTTCAGCGCCCGCACCAGCGGCTTGCCTTTCACCAGGCCGGTCAGCCGTTCGTAGTTCAGCGCCAGAACCTCCAGCAGGGCCGACAGGTCCGGCGTGTCCCACTCGCCGGCCATGAAGCCCTCGGCGAAGCCGATGTCGCCGGACGTCAATACGCGGCCGACGAATCGGTAGTCGCGCACGACCAACCGCCCGTGCGGACCCGGCTCGGGTCCGCGAATCACGATCGGGGCGCCGTCGGGCGGCGTGATCTCGAAGACGCCGCTGCGCCACTGGCGCGCCGCCAGCTTGATGAAGGTGCGGAAAGGGAAGGGCGCGGCCTGGACTTCGGGCCTGCGCCAGATCGGTTCGGACTCCACAGACGAACGCACGACGTCGCTCATGCTCGCCCCCCGTGTGAACGGAAGAGTAGAGCAACACCTCAGGCGCGTTTCGTCGAGTCCTGCTCTTTCAACGTGGCGAACGCCTCCAGCGCGCGGGCGCGGGCCCGGCCGTGGTCGACGACCGGCCCGGGGTAGTCGCCGCCGATCCGCACGCCCGCCCGCGTCAGCACCGGCGCCGGGGCCGTCCAGGGTTTGTGGACGTAGGCGTCGGGCAGGGACTTGAGTTCCGGTATCCACCGCCGGACGTAAACGCCCTCAGAGTCGAACTTTTCGCCCTGCGTCACCGGGTTGAAGATGCGGAAGAAGGGCGCCGCGTCCTGGCCCGATCCGGCGATCCACTGCCAGTTGGCGGCGTTGTTGGCCGCGTCGGCGTCGACCAAGGTGTCCCAGAACCAAGCCTCGCCCTGCCGCCAGTCGATCAGCAGGTCCTTCACCAGGAAGGACGCGACGATCATCCGCACGCGGTTGTGCATCCACCCGGTCGCCCACAGCTGGCGCAGGCCGGCGTCGACGATCGGATAGCCGGTGCGGCCGCGCCGCCAGGCCTCCAGCCCGTCAGGGTCGTCGCGGAACGGGAAGCGCTCGAACGCGGGCCGGAGCGGCCGGTCGGGCATATGGGGGAGGTGGTGCAGGGTGTGGGCGTTGAACTCTCGCCAGGCGATCTCGCCGATCAGCTTCTCGGCCGCGCGCTCGCTCGCCAGGCCCTGCTCGGCGGCGCCCCGCGCGGCGCACAGCACCTGAGCCGGGCCGATCTCGCCCCAGTGCAGGTGCGGCGACAGGCGCGTGGTGCCGTCGACGTCGGGCCGGTCGCGCGCGGTCGGATAGGCGTCCAACGCCTCGTCGAGGAAGCCGTGCAGGCGCGCGTTCGCGGCCTCCTCGCCCGGAGTCCAGTCGAAGCCCGTCGACCAGTCCGGCCGCGTCGGATGCAGGCCCCAGGCGTTCAGGTCCTCGCTCGCGGGCCAGGACGACGGCGCGGTCAGGCGCTCGGGCGCGCGCCGCAGCTTCGGCCAGCCGACATGCGCCCGCAAAGCCCGGGCGAACGGGGTGTAGACCCGGTACGGCCCGCCCGAGCCGTTCAGCACCGCGCCGGGTTCGGCCAGCAGCGATCCCTTGAACGCCTCCGCCCGTACGCCCGAGGCTCGCAGCCGCTCGGCCAGCGCCCGGTCCCGCGCCGCCGCCTCAGGCTCGTACAGGCGGTTCCAGAACACCGCCGAGGCGCCGGTCTCGGCGACCAGCCGCCCGATCTGCTCGCCCGCCTCGCCCCGGCGCAGCAGCAGGCGCGAGCCTATCGCCTCCAGCGAAGCCGCCAGCGCCCGCAACGACTTCTCCAGCCACCAGCGCGCCGCGCCGCCGATCGGCCGGCCCTCCAGCCGCTCGTCCAGCACATAGACCGGGATCACCGGCGCGCCGGTCTCCGCCGCCTCGGCCAGGGCCGGGCTGTCGGCCAGGCGCAGGTCGCGCCGGAACCAGACCAGAACCGGCGCCGCGTCGCTTCCGCTCATGCCGTCACCGCCGCTTGCACGGCGCCGTCCGCCGCGCCACTTGTACGGCCGACTCCCCGGGCCGGTTCAGGCCCGCC
>DASPKD010000146.1:0-2721 GCA_035628275.1 Caulobacteraceae bacterium | reverse complement strand
GTCTTCAGCAGGTCGATCGGGTCGCGGGTCTTCTTGACCTCGTCGACCTCCTCCTTGGTCCGGTACTTGGCCGGATCCGACATGGAGTGGCCGCGATAGCGATAGGTCTTCATCTCCAGGATATACGGCCCCCGCCCGCTGCGGGCGTGTTCGGCCGCCTTCGCGCCCGCCTCGCGCACGGCGTAGACGTCCATGCCGTCCACCGCCTCGCCGGGGATGCCGAAGCTGGCCCCGCGCATGTACAGCTCGGTCGTGGCCGAGGCGCGCTGGATGCTGGTGCCCATGGCGTACTGGTTGTTCTCGATCACGTAGACCACGGGCAGCTTCCAAAGCTGCGCCATGTTGAAGCTCTCGTACACCTGGCCCTGGTTGGCCGCGCCGTCGCCGAAGTAGGTGAAGCTGACGTTCCCGTTGTCCTTGTAGCGGTCGGCGAAGGCCAGGCCGGTGCCTAGCGCCACTTGGGCGCCGACGATGCCGTGGCCGCCGAAGAAGCCGGCCTCGATCGAGAACATGTGCATCGACCCGCCCTTGCCCTTGGACGAGCCGCCGGCGCGGCCGGTGAGCTCGGCCATCACCTCCTTGGGGTCCATGCCGCAGGCCAGCATGTGGCCGTGGTCGCGGTAGGCGGTGATCACCTGGTCGCCCTTGCGCGCGATCGACTGCATGCCGACCGCCACCGCCTCCTGGCCGATGTACAGGTGGCAGAAGCCGCCGATCAGGCCCATGCCGTACAGCTGCCCCGCCCGCTCCTCGAAGCGGCGGATCAGCAGCATCTCGCGATAGAACCTCAGCAGCTCCTCGCGATCGAGGTTCGGTCGGCCTTCAGCAGAAGGGGCGGCGGCCTTCGCCGCCTTGCCGGACTTGCCCATCAGGCGTGCTCCACAAGCGACGCCGTTCGTCGACGGCGTTCAGGCGCGCGGCTTAGCACGCGCGCGGGACCGATTTGAAGTCAGGAACGGGCCGGTTCGTCGCGCCGGACGCGGATCACGTAATCCCGCGGGTCGGCGAAGCCCAGCAGCACCCGCGCCCGCTCTTCCAGCAGGTCGCGCGAGAGGTTGTCGGTCTTCAACAGCTTGACCCGCGCCTCCAGGTCCCGCCGCTCGGCCTGCAGCCGCTTAAGCTCGGCCTGGCGGGTGCTCAGCGTCTCGACCCGCGTCTTCTCGCCCAGCAGCCCGCGCTCGCCGGTCAGGGCGTGGAACGCGAAGTACACGATCAGAAAGGCGAATACGGCCGTCGGAAGATAAGGCCGCGCACGGGCGAACAAGGGCTTCGCTCCTTTTGAGCGACACGGAAACGACTCGTTCACCATGAGGCGAAAACGCTTAACGAAGCGTAGCTTGGCCGTAATTCCTGCGCGGCGTCCAAGGGGGCCGACACGCGTTCCCCTTCTCAGCAGCCGCGCTATAGTACCGGCGTAGCGTCACCTTCCCAGGACTCTCGTGCCCGGCCGTCAGCTTCGTTTGGATCTCCGCAGGCCCCGACCCTTCCGGCGGGAGGACTTCGTGGTCTCCGCCTCTAACCGGGCGGCGGCGGAAGCCCTGGCGGCGTGGCCGGACGCGGTGGGCGGGGCTCTGGCGCTGGTCGGGCCCGAGGGCGCGGGCAAGTCGCACCTCGCCGCCGACTGGGCCGAGCGCACCGGGGCGGTGATGCTGAACGACGTGGCGGCGGAGCTGGCCAACCTGTCGGAGTTCGAAGGCCGGCCGGTGGTGCTGGACGGGGCCGAGAGCGTCGACGACGAGACCCTGTTCCACCTGATCAATCTGGCCCAGGCCGAGGGCGGGGCCCTGCTGTTGACGGCGCGCACGCCGCCGTCGGCCTGGGAAACGGCCCTGCCGGATCTGCGCTCGCGGCTGAACGCCATCCGGGTGGTGCAGGTCCACGAACCCGACGACGACGTGCTGAAGGGCGTGCTCCAGCGGCTGTTCGCCGACCGGGCCATCACCCCTTCGCCCGAACTGATCGAGTACCTGGCGCGGCGGATCGAGCGCTCGATCCCGGCCGCCCGGCGCATCGTCGCCGAGCTCGACGCCGACGCCGGTTCGCGCCCGATCACCCGGGCCCTGGCGCGCGAACTGCTGGAAAAGGAACCCGCGGGCGGCGATCTTTTCGACTGAGCCGCTTGCCCCGCCCCTGCGCTCCTTGCGATGATCGGGTTCGATGACCGACCTCGCCGTCGCCGACGCCCCGGTACCGCCCTCCCACGCGCCGCAGAACGTGCTGGACGAGGCCCTGTTGGTCTCTCCCGAACGGTTCTTCAACCGCGAGCTCTCGTGGCTGGCGTTCAACCAGCGGGTGATGGAGGAGAGCTGCAACGAGCGCCACCCGCTGCTGGAGCGGCTTCGCTTCCTGTCGATCTCGGCCAACAACCTCGACGAGTTCTTCATGGTCCGCGTCGCCGGCCTGCAAGGGCAGGTGCGCGAGCGGGTGCGCGTCGTCAGCCAGGACGGCCTCACCCCTCAGGAGCAGCTCGCGAAAGTCAGCGAGGCCGCCGCCGAGCTGATGGAGAACCAGCAGCGCCAGTGGCGCACGCTGCGCAAACAGCTGGCCGCCGAAGGACTGGAAGTGGTCGACGCATCCGGCGTCACCGACGCCGAGCGCGACCGGCTGGAGCCGGAGTTCCTGAGCCAGCTGTTCGCCGTGCTGACGCCGCTGGCCATCGACCCGGCGCACCCGTTCCCGTTCATCCCGAACCTGGGCTTCTCGCTGGCGCTGCGCCTGCGC
>DASPKD010000145.1:0-5771 GCA_035628275.1 Caulobacteraceae bacterium | reverse complement strand
GGGAGAGAGTCGCATGAGCGCGGGCGCGCCCTGGAGCGTGAAGGGGATCGACCCGAAAGCGCGCGAGATCGCCAAGGATCTCGCCCGCCGCTCAGGCATGACGCTGGGCGAGTGGCTGAACCAGATGATCCTGGAGGACGGTCCCGAGGAGGAGAGCGTCGTCCCCTTCGCCCGCCGCCAGCCCGCCTACGCCGGCCTGGACCGACGCGGCCGCTCGCGCCGGCTGGACGACGAGGCCGCCCGGGTCGCCGACCTGCTGGAGGCCATGTCCGAACGGATCGAGGCGGCCGAGCGCCGCTCCACCCTGGCGATCAGCGGCGTGGACCAGGCGGTGGCCGGGGTGCTGGCGCGGCTCGAGGCCCAGCAGGCCGAGCAGCTGCAGCAGGCGGACCGGCTGGCCAGCGTGCTGGAAGACGTGCGCGACGGCCACGACCGCCTGCGCCGGCTGGAGCGCGAGACGCCCGGCTCCCGTCCGATGGAGGCGGTCAAGGCCCTGGAGACCGCGCTCGGCAAGATCGCCAACCAGGTTTACGAGGGCGAGACCCGCACCCGCGCGGCGCTGGGCGAAATGCAGGAGGAGCTGTCCGGGGCGGCGCGCCGGGTCGGCCGGCTGGAGGCCGAGGCGCCCGTGGACGGCTCGGCCCTGGTCGAAGGCGTGGTCGCGCGCATCGCCGAGCGGCTGGAGCGGGCGGAAGCCGAGACCTCCGCCGCCGTCCGGGCGCTTGAGACCTCCTTCGCCCATCTGGACCAGCGGCTGAACGCGGCGGAGACGCGGGTCGAGCCGGAGCGCGAGGCGCGCTTCGAGCGGCTGGCCGAGGAGCTGTCGCGCCGGGTGGAGCAGTCGCGCGCCGAGATGGTCCGCCACATAGAGACGGTGTCGCAAGGGCGCTTCGACCGGGTCGAGCGGGCGCTGTCGGACCTGAACGGCCACGTGCAGGCGGCGGAGAAGCGCTCGGCGAACGCGGTGGAACGCATGGGGCAGGAGGTGCTGCGCATCGCCCAGAACCTGAACCGCCGGATGACCGGCGTGGAGGACCAGGCGGCCGAGGCCGTCGAGCGGGTCGGCATGGAGGTCGCTCGCGTGGCCGAGACCGTCGAACAGCGGCTGGGCCGCAACGACAGCGAGCAGGGGCTGGCGCTCGAGCGCCTGGCCGGCGAGATCGCCCGCATCTCCGAGCGGCTGTCGGAGCGTATCGTCCAGTCCGAGCGCCGCGCGGCAACGACCGCAGGCGAGGTCGGCGAGCGGGTCGACCGCCTGGCCGACAAGCTGGAAGCCCGCCACGAGCGCACCTCCAGCGAGCTGTCCGAACGCATCCGGCTCAGCGAGGAGCGCACCCAGCGGCTGCTGGAGGAGGCGCGCGAGAAGATCGACCGTCAGTTGCAGGGCCGCCGCGCGGAGACTGCGCCGGCCCCGGTCGCCGAGCCCGAGTTCGCGCCCTTCGCCGCCGCCCGCTTCGATGTGCAGGACGAGGCCGAGACCCTGTTCGAGGAGGCCTCGGAAGACGAGTTCGCGGCCTTCGTCGAGGCCGCCGAGGCCCGCGCGCCGGCGGTCGAGCCGGAAGACGTCGGCGCCTTCGACGATCCGTTCGCGGCCGAGACCGAGTTCGCCGCCGAGCCGGCGTTCGCGCCGGAAGCGGAGGCCGAGCCCTTTCCCGAGCCGTTCGCCTTCGACGACGAAGAGGCCGCCCGCCCGCGCCCGCCGGTCTCCACCCGCGAGGCCATCGAGGCCGCCCGCGCCGCCGCTCGGCTGGGGGTCAAGAACTCGACGGAGGGCAGCGGCCTGGGCTTCGCCAGCCTGAAGCTGAACTCCAAGGCCCGGTTCGAGGAGCGGGTCGAGAAGCAGAAGAAGCGCGAAGCCTCGACGGTGAAGAAGGCGCTGCTGGCCTCGGCCACCGCCGCCACCATCGCCAGCGCCGTCACCGGCTACGTCTACATCTTCAACGACGAGGGGACCTCCTCCCTGCCCGCCGACCTCCAGGTCGACGCCGCCGCGGACGCCGGGGCGGACACGGCCCTGCCGCCCACGGCCATAGCCGCGGTCGCCACCGCGCCGACCGTCACCGCCGCGCCGGAAGCGGTCGCGCCCGACGCCGGCGCGATCTACGACGAGGCCGTGCGCATGCTGGCGGCGGAGGAAGCGGGCGCGGTTCAGACCCTGACCCGCGCCGCCAACCTGGGCTGGGCGCCGGCGCAGTTCCACCTGGGCAAGCTGTACGAGGGCGGCGAACACGGGCTGAAGCAGGACGCGGCCGAGGCGCGGCGCTGGACCGAGCGGGCGGCGACAGGCGGCGAGCGCCGGGCCATGCACAACCTGGGCCTCTATCATTTCGACGGCGTCGGCGGGCCGAAGAACCTGGGCCTCGCCGCCCAGTGGTTCCGCAAGGCCGCCGAGCTCGGCCTGGTCGACAGCCAGTACAACCTCGGGCGGCTGTACGAGCAGGGGTTCGGCGTCGGCAAGGACCCGGCCGAAGCCTACAAGTGGTACCTGATCGCCTCGCGCGCCGGCGACTCCGAGGCCCGCAAGGGCGCCGATCAGCTGCGCGCCGACCTGTCCATCGACCAGCGCCTGGCCGCCGAGCGCGCCGCGTCGGCCTTCCGCGTCGCCGACCCCGAACCCTCCGCCCTGGCCGAACGTTGAGCCTTACGGCTCAGGTCTTGCATGGACTAGGGGGCTTTCCCGCACCGCCGAAGGCGTGACCGTTGGACATTTACCTGCCCATCGCCGAAGTCTCGGTGAACGCGCCGCTCCTAGTGGCGCTGGGCGCGGCGGTGGGCTTCGTCTCGGGCCTGTTCGGCATCGGCGGCGGGTTCCTGATGGCGCCGGTGCTGGTGTTCATGGGAGTGCCGCCGGCGGTGGCGGTGGCCAGCCAGGCCAACCACGTCGTCGCCTCCTCCGCCTCCAGCGTGATCGCCTACGGTCGCCAGCGGGCGGTCGACTACAAGATGGGCGCGGTGATGGCCGCGGGCGGGGTGGTCGGCGCCTTCCTGGGCGTGGAGTTCTTCCGCTGGCTGCGGCTGCTGGGCCAGGCGGACCTGGTGGTCTCCCTGTCCTACCTGGTGTTCCTGGGAGCGGTCGGCGCCCTGATGCTGGTCGAGAGCCTGCACGCGGTGCTGCGCCGCCGCCGGGGCGAGCCGCCGCGGCGCCCGGCCGAGCGGCGGCCGGTGTGGCTCTACTCCCTGCCGTTCAAGCAGCGCTTCCCCCGTTCGCGGCTGTACGTCAGCGTGATTCCGCCCGCGGCGCTGGGCGCCCTGGCCGGGGTGCTGTCGGCGATCATGGGCGTGGGCGGCGGCTTCATACTGGTCCCGGCCATGGTCTATCTGCTGCGCATGCGCGCCAGCGTGGTGGTGGGCACCAGCCTGTTCCAGATCATCGTCACCACCGCGGTCACCACCGTGCTGCAGGCCGGGCGCAACCAGACGGTCGACATCCTTCTGTCGGGCCTGCTGCTGTTCGGCGGGGTGGTCGGGGCGCAGCTCGGCGCGCGCGCCTCGGGCCGGTTCCGTGCCGACGAGCTGCGGGCGCTGCTGGGGCTGATCGTGCTGCTGGTCGGCATCCAGATGGGTCTGAGCCTGTTCGTGCCCCCGGCCGAGCCCTTCGCCTTCGCACCCGGGCCGGCCCGATGATCCCCGCCGCCGTCCCGCCCGACGCTCCCGCCGTCTCCGCCGCCTTGACCGAGACGGAGGTCGAGGTCTCGTCCGACTTCCGCGGGGCCCGCATCGTGCTTTACGGCGCGGTGTTCGATCCCGGCGAGGCGCCGGTCGACGTCGTGGTGGTGGTCCGCGGCCCCGAGCAGACGGTGCGGCTGGTGCGCAAGATGCGGGTCGCGGGCGTCTGGCTGAACAGCCGCCCCGTGGTGTTCGAGGGCGCGCCCGGCTTCTACCAGGCCTCCAGCACCCGGGCGCTGTCGCGCGTGGCCGATTTCGGCACCCTGCGGCGCCTGGGCGTCGGCGTCGATCACCTGAAGATCGACGCGCCGGAGGAGAGCCGCACCGAGACCCGCTACGGGATCAAGGACGTGGTGGTCAGCCGCCTGGGCGAGGACTATCTCGACTGGCGCCGGGCGGTGATCCGGCTGAAGGAGCGCGAGCGGCTCTACAGCGTCGATCCGAAGGGCGTGCGCTTCGTGGACCGCGGGCTGTTCAGGGCCGAGGTGGACCTGCCGGCCGACGCCCCGACCGGGACCTACCGCACCGAGGTGTGGCTGTTCCAGGACGGGGAGCCGGTGTCGGTCCGCCGCCGGAACCTGACCGTGGAGAAGGTCGGGATCGAGCGGGCGGTGTACGAGTTCGCCCACCGACGGCCTTGGCTTTACGGGGTGGTCTCGGTGCTGGTGGCGGCGCTGTCGGGCTGGGCCGCGTCGCGCCTGTTCAGAAGGAGCTGAGGCATGGTCGGAAGAGGCTCCGAGGTCACAGGATGGATCGTGGGCGTGCTGGGCGTGGCGCCCTTCGCGGCCGCGGCCGGGGTGTACGGCTGGGGCCCGCCCGAGCTCGCCGGCCCGGCGCTGCTGGCCCTGCTGACCTATGCGGCGGCGATCCTGTCGTTCCTGGGAGGCGTGCGCTGGGGGGCCGAGATCGTCGCGCCCGCGCCCAGGCCGCCGGTGGTGGTGCTGTCGGTGCTGCCGCCGCTCGCCGCCTGGGCCCTGCTGGCCCTGCCGTTCGCCACGCCCGAGCGCCAGATCGGCGGCTTCCTGGTCATGTTCCTGGCCTGCTGGCTGTGGGACGCCAACGCCGAGGACCTGCCTCCCTGGTACCGCCGCCTGCGCACCGTGCTGACCCTAGGCGCGGGCGCGGCGCTGGGCGTGGCCCTGGAACAGACGCTGAGCCTCTAGAGGCGCCTCACGCGGTGTGACTGGACACCGCCTGGTACAGGCGCGGTTCGAAGGTGGCGATCTTCAGGATCGGGTCCATCCAGGCGCGCACGCGCGGGTCGTGGACCATGGCGCGCCAGGACTCCGCGTCGCGCCAGCGGGCGTGGTTGACCACGCTCCTGCGGTCCAGGCTCTTGTAGATTCTGGAGGAGATGAAGCCCGGCATGGTGCGGGTGACCTCGTCCGTCAGGGCGTCGAGCAGGCGCACGAGTTCGTCCTGCTTCTCGGGCGCGACCCGGAAGACGTTGACCAGCACGACGCCTTCTTCCTCGGCTTCCACGGCGAAGACCGGCTCGAATTTCAACGCGGGCTTCATGTCCATACGCCTATCCGGAGACGCTTACCGACTCTTGACCGGAACGGATCGTTCGAGCGGCGGTTCACCCTCGCTCGCGAACCAGGTCCCACGCCGCGAAGTCCAGCGCGTCCTCCGGGTCGGCGAGGGCGGTTTCCGGCACCGTCTGGCCGCGCACGCTGATCCCGGCCTTGTGCACGCTTTCCGGGTCGCCGGTGATCAGCGGGTGCCAGTCGGGCAGGCCGCGGCCCTCGTGCAGGCGACGGTAGGCGCAGGACGGCGGCATCCACTGCAGGTCCTCGATGTTCCACGGCGTCAGCTTGATGCAGTCGGGAACCGTCTTCTTGCGATTTTCGTAGTCTTTGCAGCGGCACAGTTCGGCGTCGAACAGCTTGCAGGAAACGCGCGTGGGGATGATCTCGCCGGTGTCCTCGTCCTCGAAGCGGATCAGGCAGCACAGGCCGCAACCGTCGCACAGGCTCTCCCACTCCTGTACGGTCGTCTGGTCGAGTCGCTTGGTCTCCCAGAAGGGCTTTAGGGCCATGAACAGGGGCGTCCTGGACTGAAGATGGACGATCGCGCCGACCAGAACGGGCCGGGAGACGATC
>DASPKD010000144.1:0-5917 GCA_035628275.1 Caulobacteraceae bacterium | reverse complement strand
CGCTCCCTGAAGGTCGAACCGGGCAGAGGCGTACCGAGGACGGCAAAACGCTGTGGCCCCCTCGGCCCCGGCAAGGAGAACCCGCCCAGGAGCCGCTTGCGGATAACGACTTCGCGGAGCGCGGGCGTGCCCGCCGAAAATTCATAGCGGCCCTCCCCGGAGGGTCATCGGTTCCGGGCGGTCCGCCCGCGCTCCGCGCCTCCCCACCCCTTCGGAGCTCCGGCCCGATGCCGAGAACCCGCGTCCGCTTGTCATCCCGGAAAGCGCGCATGCGCTTGTCCGGGACCGTCGATGAGGATGCATGCGCCCACGCCTGGTCATCCTTCACCATGAAGAGGAGGGAGGAGGCTCGTCAGCCCCTCCGCGCCGACGACCACTGCGCCAGGACCACGCCGGACAGCGCCACCGCGCCGCCCAGCATCTGCAGGGGCGTCACCGCCTCGGCGAAGATCGCCCAGCCCAGCATCGCCGCCACCACCGGCTGGACGAACACCACGATCGAGGCCAGCGCGGTCGGCAGCCGGCCCAGCGCCCAGGCGATGGCGCCCTGGCCGACGATGTGAACCAGGCCCAGCGCCGCGCAGGACCACCAGCCGGCGGCGGTCTCCGGCGTCAGGTCCTCCTTCAGCAGCACCGCGGCGATCAGCAGCAGCGGGGCCCCGGCGCCGGAGGACACCGCCATCACCCGCACGGCGGAGGTGACGCCGCGGGCCTGGCGCACGGCCAGGAAGTAGCCGCCGTACCAGAGGGCGGTGATCAGGGAGAACAGGTCGCCGAGCGGCGGATTGGTCCCCTTCCCGCCCCCGCCCTCCGCCGCCGCCAGCAGCAGGGCGCCCGCCAAAGCCAGCGCCAGGGCGGCCAGGAACAGCTTGCCGGGCTTCTCCCGGAACAGCAGCCAGGCCGCGGCGGTGACCACCACCGGCGTCAGGTTGGTCAGGACGGTGGCGTTGGTCACCGAGGTGAAGGTCACCCCGTAGTGCCAGAAGCCCATGTCGCCTGCGAACAGCACGCCCGCCAGAAGGCCCCAGCCGAGCGCCCAGCCGCGGGCGGGCTCGCGTCGTGTCGCCGCGGCCGCCGCCAGGGCCAGCACCGGAAAGGCGAAGGCCAGCCGCCAGAAGCCCGCCGCCGCCGGTCCGGTCTCGGTCAGACGCACGAAGATCGGCGCGAAGCCGATCGCCGCGGCCCCGACCAGCAAGGCGATCAGCGGCAGCAGGCGCGAGGGAGCGGTGTCGGGCGCGGCGTTCACCGGCCCCTTTTACGACGCCGCGGTCGGCTGACCAGCGCCCTAGCGCTGCAGGCCGGTGGCGCGGACCTCGACCAGCCGCCAGACCTCGCCCTGCTTTTCGAAGGTCATCACGCAGTCGCCGCCGCGGCCCTGGGGCAGGCAGGTGCGGGTGTCGCCGAGCTTCTTCAGCACCACCGCCAGCTCGGCGGCGCTGGGCGCCTTGTCGGGCGAGACGCCCGACTGGCGCCAGGCGATGCGGAAGGTCTCCGGCGTGATCATCTGGTCGACCATGCGGTCGCCGGCCGAGCCGGACAGGATGGCGCCCAGCATGGCGCCCTGCTCGCCCGCCACCGCGCCGCCGAGCTGGCTCTTCAGGTTGGACCGCAGCGCGGCCCGGTCGACGTGCCGTTCGAACCCCGCCCGGTCGTTCGCCTGGACGGCGGTGAAGAAGGCGTGGACGTCCTGGGCGGCGTCGACCTTCACGTCCGCCCCGCAGGCGGAAAGGCCGATCGCCAGGGCGGCGGACAGGACGGCGAGGGAACGAGCCATGACGATCTCCTTCGAGCGACTGGCGAACGGACCGGACTTCGGCGTAGTTCCTCGCAGGACGAACGGCGTTCGGCAACCGGGCCGAAAGCGGGCCGTTCCGGCGAGGTGATGAGAGCGCCCAATGACCTGTTCATGAGACCCGGCGCCGTGCGCGGCCTGAGCCCGGCCGAACGGGCCCTGACCGTCGATATCTTCGGAGGCGCGGTGAACCTCGACCGGGTGAGGATCTGGTCCTGCCCGACCGCGCTGGTGAACCGCGCCTTCGTGGCCGGGCGCTGGTTCGGACGGACCTGGATCGTCATGCCCCGGCGCTCGGCGCTGCTGGACTTCGGCGCAGCCACCGCGCCGATCGCGCGCGCCGCCCTGTTCGTGCACGAGATGACCCACGTCTGGCAGGCGCAGCAGGGCCTGAACCTGCTGCTGGCCAAGCTTAGGGCGGGCGACCGGGCCGACAGCTACCGCTACGATCTGGGCGCGGTCGGCGACTGGTGGAGCCTGAACATCGAGCAGCAGGCCATGGTGGTGGAAGACGAGTTCCGCCGTCGGCGCGGCGGAAACGTGCTGTGGCCGGCGGAAGCCTACCGCCGCATCCTGCCGTTCGGCGGCGGGACGGAGGTCGCCTGAGATGGCCAGGCTGCTGATCGGGATCGGCCTGGCGTTGGTGGTGGCGGGGCTGCTGTGGCCGTGGCTGTCGAAGCTGGGATTGGGTCGCCTGCCCGGCGACATCGCCGTCCGGCGGGAGGGCTGGAGCTTTCATTTCCCGCTCATGACCAGCCTGATCCTGAGCCTGCTGCTCAGCCTGGCCTTCTGGATCATGAGAAAGTGATCATCGCCCGCGGAGCCGAGTAGAACCTCTATGTCGAATGATCATTCCGCCGGAGTCTCTCATGGAGGCTCTCATGCCTGTCAAGAAAGGGCGTAAAGCCCAGACCGCCAAGACGTCGAAGTCCGCCGCCCGCCTGCCTGCCCTGCCCAAAGCCGACCTCAGCGCCCTGTTCCTCTACGGGCACGCGGCCGGCTGAAAAAGCGACAGACCGGCGGATGAAATCGCGCCGGCCTGTCGTTCTCGAATACAGCGGCCGTCGTTTCGCCCCCCCAAACGGCCGCTCGCACACACGGCGCCTCCCGGTCCCTGGCCGGGAGGCGTTCGTATTTTCCGGTTGACCCGCAGGCGCGGAGCGCTAGAACGCGTTTCACCGTGTTAATACGATGTAACGCATGACCGCCCGCGCTCCCGCCCCCACCCGCGATCCCGACCGTCTCGCCGACGATCTCTGCGCCGCCCTGCTGACGCCGCGCGACCAGGCGGAGATGCGGCGGTTGCTGCTCGACCTGTGCACGCCCGCCGAAATCCGCACCCTGGCCGAGCGCTGGCACGTGGCCCGGCTGCTCGACGGCACTGAGCTGTCCTACCGCGACATCCACGAGGCGACGGGGGTCAGCACCACCACCATCGTCCGGGTCGCGCGCTTCCTGAAGCAGGAGCCGCATCAGGGCTATCGACGTGCGCTGGACGCCTCGAAGGAGCCGGTCGATGCGTGACCCCGGCCGCCTGCACCTGGCGATCCAGAAGTCGGGACGCCTGTCGGACGACAGCCGCGCCTTGCTGCGCGACTCAGGCTTCCGCATCCAGGGCGGCAAGACCAGCCTGTCGGCGCGGGTGGAGAACTTTCCCGCAGACCTGATGTTCGTCCGCGACGACGACATCCCGACCTTCGTCGGCGACGGGGTGTGCGAGTTCGGGATCGTCGGCGGCAACGTGCTGGAGGAGTTCTCGCTGGGCGAAGCCGAGACGCGGGTCGAGGTGATCGCGCGCCTGGGCTTCGGCCGGTGCAGCCTGAAGCTCGCAGCGCCGGAGAGCGCCGCCTACGAGGGGCCGCGGTCGCTGGCGGGCGCGCGGATCGCCACCTCCTACCCGCGCCTGGTGCGACGGTTCCTCGACGCCCACGGGGTCGAGGCGACGGTGGTGACCATGAACGGCGCGGTGGAACTGGCCCCGCGGCTGCAGATCGCCGGCTTTGTCTGCGACCTGGTCTCCACCGGCGCCACGCTGGAGGCGAACGGCCTACGGGCGGTGGAGACGGTGCTGGACAGCGAGGCGGTGCTGATCCGCACCCGCAAGCCGCTGGACGACCGCCGCCGGGACCTCGGCGAGCGACTGCTCAGCCGCATTGAAGGGGTGCTGGCGACCAAGGATTCCAAGTACATCATGATGAATGCGCCGGAGTCGTCGCTGGAGCGGATCACCGCCCTGCTGCCTGGCGCCGGGGCGCCGACCATCGTGCCCCTGCACGGACGGCCCGGCCATTTCGCGGTGCACGCGGTGTGCCAGGAGTCGGTGTTCTGGGAGACGCTGCAGGGCCTCAAGGCCGTCGGCGCCTCGGCCATCCTGGTGGTCCCCATCGAGAAGATGATGCTGTGAAGGTCCTCGACTGGAACAGCCTGGACGCCGCTTCGCAGGCGGCGGCGCTGGCCCGTCCGCCGCAGCGGGCCGCGCCCGCTCTCGTCGCCGAGGTGCGCCGCATCGTCGACGACGTGCGCGCCCGCGGCTGGGACGCTTTATGCGAGCACGCGACCCGGATCGACGGCGCCGCGCCTCGCCGCGTGCCGGTCGCCCCGGCGGCCGAGGCGGCGCGCGCGCGCCTGACCGGAGCCGAGCAGGAGGCGATCCGGCTGGCCGCTCGCAACATCGAAATCTTCCACCGCGCCGCCGTGCCCGCCGAGACGACGGTGGAGACCGTCCCTGGGCTGACGGTTCGCAAGGTGTGGCGGCCGCTGCGCCGGGCCGGACTGTACGTGCCGGGCGGCCTGACCCCGCTGTTCTCCACCCTGCTGATGCTGGCCCTGCCGGCCCGGGCGGCGGGGGTGGAGGAACTGGTGGTCGTCACTCCGCCGCGTCCGGACGGCAGCCTGGACCCGGTGGTCGCCTTCGCCGCGGAGCTGTGCGGCGTCGAGGCGGTCTGGACCGTCGGCGGCGCCCAGGCGGTGGCGGCGCTGGCTTTCGGCGCGGGCGACATTCCGCGCGTGGACAAGATCTGCGGCCCCGGGAACGCCTGGGTCAGCGAGGCCAAGACCTATGTCGCGGGCCTGCCCGGCGGCACGGCGATCGACATGCCGGCCGGACCCAGCGAACTGATGGTGATCGCCGACGACACGGCCGACGCGGAGACGGTCGCCGCCGACCTGCTGAGCCAGGCCGAGCACGACGCCTCCGCCCAGGTGCTGCTGGTCACGCCGTCGGCGGCGCTGGCGCGGCGGGTGGCGGAACGGGCCCAAGCCCGCGCCTGCGCCCTGCCCCGCCGCGAGATCGCCCGGGCGTCGCTGGCGCACGCGCGGGCGCTGGTCGTGCGCGACCTGGATCAGGCGCTGGCGGTGGCGGACGACTACGCGCCGGAGCACCTGTCGCTGGCCGTCGCCGACGCAGGGCCGCCGGCGGAGCGCGTGCGCAATGCCGGGGCGGTGTTCGCGGGCCACGGCGCGGCGGAGAGCTTCGGCGACTACCTGGCCGGCTCCAGCCACGTCCTGCCCACCGACGGCGCCGCCCGGGCGTGGAGCGGCGTGTCGGTGCACACCTTCCTCAAGGCCGTCAGTATCCAGACGATCACCCCGGACGCGGCGCGCCGGCTGGCCGCGCCCGCGGCCCTGCTCGCCCGGCTGGAGGGGCTGGAGGCCCACGCCCTGGCCGCGGAGGCGCGCGCATGACCCCGCTCGCCGAGAGACTGGCCCGGCCCGAGGTGCTGGCCCTGCCGCCGTTCGACCTCGGCGAGCGCTGGACCGACGGCCTGGCCGACGCGGTCCTGCTGGACGCCAACGAGTCGCCGTTCGCCCCCTTTGTCGAGGGCCCGCTCGCCGGCGGACTGAACCGCTATCCGGAGCCGCAGCCGACCGCGCTCAGGCGGGCGATGGCGGCCCTGTGGGGGGTAGATCCTGAAGCCTTGCTGGTAGTTCGCGGAGGCGACGACGCCATCGACCTGCTGACCCGCACCTTCTGCCGCCCCGGGATCGACGCGGTGTCGGCCTGCCCCCCGACCTTCGCCGCCTACGCCTGGTTCGCCCGGCTGCAGGGGGCGCGCGTGCTGGAGACGCCGCTCAGCGACGGCTTCGCGTTTGCGACCGACGCGGTGATCGACGCCTGCCGGGCCG
>DASPKD010000143.1:0-5624 GCA_035628275.1 Caulobacteraceae bacterium | reverse complement strand
CGTAGGGATTGTTGAACGAGAACAGGCGCGGCTCGACCTCGCTGATCGTGAAGCCGGAAACGGGGCAGGCGAACTTCTCGGAGAAGATCAGCCGGCGCGGGACTTCCTCACCGGGGTCCTTGTCGGCCCATTCGGCCACGGCGATGCCGTCGGCGAGCCTGAGCGCCGTCTCGAGGCTGTCGGCGTAGCGGCCCTCCAGGCCGGGCTTGGTCACCAGCCGATCCACGACGACGTCGATGTTGTGCTTGAACTTCTTGTCGAGCGCGGGCGCGTCCTCGATCGGATAGAACTCGCCGTCGATGCGAAGGCGCTGGAAGCCCTGCCGCTGCCAGTCGGCGATCTCCTTGCGGTACTCGCCCTTGCGGCCGCGTACGACCGGGGCCAGCAGGTACAGGCGCGTGCCTTCCTCGAGCGCTACGATCTTGTCGACCATCTGGCTGACGGTTTGGCTTTCTATCGGCAGGCCGGTGGCGGGCGAGTAGGGGACCCCGACCCGCGCCCACAGCAGGCGCATGTAGTCGTGGATCTCGGTCACCGTGCCGACGGTCGAGCGCGGGTTCTTCGAGGTGGTCTTCTGCTCGATGGAGATGGCCGGCGACAGGCCCTCGATCAGGTCCACGTCCGGCTTGCCCATCAGCTCTAGGAACTGTCGGGCGTAGGCCGACAGGCTCTCGACGTAGCGGCGCTGGCCCTCGGCGTAGATGGTGTCGAACGCCAGCGAGCTCTTGCCCGAGCCGGATAGGCCGGTGAGCACCACCAGCTTGCCGCGGGGGATGTCGACGTCGACGCCTTTCAGATTGTGTTCGCGCGCCCCGCGGACGCGAATGAAGTCGTGCTTGTCGGCCATGGATCCACAGGTGCTCGCGCCGCACCAACTTAGGAGAACGGCGTAACGGCGTCACATAGTGCGCCGACTCGCGCATTCAGCAAGAACATATTAGGAACAGGCGCGACTCGCCGTCGCGTGCGTGTCATCATCGAGGTGTTCAGTTCTTTTTGAGGACGGACCTTGCCTTGACAGGACCCGTCCACCATCTGGCGGCAAAGCCATACGGTCTGGGGAGTCCTGCGTGCGATCTGAGAATTCGTTGTCGCCGGCCCGCATCGCGGGACCGGCCGTCGCCGTCGCCGCTTCGCTGTTGCTCGCCGCCTGCGGGAGCAAGGAAGAGGCGAAGGCCGCGCCCGCGCGTCCTACCCTGACCGTCACCGCCGCCACCGCCGCCCTGACCGCGATCCCGCGCACCATCGAGGGCTCCGGGACGGTCGCCGCCTGGCAGGAGGTGCCGGTGGGCTCGGAGGCCGGCGGCCTGACCGCGACCGGCGTGTTCGTCGACGAAGGCGCCTACGTCCGCCAGGGCCAGGTGCTGGTCAAGCTGAACGACGACCTGATCCGCGCCGAGCTGCGCCAGCAGGACGCCCAGGTCGCCAGCGCCCGCGCCCAGCTGGCCCAGGCGACCGCGGCGCTGACCCGCGCGCAGGAGCTGCGCGAGCGCGGCTACCTGGCCCCGGCCACGCTGGACGCCCGCCTGGCCGAGCAGCGCACCGCCGCCGCCAACGTGCAGTCCGCCCAGGCCGGGCGCGCCGCGTCGCTGGAGCGGCTGGAGCAGACCAACGTCCGCGCCCCGGTGTCGGGCCTGATCACCGCCCGCACGGTGGTGAAGGGTCAGATCGTGCCCGCGGGCCAGGAGCTGTTCCGGCTGGTGCGCGAAGGACAGATCGAGCTGAACGCCCAGATTCCGGAGTCGGAGCTGCGCCTGATCCGGCCAGGGATGACCGCCACGGTCAGCGGCGACGAGGTCGGGATCGTCACCGGGCGCGTGCGGCTGGTTACGCCCCAGGTCGATCCGCAGAACCGCCTGGGCCTGGCCCGCATCAGCCTGCCGGGCGGGGCGGGTTTCCGTCCCGGCATGTTCGCCCGCGCCTCCATCGACGTGGGCGCCGCGCCGGCGGTGGTGGTGCCGCAGTCGGCGGTGCTCTATCGCCAGAACAAGGCGGCGGTGTTCGTGATCGACGGCGGCGGCCGCGCGCGGCTGCGCGTGGTCCAGCCCGGCGCGCGCGTCGGCGATCAGGTCGAGATCGAGTCGGGTCTGCAGGCGGGCCAGCGCGTCGCCGTTCAGGGCGCGGGCTTCCTGGCCGAAGGCGACCTGGTGCGGGTGGCGGCCAAGGCCCCGGCCGCCGGCGGCGCCCGGACCGGAGCGGCGGGCGCCCGATGAACTTCAACCAGCTTTCCTCCTGGTCGATCAGGAACCCGATCCCGATCCTCGTCCTGTTCCTGGTGCTGACGGTCGCGGGGCTGTTCAGCTTCCAGAAGCTGCGGATCAACAACTTCCCCGACGTGGACTTCCCGGCCGTGTCGGTGACCGTGGCCCAGCCGGGCGCCGCGCCGACGGAGCTGGAGACCCAGGTCGCGCGCATCGTAGAGGACGCGGTATCGGGCCTCGGCTCGGTTCGCCACATCCGCTCGACCGTCAACGACGGCGTGTCGAACACCATGATCGAGTTCCAGCTCGGCACCGACCTGGATCGCGCCACCAACGACGTGCGCAACGCGGTGACCGGCGTGCGCGGCCTGCTGCCCGCCGACGTCGAGGACCCGACCGTCCAGCGCATCGACATCACCGGCGGCGCCCTGATCAGCTACGTGGTCAGCGCGCCGGGCATGTCGCCGGAAGAGCTGAGCTGGTTCGTCGACAACACGGTCGCAAAACGGCTGCTGTCGATCGACGGCGTAGGCCAGGTCCAGCGCGACGGCGGCGTGGACCGCGAGGTGCGCGTGCGCCTGGACCCCGACAAGCTGGCCGCGCAAGGCATCACCGCCGGCCAGGTCAGCCAGCAGCTGCGCAACTTCAACGTCAACCTGCCCGGCGGCCGCACCGAGATCGCAGGCGCCGAGCAGTCGGTCCGCACGCTCGGCAGCGCCGGCACCATCGAGGAGCTGCGCCAGACCCGCATCGACCTGCCGGGCGGACGCTCGGTGCGCCTGGCCGATCTCGGCGAGGTCGACGATTCCTGGGCTGACCCCCGCGGCCGCGCGCGCCTGGACGGCCAGGAGGTGGTCGGCTTCGGCGTGCTGCGCAGCCGCGGCTCCAGCGAAGTGGACGTCGCCGAGAAGGCCCGCGAGGCCATCGCCGAGCTCGACCGCGAGCGCGCCGACGTGACCATGAAGGAGGTCACCGCCTCGGTCGACCAGGTGATCGAGAGCTACGACGCCTCGATCGAGACCCTGGGGCTAGGCGCCCTGCTGGCCGTGTTCGTGGTCTGGATCTTCCTGCGCGACTGGCGTGCGACCCTGATCGCGGCCCTGGCCATGCCGCTGTCGCTGATTCCGACCTTCTGGGTGATGGACGTCACCAACCAGTCGTTCAACGTCGTGACCCTGCTGGCCCTGTCGCTGACCGTCGGCATCCTGGTCGACGACGCGATTGTGGAGATCGAGAACATCGTGCGCCACATGCGCGAGGGTAAGGATCCTTACCCCGCCGCGCTTGAGGCCGCCGACGAGATCGGGCTGGCCGTTGTGGCCACCACCGCCACCCTGGTCGCCGTGTTCGCGCCGACCGGCTTCATGCCCGGCGTGGTCGGCCAGTTCTTCAAGGCCTTCGCAGTCGCCTGCTGCGTGTCGGTGCTGTTCTCGCTGCTGGTGGCGCGCACGCTCACGCCGCTGATGGGCGCCTACCTGCTCCGCCGCAACAAGGCCAAGGAGCACGACGACGAGCCGCGCTGGATGCCGGCTTACCAGCGGATGCTGCGCTGGTGCCTGGGCACGCGCCGCAACCGCGTGATCGTGATGATCCTCGGCACCGTGTTCTTCTTCGGCTCCTTCGGCGTGGCCTCGCTGCTGCCGTTCGAGTTCATCCCGCCAGGCGACGTGTCGCGCTCGGTGATGTCGCTGGAGCTGCCGCCGGGCTCGACGCTGGACGAGACAGACGCGGCCGCCGCCCAGGTCACCAACAAGCTGCTGAAGCGGCCCGAGGTCGAGGCGGTCTACAGCTCCGTCGGCTCGGCCCAGACCGTCCAGGGTCCGGGCGGCGGGGGCGTGGCCGGCGACGTGCGCCGCGCGACCCTGACCATCAACCTCGTCCCCCGGCACGACCGCAAGCTGACCCAGCAGCAGTTCGAGCAGGAGATGAACGCCGAGTTCGCCGAAATCCCCGGCGCGCGCGTGCGCTTCGGCGCCGACGGCTCCAACGGCGGCGGCATCCAGATCGCGCTGGTCAGCGACGACCCGGCGGCGCTGCAGGCCGCGTCCCAGCGGGTCGAGACCGAGATGCGCCAGCTGCCGCAGCTGGCCAACGTGGCCTCCACCGCCAACCTGGCGCGGCCGGAAATCCTGATCGAGCCGAAGGCGGACAAGGCGGCCCTGCTGGGCGTGTCGGCCGCGTCGATCTCGCAAGCGGCGCGGGTGGCGACGCTCGGCGACGTCGAGGCGATCCTGCCCAAGTTCAACCTGCCCGACCGGCAGATCCCGATCCGGGTGATGCTGAACCAGGACGCGCGCGCCGATCTGTCGGTGATCGAGAACCTGCGGGTGCCGACCGCGTCCGGCGGTTCCGTGCCGCTGAGCGCGGTGGCGGACGTGCGCTTCGGCGCCGGGCCCTTGCAGATCGACCGGCTTGACCGGCGCCGCACCGCCACCATCCAGGGCGAGACCAAGGTGCCGCTGGGCGAGGCGCTGAACCTGGTCCACGCCCTGCCGTCGATGAAGAACCTGCCCGCCGGCGTGCAGGAGGTGCCGTCCGGCGACGCGGAGGCGCAGGGCGAGATGCTGACCGGCTTCCTGGTCGCCATCCTGACCGGCATTCTGCTGATGTACGTCGTGCTGGTGCTGCTGTTCCGCAGCTTCGCCACCCCGATCACCATCCTGGCGGCGTTGCCCGTCTCCTTCGGCGGGGCTTTCTTCCTGCTGCTGGTCACCGGCAAGGCCATGTCCATGCCGGCGCTGATCGGCATGATCATGCTGACCGGCATCGCCGCCAAGAACTCGATCCTGCTGGTCGAGTACGCGATCGAGGCCATGCGGGCGGGCATGGGTCGGACCGAGGCGCTGCTGGACGCGGCGCACAAGCGGGCGCGGCCGATCATCATGACCACGCTCGCCATGGGTGCGGGAATGGCGCCGATCGCCGCCGGCATGGGCGCCGACGTGGCCTTCCGCTCGCCGATGGCGGTGGCGGTGATCGGCGGCCTGGTGACCTCGACCCTGCTGTCGCTGCTGTTCGTGCCGGTGGCCTTCACCTTCGTCGACACGATCTCGGCCAAGTTCAAGCGCCGCACCGGCAAGCTGTTCGCCGCCCAGGGCAAGGAGGAGCCGGCGCCGGTCGCAGGGGAGTGAGGCCGTTAAGCTCCGCTTAACCGTCAACGCTCCATTAAGGACGTGTCTTCTTTCCCGGAGACACCCACCATCACCGAACTCGCAAAGCCCGACGCCCGCGTCGGGCTTTTTCTTTGGAGGCGGCGCTTCCCGTGCTTGCGCGGCGGCGCGCCGCGCTGCTATAGCCCGCCTCCTTCGAGCGCTGTGATCCGCGGTAGCTCAGTGGTAGAGCAGCCGGCTGTTAACCGGCTGGTCGTAGGTTCGAATCCTACCCGCGGAGCCACTCGACGCCTGCTTTGCGTTGAGTTTGCTT
>DASPKD010000142.1:0-3384 GCA_035628275.1 Caulobacteraceae bacterium | reverse complement strand
GGCCGTCTTGTACGACGCCTTCAGCGACTCCGGCAGACCGGCCAGCTGCTTCTCGTCGGTGACCACGATCCAGGTGTTCTCGTCGGCCAGCACCTTCTGGCCGAACTCGGTGTAGAGGGCGGCCAGCTCGGCGTTGACCTGGGCCAGGCGCGCCTTGTTCTCGGGCGCGACCTTGGCGCCCTGGCGCACGAAGCCGTCGTAGGTGCGGAACAGCAGGCGCTGCTGCTCGGGCGTCAGGTTCAACGACTGGCGGGTGTTCCACAGGGTCTCGATCCGGCGGAACAGGGCCTCGTTCTGGATCAGCTCGGAGAAGGCGGCCGACTGCAGCGGGGCCAGCTCGCTCTCGACCTTGGACCATGCGTCGTTGGTGACGCTGGAGGTGTAGATGCCGAGCAGGGCGTTGACGCGGCCGTAGGCCTTGCCCGAGCGCTCCAGCGCCACGATCGTGTTCTCGAACGTCGGCGCCGCGGGGTTGTTGGCGATCGCCGCGATCTCGGCCCGGCGCATCTCCAGCGCCTCGTCGAAGCCCGAGCGGACCAGTTCCGGGGTGATCTTGTCCAGCGGCGGCACGCCACCGTAGGGGCCGGACCAGGCCATGACCGCGGGGTTGGTCGAGGCGGGCTTGGCCGGGGGCGCTTCGGCGACGGGCGGCGAGGCTTCGGTCATGGCCGGCGTGTCGGTGGTGGTCGCGGTGGTGGCGCAGGCCGAGGTCAGCAGCGCGGCGCAACCGGCGCCGGCGAGAAGCATGGATCGCATGTGAGGACGTCTCCCGATCTTGTTCTTTGGTTTGGGGTCAACCCTAGCCGCGCCGAGCGTCGCGGTGAAATGAAGGGATGGTAATGTTTCACTGCCGCATCGTTTACGCGGGATCGGCGCCGGTCTAAAGGCCGCATCATGGCTATCGGCGTATTCGACTCCGGCGTGGGCGGTCTGTCCATCCACCGCGCGCTGGTGGAACGGTTCCCGCAAGCGGACTTCCTCTACCTCGCAGACCAGGCGCACGCGCCTTACGGCGGGCGCCCGGGCGAGGAGATCGTGGAGCTGACCAAAGCCGGGGTGGTGCGGCTGGTCGAGGCCGGGGCGGATCTGGTCGTGCTGGCCTGCAACACCGCCTCGGCCATTGCGCTGCGCCGACTGCAGCAGACCTGGCTGCCGGGCTGGCGCAAGGAGATCGGGCGGCCGGTCAACGTGCTGGGGATCATCGTGCCGACCATCGAGGCGGCCACCGGCCTGCCCTGGGAACACGAGGCCGAGCGCCGGGGCGAGAAGATCGAGGCGCTGGACGTGATCGGGGTGTTCTGCACCCGCGCCACCGCCGCCAGCCGGGTCTACGAGATCGAGATCGACAAGCGTCGCCAGGACCTGGCGGTGTTCTCCGAACCCTGCCCCGACCTGGCCGGCATGATCGAGCAGGGCGCCGACCGCGAGGCCCTGCGCGAGACCGTTCAGGCGCACGTCCAGGCGCTGAAGACCCGCATCGGCCGCCATCCCGACCGGGCGATCCTGGGCTGCACCCACTACGAGATCGTCTCGGACCTGTTCGTCGAGGCCCTGCCGCCCGGTACCCCGCTGATCCACCAGCCCAGCGCCGTGGCCGACGCGCTCGACCGCTACTTCGCCCGCCACCCGGAGTACGCCACCGGCGCCTCCGGCGTTCGCCGCTTCCTGACCACCGGCGAACCCGGCGTGCAATCCGGCCTGGTGGAGGCGTTCTGGGGCGCACCTGTCAGCTTCGAGGCGGGTTGAGTCAGGGCAGGAGCGTCAGCCAGACGGCCTGCACGTACCACACCAATTCCATCACCAGCATGGCAAGGCCGAGCAGCCACACCGGCACGACCAGCAGTGCAAAGCCGAGCCATTTCCACGCGGCGGGGCGCCTGCTCACCGACACCCAGCCCCACCCCGCCAGCGGCTGAGCAGCTGCCAGAAGCAGGGTAGGCGTCAGGCCCCAATCTTCGGCAGGCTTGTCTTCGAGGGGGTAGGGCGAAGCCTCGGCGCTGGCGAGAACGGCGCGCGCATCGTCGATCTCGTCGGCGTGGACCATGACCCGGAAGCCGCCGAGCGCGTCGCTCTGCGTCCACAGCATGGTCCCCCAGTGCTCGTCGAACACCTCGGCCCGTACGCCGGCGGAGCGCAGCGCCCCCGCCGCGGCGTAGGCCTCGGTGAGCGACAGGAAGCGTCCGGCGACGGCGAGGCCCATGGAGGGAGCCTAGCCGCCCGCGGTCACACGTCCAGCAGGAACCGTTGCGGGTCCTCGATGTGCTCCTTGACGCGGACCAGGAAGGTGACCGCTTCCTTGCCGTCGACCAGCCGGTGGTCGTAGCTGAGCGCCAGGTACATCATCGGGCGGATCACCACCTGGCCGCCGATCGCCATCGGCCGCTCCTGGATCTTGTGCATGCCCAGGATCCCCGACTGCGGCGCGTTCAGGATCGGAGTGGACATCAGCGAGCCGTAGACCCCGCCGTTGGAGATGGTGAAGGTGCCGCCCTGCAGCTGGTCCAGCGACAGGGTCCCGTCGCGGGCCTGCTTGCCCAGGCTGCCGATCTCCTTCTCGATCTCGGCCAGGTTCATGGCGTCGGCGTCGCGCACCACCGGCACCACCAGGCCGCGGTCGGTGCCGACCGCCACCCCGATGTCGTAGTGGTTCTTGTAGATGACGTCGGAGCCCTCGATCTCGGCGTTGACCGCCGGGATCTCCTTCAGGGCCGCGATGCAGGCCTTCACGAAGAAGCCCATGAAGCCGAGCTTCACCCCGTGGCGCTTCTCGAACGCGTCCTTGTAGGCGTTTCGCAGCGCCATCACCGCGCTCATGTCGACCTCGT
This sequence comes from Caulobacteraceae bacterium, assembly GCA_035628275.1. Taxonomy (GTDB): domain Bacteria; phylum Pseudomonadota; class Alphaproteobacteria; order Caulobacterales; family Caulobacteraceae; genus DASPKD01. The sequence continues at coordinate 559 of DASPKD010000142.1, read as the reverse complement.
TGAAGGTCGTCAGCATGGCGGCGTTGTTCTGGGACTCCTTCAGGCGCCGGGCGATGGTCTGGCGCAGGCGGGTCATCTTCACCCGCTCCTCGCGCGGGCCGATCGCGCGCGGGGCGGCCGGGGCCGGGGCGGGCGCCTGGGCGGCGGGAACGGGCGCGCTCGCGCCGGGCGCCTGGGCGCCGCCGGACAGGGCCGCCAGGGCGTCGCCCTTGGTGATCCGCCCGTCCTTGCCGGTGCCGGCGATGGAGGCGGGGTTCAGGTTGTTCTCGGCCACGATCCTCTGCACCGACGGCGACAGCGGCATGGCGCCGTTCTGGGCCGGAGCGGCGGCGGGGGCGGGCGCGACCTGCGGCGGGGCGGAGACCTGGGAAGCGGACGGCGCGCCGACCGCGCCGGCGCCGGACACGCGCGCGATCACCTGGCCGGGGTTCACCGTCGTTCCCTCGGGGCTGAGCACCTCCGACAGCACGCCGTCGGCGGGCGAGGCGACCTCGACGGCCACCTTGTCGGTCTCGATCTCGACCAGCAGTTCGTCCTTCTTCACCGCCTCGCCGGGCTT
>DASPKD010000141.1:0-8479 GCA_035628275.1 Caulobacteraceae bacterium | reverse complement strand
TAATGGACGTGGCGCTTCATTTCGCGGAAGGAGCCCTCGCGCTGCATCTTCTTCTTCAGCGCCTTCAGGGCTTGGTCGACATTGTTGTCGCGAACGAAAATCTGAACCAGGGTCCTCTCTCCTTCGGTCACCCGCCTGCGCGTCTCTCGGAAGCGGGCGAAAAATACGGGCGCCCGGAAAGGGTTCCTTCCGGGCTTGGGCGCGGGAGATACATCAAAGCCTTTCAGGAGTCTAGGCGGTGGCCCGGCGCGCAAGCGGGCTTTATGCTGATTTCATGACCGACCGGACAGACTGGGCCGACCGCACCGAACAGGCCGTGCTCGACGGCGCGATCCGCCTGGCCCCGTCGCTGGGCTGGAGCGCGCGCATGGTCGAGCGCGCCTCGGCCGAGCAAGGGCTTTCCAAGGGCGACGCCGAGCTGCTGTTCCCCCACGGCGCGCGCGATCTCGCCGCCCTGCTGTCCCGCCGCCACGACGCCCGCGCACTCGCCCTGCTGCCGGCCGACCCGGCCGGGCTGAAGATCCGCGAGCGGATCGCCAAGGGCGTGGGGACGCGGCTGGACGTCGCGGACGCCGAGCGCGATTCGACCCGCCGCTGGGCGGGGTTCCTGGCCCTGCCGTGGAACGCCGACCTGGGGCTGAAGCTGGCCTGGGAGAGCGCCGATACGATCTGGCGCTGGGCCGGCGACACGGCGACCGACGAGAACCACTATTCCAAGCGCGCCATCCTGGCCGGCATTCTGGTCCCGGCGCTGTCGATCCGGCTGAGCCAGGGCCGGCCGGCGGCGGAAGCGTTCGTCGCGAACCGGATCGAGAACGTGATGCAGTTCGAGAAGTGGAAGGCCGGGATCAGGCCGTCCCGGACCGCGCAGGAGATCGCCCGGGTGCTGGGGGAGATGCGGTACGGGGGGCGGTAGGCGACCCCTCCACCTCTTTATAGGGCGCGCCTGAAGGGCCGGGGGAAGGCTTCGGATCCACATCCTCACCCTGGCCTGCTGCACGGGCCTACGTCCGTCCCGTGAAGGCGAGAGGGCATGAGAGTCTTTCATCACTCCACGCCTATGTGTAATCTTACACACATGAAGAGCGCCGACGTGATCAGGAGGCTCGAAGTTGACGGGTGGGCCGTAGCTCGGCGGAGAGGGTCCCACGTGACCTTGAAGAAGGACGGCGTCGCGCACCTGATCACCGTTCCGGTCCACGGGGCGAAAGACCTTACGCCCGGCGTTCTGAAGAGTATCGAGCGAGCCAGCGGTCTGAGGTTTCCGTGAAGACGCGGGCAGGAGGTTTAGAATGACCAAGTTGTTCTACCCGGCATTCCTTGAGCAGGGCGAGGACGGCGGGTGGGGGGTGTGGTTTCCTGATCTGCCGGGCTGTGTCAGCGCTGGCGACACGGCGGACGAGGCCGTTCGAGAAGCAGAGGATGCCTTGGCCCTGCATCTCGAAGCCCTGATTGAGGAAGGGATCGAGCTCCCCATCGCGCGTGGCATCGAGCAGATGGATATGGCCGAGGCGGCGGAAGCGGTCGGCAAGGTGCTGATCGGGGCGGAGGAGCCGGACCTGTCCGAGCGCGTGAACGTGATGCTGCCTAGGAGTCTGCTGGGCCGCATAGATCGCCGCGCCTCAGAAAAGGGGCTGAGTCGATCGGCGTTTCTCGCCATGGCGGCTCGTTGGGCGCTGGAGGCCGCTCAGCGAGGATCTTGAGGCCTGCAAAACCCTCTTGCTGAGCAGCAGAGCCGCGGACATTTCCGCCCTGAACGGGTGAGGCTGGACACCAGTCCTCCCTTCTTCCCCATGAAGGGAAGGGATTAATCAGAGGCAGAGCTCCCTCCTCAACGCCTCCGCGGTCACGCCGGCCGCACGGAGTTCCCGCAGGGTCTCGGCCTTGTCGCGCTTGGCGAAGCGGCGCCCCTGCGCGTCGGTCAGCAGGCGGTGGTGGCGGTACAGGGGGGCGGGCAGGTCCAGTAGCGCCTGGAGCAGGCGCTGGACATGGGCGGCGGCGAACAGGTCGCAGCCGCGGATCACGTGGGTGACGCCCTGGGCGGCGTCGTCGACGACCACAGCCAGGTGGTAGGCGACGCCGACGTCCTTGCGGGCCAGCACCACGTCGCCGGCGGTCTCGGGCCGGGCCGGGATCAGGCCGGTTTCACCGTTCGGGCCGGCGCCCTCCTCGACGAACGACAGCGCGTCCCAGGCGGGACCCAGCGCCTCGCGCGCCCGATCCAGCGACAGCCGCCAGGCGTAGGGGCGACCGGCGTCGAGCAGGGCGGCCTCCTGGTCGGGCGGCAGGGCGGCCCCGCGCACCACCACGCCGTCCGGCCCCTCGCCGGGCCCGTGCGGGGCGCGGGCGATGTCGTCGAGGATCTCGCGCCGGGTGCGGAAGCAGCGGTACAGCAGCCCCTGGCCGCGCAGGCGGTCCAGCGCCGCCTGATAGGCCTGGGTCCGCTCCGACTGGCGCAGCACCGGGGTTTCCCACTCCAGGCCGAGCCAGGCCAGGTCCTCATAGATCGCCGCCTCGTACTCGGGACGGCAGCGGGTGCGGTCTATGTCCTCGATCCGCAACAGGAACCGCCCGCCGACTTCGCGCGCGGCGCGGAAGGCGGTCAGGGCCGAGAAGGCGTGGCCCCGATGCAGAAATCCCGTAGGCGACGGCGCGAGCCGGGTGACGAAGGTCATCGACGCCCGGTCTAGCACTCGCGTCGGATTGGTCGAACGACCAATTCGGGCTGTCGAGAGGGGCGAAACAGGGGCGATCGGAGGAGATGAGGAGGCGCCCGCCGATCTCCCCCTATTCCATTCGGATTAGTCGCTTCGATTCAGCCCTCTGATCTTTCTCGGCCCGATTTGCCCGACCCCTCGGCGGGCGGCCGTATCATGGGCGCATGACGGGTGAGGACGCAGGGGCGGCGGGGCCGCGGCGGTATCGCAAGGTTTCGCAAGAGACCTGGGCGTTGATGGCGGAGCGCTATCTGGACGGGGAGAGCGCGCGATCGCTGAGGGAGCGGTTCGGGCCGAGCGAGACCACGATTTACCGACGGGCGCGGCGGCAGGGGTGGCGCAAGCGCGACCGGCCGACGCCCCCGGACCTGACGGCCGAGCCGCCGCCCGCGCCGGAAGACCTGGACGAGGCGGCGCGCAAGGCGGCGGGGGAGGCGTGGCGGCTGCTGGGCCGAGGCCGGTGGGCGGCCGCACGCGAGCACCTGCGCATGGCCGAGGGGCTGGCGCGGCTGGCCGCGCGCCTGGGGCCGCAGGCGCCGGCCCAGAACGACGAGCCGGAGGACGACGTGTTCGTGCTGCTGCGCCGGCGGCTGGACGCGCTGGAGGCGGAGACCGGGGGAGCGGGCGCTTGAACGGCGGGTCGGCGACGCGCGACGAGCGGGCGGAGGCGGCGGACACGCTGTGGCGGCTGACCGCGCATCCGGCGCAGCGGCCGCCGGAGGGGCCGTGGCGGACGTGGCTCTTCCTCGGCGGACGCGGCGCGGGCAAGACACGGGCCGGGGCGGAGTGGCTGGCGGCGCGGGCGCGGCCCGGGGCGCGGCTGGCGCTGGTAGGGCCGACCCTGCACGACGTGCGCGAGGTGATGGCCGAGGGGACGTCGGGGCTTCTGCGCCTGCCAGGGCGGCCGCGCCCGCGCTGGGAGGCGGTGCGGCGGCGGCTGGTCTGGCCGAACGGCGCCGTGGCCTACGCCTTTTCGGCCGAGGACCCCGACAGTCTGCGCGGACCCCAGTTCCATGCCGCCTGGGCCGACGAGTTCTGCGCCTGGCGTCGCCCGGGCGAGACCCTGGCGCTGCTGCGCATGGGCCTGCGGCTGGGGAACGATCCGCGGCTGGCGGTGACCACCACGCCACGACCGATCCCGGCGCTGAGGGCGCTGGTCGCCGAGCCCCTGACCGTGCGTACCGACGCGCCGACCGGGGCCAACGCGGCGAACCTGAGCCCGGCGTTTCTGGAGGATCTCAAGACGCTGTACGGCGGCACGCGGTTGGCGGCGCAGGAGCTGGACGGGCGGCTGCTGGAGGGCGAGGGGGCGCTGTGGCGGGCGGCCGACCTGGAGCGGGCGCGGGTTCCCGCACCGCCAGGGCCCATGGAGCGCGTGGTGGTGGCGGTCGATCCGCCGGCGGGAATGGACGGCGACGCCTGCGGGATCGTGGTGGCCGGGCGGGTCGGCGATCGGGCCTGGGTGCTGGCCGACCGCACGACGCGGGGGCTGTCGCCGCTGGGCTGGGCGCGGCGGGTCGCCGACGCCGCGACCGCGTTCGGCGCCTCGCGGATCGTGGCCGAGGCCAATCAGGGCGGCGAGATGGTGCGCGCCTGCCTGAGCGCCGGCGGCGCCCCCTGCCCCGTACGCCTGGCCCACGCAGCCCGAGGAAAACGGGCCCGCGCCGAGCCGGTGGCGGCGCTGTACGAACAGGGGCGGGTGCTGCACGCGGGCGTGTTCACGGAGCTGGAGGAGGAGCTGCTGGCGCTGGGGAGCGGGGGCGGCGAATGCGGGCGACGCGGCGCCAGCCCGGACCGGGCCGACGCGCTGGTGTGGGCGATCACCGACCTGCTGATCCACCCCGCCGGTCCGAGGGCGGAGCCGAGGATACGCTTGTTGTGAGGGGGAGGCTCGGGGTCCGTCCGTGACCCACGCTCACGGCTGCTCGGGCTTGATCTCGCTGGTGTGGCCGGCGACGGCGACCCAGCGCCCGTCCCGCCGCTCGAACACGTCGGTGAACACCCACAGGCCGCTGGTGTCGCGACCGCCCATGGAGGTCACCTCGTCGTCGATCCCCTGGACCACGGCGACGTCGCCCATGACGCGCACCTTCACGTCCCGAACTTTCATGGACTTCACGACGTAACGCTCGTCCATCAGGCTCTCGAGCATGCGCGACTTGGTCCAGAAGCCCATCCAGTTCCCGCCCCGCCAGTCGGGTGCGTAGAAGGCCATCAGGAAGGCGCGGTCCTTGTCGACCAGGGCCTGGGCGTAGGCGTGCTCCAGCCGGATCAGCTCGGCTTCGTCGGCGCTCACGGCGGCGGCGGTCGCGGGGGCGGGCGCGGCGGCAGACGGGGCGGCCGCGGGCGCCGGCGCGGCGGCCGGAGCCGTGCGGTCGTCGCACGCGGCGAGCGCCAGCAGCACCATCCAGGCCAGCCGCTTCATCCCGTCGCCTCTCCGCACAGCCCTCCGTCGACGGAGGGGATTACACGCTCGCCGCGGCGGTGAAAACCGGCAGGGCGTCTGAAAGCTTCCGCCTATCACGATCACCAGGAACAATCGATTGGACTTATGGGGCCGCCGCCCGCCATCTGGGCGGAGCTTCACAGGAGAGCGGCGATGGCGGCGCGGGGCACGCGGGGGATGACGTCGTATCAGCGGCTGCGCGGGTGGCTGGTGGCGGGGACGCTGGCGGGCGTCGCGGGCGCGGCGCCGCATCTGGGCGCGGGGGACCTCGACCTGGCGGCGGCGTGGTTCCTGATCTCGGTCGCGGTGTTCCAGGCGATCGGCTTCGTGCGGGCCAGCCTGTACTGACCGCTACTTGTTGATGTCCTGGATCTTGATGATCGCCGGGCCGAGGATGACCACGAACAGCACCGGCAGGAAGAACAGGATCATCGGCACGGTGAGCTGGGCCGGGAGGGCGGCGGCCTTCTTCTCGGCGGCCGACAGGCGCAGTTCGCGGTTCTCCTTGGCCATCACCCGCAGCGCGGTGCCCAACGGCGTGCCGTAGCGTTCCGCCTGGATCATGGCGGTGGCCATGGACTTGATGCCCGGGTGGTTGGTGCGCTTGGCGAAGCCTTCGTAGGCCTGGCGCCGCTCGGGCAGGTAGCTGAGCTCGGCGGTCAGCAGGGCCATCTCCTCCGCCAGCTCGATCGAGGTGCCGCCGATCTCCTGGCTGACCTTCTGGATCGCCGCCTCGATCGACATGCCGGATTCCACGCAGATCAGCAGCAGGTCCAGCGCGTCGGGGAAGGCGCGCATGATCGACTCGCGCCGCTTCTGGGCGATGTTGGAGACGTACAGGTTCGGCCCGTAGAAGCCGATCACGAAGGCCGCCACCACCGCGCACAGCTTGGAGGTCGTCGGCAGGTCGAAGGCGTTGGTCACGAACAGATAGACCGCCGCCGCCGCGGCCAGGATGAACGGGGTGGCGAAGCGGAAGAAGTAGAAGGTGGTGACGGGCTTGGGCCCGCGGAAACCGGCCTGGGCCAGCTTCTCGACCACCAGCGGATCCTCGATCAGACGCTTGAGCTGCAGCCGCTCGACCACCTTCTTGTAGAAGCCGGCGTCGGCGTGGCGCAGGGTCGATTCGCGCGACAGCGACTGGCGGGCGCGGCGCTTCAGCTCTTCGCGGCGGCCGGCGACCGCCTTCATCCGGCTTTCCAGCTTCTCGCCCTGGAACATGGGCGCGGCGATCGTCACGATGGTGGCGAAGGTCACCAGGGCTACGAACACCGCCAGGACGTTGTCGGGATTGGTGACGGTCTGGGCCAGGTCGTTCACGGTCGGGCCCTCAGATCTTGAACGAGATCATGCGCTTCATCACGAAGATGCCGATCGACATCCACAGCGCGCCGCCCATCAGCATCATCTGACCGCGCGGGTCGGTGAACATCAGGGCCATGTAGGAGGGGGTGGTGATGGAGACGATCATCATCACGCCGGGCGGCATGGAGCCGATGATCCCGGCCGATGCGGTGGCCTCGGACGACAGCGCCTTGATCTTCTCGCGCATCAGCTTGCGCGAGCGCAGCACCACCGACAGGTTGCCCAGCGCCTCGGCCAGGTTGCCGCCGGTCTTCGACTGGATCGACATGACGATGGCGAAGAACCGCAGCTCGGGCGTGGGCATGCGGTCGTAGAGCTTCTCCAGCGACTGCTCCATGGTCAGGCCCATGCCGAGGTTCTCGACCACGCGCTGGAACTCCGGGCCCAGGGGCGCGGTGCACTCCTTGCCGATGATCTTCAGGCAGTCGTGGACCGGCAGGCCCGACTTGATGCCGCGCACGATGATGTCGACGGCGTTGGCGAACTCCTCGGTGAAGCGCTTGACCCGCCGAGCGGCGATGAAGCCGACCACCCAGCGCGGCAGGCCGAAGGCGGCGGCGAAGCCGAGCCCGGCGGCCACCAGCGGCCCCTTGCCCAGCAGCAGGGCCGGCAGGAACACGACCACGCCGATCACGCCGCTGATGATCCAGAAGGTGCGCACCTGCAGTGCCAGGCCCGCCTGACGCAGCCGCGCCTGGAGGGTGACGCGGGCCTTGCGCTCCTTGCGCTCGGCCTCCTTCAGCTGGGTCAGGATCTGCTTGCGCCGGTCGTCGGCCTTGTCGCCCTTGGACTGGCGCGCGACGCGCGGACGGTCCGCATCGGTCTTGACGAAGGCCTGGGCGCGCTTCAACGCGCGGTCGGAGCTGTCGCCGCCGCCGACGAAGACGAAACCCAGCCCCGCGATGGTGACGAAGCTGAGGACCGCGATCAGGAGGGTTGTCAGCACAGGGACTACTCCGACGCTTCGAGGGCTTCGGCCAGCTCGCGCTCGAGGCCGTAGTAGCGGGCGCGGTCCCAGAAGCGCGGGCGGGCGATGCCGGTGGAGCGGTGGCGGCCGAGCACCCGGCCGTCCTTGTCCTCGCCCTGTATCTCGTAGAGGAACAGGTCCTGGGTGATGATCACGTCGCCTTCCAGCCCCACCACCTCCGTGACGTGGGTGATGCGGCGCGAGCCGTCGCGCAGGCGCGCGGCCTGGATGATCACGTCGACCGAGCCCACGATCATCTCGCGGATGGTCTTGGTCGGCAGGCCGTAGCCGCCCATGGTGATCATCGACTCCAGCCGGCTCAGCGCCTCGCGCGGGCTGTTGGCGTGCAGGGTCCCCATCGAGCCGTCGTGGCCGGTGTTCATCGCCTGCAGCAGGTCGAACGCCTCGGGGCCGCGCACCTCGCCGACGATGATCCGCTCGGGGCGCATCCGCAGGCAGTTCTTCACCAGGTCGCGCATGGTGATCATGCCCTGGCCTTCGAGGTTGGCCGGGCGGGTCTCCAGGCGCACCACGTGCGGCTGCTGGAGCTGCAGTTCGGCCGCGTCCTCGCAGGTGACCACCCGCTCCGTCGGGTCGATGAAGGCGGTCATGGTGTTCAGCAGCGTGGTCTTGCCCGACCCCGTGCCGCCCGAGATCAGCACGTTGCAGCGCGAGGCGCCGATGACGCCGAGCACGCGCGCCCCTTCGGGACTGATGGAGTTGAACTCCACCAGGTTGCGCATGGTCAGCTTGTCTTTCTTGAACTTCCGGATGGTCAGCGTCGGGCCGTCCAGCGCCAGCGGCGGGGCGATGACGTTGACCCGGCTGCCGTCGGGCAGGCGCGCGTCGCAGATCGGCGAGCTCTCGTCCACGCGGCGGCCGATCTGGCTGACGATCCGCTGGCAGATGTTCATCAGCTGGCTGTTGTCGCGGAAGCGCACGTTGGTCAGCTGAACCTTGCCGCCGACCTCGATGAACACGCGG
>DASPKD010000140.1:0-3959 GCA_035628275.1 Caulobacteraceae bacterium | reverse complement strand
GCTCCGCGCCCGGTGCAGCGCGTCCACGAAGGCGTCGGCGTCTTCGAGGGTGTTATATAGGGCGAACGAGGCGCGCGCGCTGGAGCTGACGCCGAAACGCCGCATCAGCGGCTCGGCGCAGTGCTGGCCGGCGCGCACCGCCACCCCGTAGCGGTCCAGCAACTGGGCCACGTCGTGGGCGTGGGCGTCCTCGACGGTGAAGGTCAGGATCGCGCCCTTGCCCTCGGCCGTGCCCAGCACCCGCACCCAGTTGGCCCCGTTCAGGCCGTCCAGGGCGCGGCGGTACACTGATTTCTCATGTTCCAGCACCGCCTGGCGGTCGAAGCCGGACAGCCAGTCGATCGCCGCCTTCAGCCCGATCGCCTCCAGGATCGGCGGCGTGCCCGCCTCGAACCGCGCGGGCGGGTCGGCGTAGGTCACAAGATCGCAAGCGACCTGCGAGATCATCTCGCCACCGCCTTGATAAGGCGGCATGTTCCCCAGAACCTCGCCCCGGCCGTACAGCACGCCGATGCCGCTCGGCCCATACAGCTTGTGGCCGGTGAAGACGTAGAAGTCGCAGCCCAGCTCCTGCACGTCCGGCGCGGCGTGCACCGCCCCCTGGCAGCCGTCGACCAGGGTCAGCGCCCCGGCCGCGCGCGCCGCTTCGACGATCGCCTTCACCGGGTTGATGGTGCCCAACACGTTGGACATGTGGCTGACCGCCACCAGCCGCGTGCGCGGCCCGATCAGCGAGCGCAGCACCTCCAGGTCCAGCGAGCCGTCCTCCAGCACCGGCGCCCAGCGCAGCACCACGCCCTTGCGCTCGCGCAGCAGATGCCAGGGCACGATGTTGGAGTGGTGCTCCATCTCGGTCAGCACCACCTCGTCGCCCTCGCCCCACGAAAGGCCGAGCGACGCGGCGACCAGGTTGATCGCCTCGGTGCCGCCCTTGGTGAACACGATTTCGTCGCGCGTGCGGGCGTTCAGGAAGGCGGCGACCGCGTCGCGCGCGCCCTCGTAGGCCTCGGTGGTCTCGTTGGCCAGGGTGTGCAGGCCGCGGTGGACGTTGGCGTAGGAGCCCTCCATCGCCGCGGTCATGGCGTCGATCACCGGCCTTGGCTTCTGGGCCGTGGCGGCGCTGTCCAGATAGACCAGCGGCCGGCCGTTCACCTGGCGCTTCAGGATCGGAAACTGCTCGCGTGCGGCGTAGGCGTCGAACGCGCTCACGACACCGCCCCCAGCCGCGCCGCCAGCCAGGCGGCGGCTATGCCGCGTGCGCCCTCGTGCTCGATCCGGTCGATCACCTCGCCGAGGAAGGCGTGAGTCAGCAGGGCGCGGGCGTCCGTCTCCGGCAGGCCCCGGCTCATGGCGTAGAACAGCGCCTGCTCGTCCAGGGCGCCGATGGTATTGCCGTGCGCACAGGACACGTCGTCGGCGTAGATCTCCAGCTCCGGCTTGGCGTCGACCTCCGCGCGGTCCGACAGGATCAGGGCGTGGTGGCCCATGCGGGCGTCGGTCCCGTCGGCGCCCGGCGCCACGACGATGCGGCCCTGGAACACGCCGCGCGCGGTGTCGCGCACCACGCCCTTGGTCAACTGCGATGTGACGCCGCCCACGCCCTGGTGGTCCACCACCGTGGTCAGGTCCGCGTGGCGCGCGCCGTCCAGCGCGTAGACGCCGTCCAGCGTCACGCTCGCCCCCTCGCCCGGGTGGGCAACACGCGTCTCGTGCCGCTGCAGCCGCGCCCCCGAGGCCAGCACCGTCTGCCGGAAGCTCGCCCCGGCCCCCAGCCGCACCTCGGCCGCCGAGAACGACAGCGCGTCCTCCGGCTCGTCCAGCAGCACGATGCGCTCCAGCCGCGCGCCGGGCTCCACCGCGACCGCCAGGGCGGTGTTAGCGACATAGCCGGCGCCCGCGCCCTCATAGCTCTCCAGCAGCAGCAGCGACGCCCCGGCCTTCACCGTCACCCGCGTGGTCGTCTGGTGGCCCGTGCCGTCCGCGCGGCTGACGAAGCGCAGGCGCAGGGCCCGCTCGCCGTCGGCGACGTACTCGGCCGCGAAGCCGCCGTCGGCGGCGCGGCCGTTGCCGAACGCGATTTCTTCGCCGCCGAGCGCCCCGAACGGGCCTCCCGGCGCGACCTCCACCGGCGCGGACGGCGCCGGAGCCTCGCGCAGCCAGCGGCGCACGTCGGTCCACTTCCAGTCCTCGGCCCGGCGGGACGGGAAGCTGGCGGGATCGGTCAGGTCGATGCGAACGGGAACGCTCATCGCTCCTCCCCTGCGAAGCGGGGGAGGGGGACCATGCGCAGCATGGTGGAGGGGGCGCGACCGGGCGCGACGGTCGCCGTGCCGGCTTTGCGCGAACGCGTCAGGTCCAGGCGGCGCGGCACGCCCCCTCCACCGCGTTCCGCGGTCCCCCTCCCCCGTTCCGCTGCGCTGCACGTGGGAGGAGTTTTCGTTGCGAGCGTTCTCACGCCGCCTCCGGCAGGAACTTGTCGTAACCCTCGCGCTCCAGTTCGTGCGCGAGTTCCGGCCCGCCGCTGGCGACGATACGGCCGGCGGCCAGCACGTGCACCCGGTCGGGGCGGATGTAGTCGAGCAGGCGCTGGTAGTGGGTGATCACCAGCATCGAGGTGTCGGGACCGCGCAGCGCGTTCACCCCGTCTGCGACGATGCGGAGCGCGTCGATGTCCAGGCCGGAGTCGGTTTCGTCCAAGATCAGCAGACGCGGCCGCAGCAGCGCCATCTGCAGCACCTCCATCCGCTTCTTCTCGCCGCCGGAGAAGCCGACGTTCAGCGGCCGCTTCAGCATCTCGAAATCCATGCGAAGACTCTTGGCCTTCTCACGGACGAGCTTGAGGAATTCCGGCGCGGACACCTCCGCCTCGCCGCGCGCCTTGCGCTGGGCGTTGAGCGCGGTGCGCACGAAGGTCAGGGCGGGCACGCCCGGGATTTCCAGCGGGTACTGGAACGACAGGAACAGCCCCCTGGCCGCACGCTCGTTCGGCGCCAGCGCCAGCAGGTCCTCGCCCGCGAAGCTCACGCTCCCCGCGGTCGGCTCGTAGCCCTGCCGCCCGGCCAGCGTATAGCCGAGCGTGGACTTGCCCGCCCCGTTCGGCCCCATGATCGCATGCACCTCGCCCGCCGGCAGCTCGAGCGACAGCCCGCGCAGGATCGGCTTTTCGGCGACTGAGACGTGGAGGTTCTGGATCGATAACAACGGACTCACCGGATCTGATAACGCGGTTCTCCCTTCCCTCTGGATGGAGGAAGGGTCGGGGATGGGGGTGGCGCGCTTTCCGCTAACCTTGAACGCCGTCGTGCCGCCACACCGGCGGCCTCAGCGCGTCTAAGTAGAGATCGTCCCAATGAGGGTTGTCGCGTTCGATCAGGTTGATCTTCCAGTCCCGCAGATAGCGCTTTAGCGTCTTCTCGCGCCGAATAGCGCCCACCATCGACTCGTGAAGCTCGTACCAGACCAGCCGTGTCAGGCCGTAGGTCTTGGTGAAACCCGGGTGCGCACCGCTCCGATGCTCCTCGACCCGCCGCCAAAGGCCGTTGGTCACGCCGACGTAGAGGGTGCCGTACGGTTTGTTCGTCATCATATAGACGGCGATCAGGGGTCGCTTTTCGTCCATTGCCCCTCCCAACCGTCACCCTCGGGCTTGTCCCGAGGGCCCATGGCGCCGTCGCACAAAGCGCGGCCACATGGGCATTTCGGCCTGCCGACGCCGGAGAATGCGGAGCAATGGGCCCTCGGGACAAGCCCGAGGGTGACGGGCGCGGAGTGCTCATCCGACCGACCCCTCCAGCGAGATCGCCACCAGCTTCTGCGCCTCGACGGCGAACTCCATCGGCAGTTCCTGCAGCACCTCGCGCACGAAGCCGTTGACCAGCAGGGCCACCGCCTCTTCCTGCGAAAGCCCCCGCTGCATGGCGTAGAACAGCTGGTCGTCGGACAGGCGCGTGGTCGTCGCC
>DASPKD010000139.1:0-11832 GCA_035628275.1 Caulobacteraceae bacterium | reverse complement strand
GCCGGTGACCAGCAGGGTCACGAGTCCGCTCCGTAGGTGAAGGGACTGTCCCAGTCTGCCCACCGGGGCGCGCCCGCGTCCTTGGGCGACAGGATCGCGCGCCCGGGCGGAACCGGCCAATCGACGCCCAGGTCCGGGTCGGCCCAGGCCACCGCCCCGTCGTGCGGGCCGGAGAAATGATTGTCGGTCTTGTAGGCGGCGACCGTGTCCGGCTCGAGCGTGACCAGGGCGTGCAGGAAGCCGCGGGGGCTGAGGATCGACAGGCCGTTATCGGCCGACAGCTCGGCGGTCACGGCCCGGCCGAAGGTGGGCGAGCCTCGGCGCGCGTCCACCACCGCGTCGAACACCCGGCCCTTCAGCACCGACACCAGCTTGGTCTGGTGCGCCGGCGGCGCCTGGTAGTGGAAGCCGCGAACGGTGAAGATCTCGGTCGATACCGAGACGTTGTCCTGGACGAAGTCGAAGCCCAGGCCCGCCTCGGCGAAGGTCCGCCGGTTCCAGGCCTCGACGAAGAAGCCGCGCGCGTCGTGCAGGCGTTTCGGCCGCAGCAGCAGGACCTCCGCGATCGCCGTAGGGATCACCTCCAGGCGGTCGGTCGAGCGGTACGGGGGCCGGGGGGGCGGGCTCATCCGGGCGAACTCCTAACGCGGCTTAACCCTGTTCGGCAAACCGGCGGTGACGGGTCGCGGGGTAGAGCTAGGGCGATGGAGCCGTCGCGACAGGTCCGGGTGCTGGGGGTCGACGTGGTCGACGAGCCGTTCGAGGCGGCGGTCGCGCGGCTGCGCGCCCTGCTGGACGAGCGCCGGGGAGCCAAGGTGTTCTTCGTCAACGCCCACACATTGAACCAGGCGGCGGACGATCCGGCCTATCGCCGGACGCTGAACGGCGCCGACGTGGTGTTCGGCGACGGCACCGGCGTACGCTGGGCGGCGCGGGCGCGCGGCGTGCGGCTGAAAGCCAATCTGAACGGCACCGACCTTGTGCCAGCCCTGCTGCGGGCGCGTCCGGGGACGCGGGTTTTCCTGCTCGGCAGCACGGCGGAGCGGATCGGGCGGGCGGCGGAGACCTTCGCGCGGCTGTTTCCCGACTGCGTGCTGGCCGGGGCCCACCACGGCTATGTGGACGATACGGCGAGCGCGGCGGTGGTGGAGGCGGTGAACGCCTCGGGCTCGGAACTGCTTCTGGTCGGCATGGGCAATCCGCTGCAGGAGCGCTGGATCGCGCGCTGGGGCCCGATGCTGGACGTGCCGGCGGCGATGGCGGTCGGCGGCCTGCTGGAATACTGGACGGGGGCGCTGGAGCGGGCGCCCCGCTGGATGCGGCGCCAGGGCGTGGAGTGGCTGCACATCCTGCTGCGCCAGCCGTGGAAGGCGCGGCGCTATCTGCTGGGAAACCCTGCTTTCCTTGCGCGGCTGCTGCTGTGGCTGCCGCAGGACCTCAAGGCCGCCCGGAGCCCCGCCCATGGCTGAACGCCCGATCGCCTGGCCCCGCTGGATCGCCAAGAAGGCGGCGCGCGCCGGGGTGGCCGCCATGACCGCCCTGCCGGCGCTGATCTCCGAGGGCCGGCCGCGGCTGCGGGTGCTGACGTACCACCGGTTCGGCCCAAGCCGACGCAGCCCGTTCTGCGTCTCGGCCGACAGCTTCGAGCGGCAGATGAGTCGCCTCGCCGACAGCGGCAAGGCCGTGACCCTGGGGCAGGCGAAGGCGTTCGCCCAAGGCCGCCTCGATCTGCCCGACGGCTCGGTGCTGGTCACCATCGACGACGGCGACCCTAGCGTGGTCTCGGCCGCCGCGCCGATCCTGAAGGCCTGCGGCGTGCCGGCGGTGCTGTTCACCGTCGCCGGACGCCCCGACGGCTTCGCGGTGATGCCCGACGCCGACCTGCGCGCCTTGGCCGAGCAGGGGATCGAGATCGGTTCGCACTCCATGACCCACCGCTCGATGGCGCGGCTGCCGCGCGCCGAGGCCCTGCGCGAGGCGCGGGAGTCGCGCGAGCGGCTGGAGCAGGTGCTGGGCCGGGCGGTCGCCGCCTTCGCCTATCCGTTCGGCACGCGGGCGGACTTCTCAGGCGACACCGGCGAGGTGCTGCGCGAGGCCGGCTACGACATCGCCTTCACCTCCCAGCACGGGGCGGTGACGCCGGAGCTGGACCCGCTGGCCCTGCCGCGGGTGAAGGTGGAGTCCGGCGACCCCGACTGGCTGTTCCCGCTGCTGACCCGCGGCGCCATGGACGCCTGGAGGCTGGTCGACGAGGCGGCCTACGGGCTTCAGAAGCCGGCCTAGGCGACCTGGCCGGCGCACCAGCCGGACGACCAGGCCCACTGGAAATTGTAGCCGCCGAGCCAGCCGGTGACGTCCACCACCTCGCCGATGAAATACAAGCCCGGCACGTCGCGGGCCTGCATGGTGCGGGAGTCCAGGTCGCGGGTGTCGACGCCGCCCAGGGTCACCTCGGCGGTGCGGTAGCCTTCGGACCCCACCGGCTTCACCCGCCAGGCGTTCACCGCCTCGGCCAGGCGCCGGACGGTCTTGTCCGAGGTCTCGGCCATCGCCCCGGCCGCGCCCTCGGCGTCGGCCACGGCCTGGGCGAGACGCTTGGGCAGGCGGTCGGACAGGACGGTGGCGACCGCCTGCCTGGGTCGGGTCTTGCGCGCCGCCTTGAGCTCGGCTTCGAGGTCGGCGCCGGGGGCCATGGCCACCACGATCTCCTGACCCTCGCGCCAGTAGGAGGAGATCTGCAGGATCGCCGGGCCGCTCAAGCCCCGGTGGGTGAACAGCATGGCCTCCTCAAACCGGGTCTTGCCGCAGCCGACGACCGCGTCGACGGCCACGCCCGCCAGCGGTTTGATCCGCTCCAGCGCGCCGGGCTCGAAGGTCAGGGGCACGAGCGCGGGGCGGGTCTCGACGATCCTGAGGCCGAACCGCGCGGCCAGGTCGTAGCCCCAGCCGGTGGCGCCCATCTTTGGGATCGACTTGCCGCCGGTGGCGACCACCAGCGAGCCGCAGGCGACGCCGGTCCCGTCCGACAGTCGCATGGAGAAGCCGTCGCCGGTCTTCTCCACCGTCTCGACGGCGGTGCGCAGGCGCAGGGCCGCGCCGGCCAGGCGCATCTCGTTCAGCAGCATGTCGACGATCTGCCGCGAGGAGTCGTCACAGAACAGCTGGCCCAGGGTCTTCTCGTGCCAGGCGATCCGGTAGCGGTCCACCAGCGCGATGAAGTCGTGCTGGGTGTAGCGGCTAAGCGCCGACACGGCGAAGCGGGGATTCTGCGAGAGGAAGTTGGCGGGCGTCGTGCGAAGGTTGGTGAAGTTGCACCGCCCGCCGCCCGAAATGCGGATCTTCTCCCCGGCGGCCGAGGCGTGGTCGACCACCAGCACCGATCGCCCGCGCTTGCCGGCCTCGGCCGCGCAGATCATCCCCGCCGCCCCGGCCCCGACCACCACCACGTCGTAACGGTTCACCCGCGCCTCGCTCGAACAGGGCGCCGTTCGGCCAGAGGGGCGGAGCGGAGTCAATCAGGCCCGCTCACCCGGTGACGGGAACCGTGACCTCGGAGGTGAAGGTGAAGTCGTACTCGGGCAGGAAGGGCACCACGACCGGGTGCTCGTAGGTGGCGTTCACATGCGCGAGGGTCAGGCCGGCGGCCGGGCTCTCGGTGGTCATGGAGACGCTGATGTCCGGATCGGCCAGCTGGTTCAGCCGGGCGCGCATCTGGCTCTCGATCTCGGCCTGGGTCATGCCGGGGTCGAGCATCAGGCTGCGGGCGGACTCCTCCAGGGCGTAGCGGACCGACGATCCGCAGTGGAACGCCCAGCCCAGCTGGAACAGGCCGAACAGCATGGCCACGAACACCGGGGCCACGATCGCGAATTCCAGCGCGGAGGTCCCGCGCTCGTCGCGCCGCAGCGACCGGCGTTTCGGGTCAGCGGACACGGACCACCTGCGACTCTTGGAGGTTCTTGGACAGGAACACGCCCTTGCCCGTCCCGGTCGCCTGGATGGTGACGTAGACCGCGGGCGGGGTCTGGTCGGGGCACAGGCCGGTGCAGACGTTGGCCGCCTGGCCGCACATGCAGTTGCGCGTCACCGTCACCGCGCCGTTGCCGGGCCGATCTTCCCAGTTCTGGAAGGCCAGGCTCTGGGTCGTGGCGTCGTCGGAGGAGCCGGTCATCACGTACTGGGCCGCGGTCTCGACCGCCGAGCGCATCTGCATCACCGAGGTGGCGCCCATCCACACGTCGAACGCCAGCACCGTCGCCAGCCCGAGCACGGGCGCGATCAGGGCGAACTCGATGGCCGAGGCCCCGTCCTCCCGCTTGATCAGATCCCGCAATCGCCCGCGCATGTCGCTCACTCCGCCAGCTTTACCAGCTGCATGGCCGGCAGGGTCTGCATGCCCTGGCCGGTGCAGTCGACGTTGAAGGTCGCGTTGCCGGTCCACTCGACCGTGTTGGCCACTATCTGCGTGCACCCGTTAACGCCGCTGAAATTGCCCTGGTATTCGACCGCCTGGCTGGGGAAATAGATGGCGCCGGTCAGGCTTGAGTTGGCGGTGCCGTTGAAGATGTTGCGGTCGCCGGTGCTGTCGCGGTCGCCGAAGAACAGGATTCCCGAGTAGGCGCCCGAGGTCGGGGCGCTGAGCTGGACGGTGGCGTTGCCGTTGAAGCGGGTGCGGGCCGTGCCGGTCAGGTGGATGGTCACCCCGTTACCGCTCACCACCGCGTTGGAGTTGACCCGGAAATTCCCGCCCGAGACCACGTAGGTTCCGGGCTGCAGGGTGACGTTCCCGCTGAGGCTCATGCCGTTGCAGTAATTCCCGGGCGCGAGGCTCGAGCCGTTCGCGCTCAGACAGCTTCCGGACGCGGAGGGCTCGGGGAGCTCGCCGTAGGGATCGGCGACCGGCGGCGCCTGGGTCACCGGCGCGGCGCACTCGGTCAGAGTCAGGCCCGAGGTGGTCTGGGCCCCGCCGACCGAAATCAGGCAGGTGGTCGAGGCGGTCGCCGAGCCCTGCATCACCACCGCGTCGCTCGCCACCGAGTTGGCCATCACGCTGCAGCCCTGGAGCGTCAGGCTGGAGCTGCCGGAGAACTGGGCGGCGCGGGAGGCGGAGCGGTCCAGCGCCAGCACGCAGGCGTTCGACGCCGATTGGAACACCGCCACCGAGCGTGCCCGGGCGGTCACCGTGTCGTTGCTGAAGAAGTCGGTGAAGAAGCGGTTCTGGCGCTCGGTCAGCACCACCTCGACCGCGTCGGCGCCCTGGTTGGGGCCCGACTGCGGCGGGGCGTTCACCTGGATCGTGCCGAGCGAGGGCGTGAAGCCGTTGGCGGTCGCCTCGCGCAAGGCCACGGCGGTGACCGCCTGCGCCTGCGATCCCGCGCGGCGTTGGATGGCGGCGGCGTAGGCGGCGGCGTCGGCGGCGGACTGGAGCTCCAGGTCCTTGAAGTACCAGTAGGTCGACTCCACCCCGAACGCGGCACCGCCGGCGACCAGCGGCATCGACAGGGCGAAGACGACGGCGACGTTGCCGCGCTCGGACCGCAGCAGGCGCCGGTCGAACGGGCGGTTCTTGGAGCGGACGATCGGTTTCATGGGCCGCAGGCTACGCCCGCGTGTTGAACCGACAGCTAAACGAAAGGCCTAAGTTTCGCTAACCATCTCAGGCGTTTGCGCCCGGACCAGTTCGGCGGCCAGCCGGGCCGCCTGGTCGCGGATGTCGGGCACGGCGACGATCTCCCAGAACCGGCCGCGCGTGGGGGGGCCCAACGCGTACAGGCGCTCGTTCGCCGCGCCGTCGCGGCCGATCAGCCGGCAGCGCTCGTCCACGTCCAGCCCCAGCCGCAACGGGTCCGGGCGAGCCAGCCCTGCGCCCAGGAGGTCGGCGGTCAGCCGATCGGTGGAGCGCGCAGGGTCCGCCAGCGGGCCGGTGCAGGTCACCAGCCGCCCGGCGCGCAGACTGGAGTCCCGCGCCGCGCCGCGCGGGCGCCAGACCACCGTCAGGCCGTCCGCCTCCTCGACCACGGAGCGGATGCGTCCGGCGGCCACGCTCAGGCGACCCTCCTCCACCATGGCGGAAACGGCTTCGCCGATGCGCGGCGCCGTGCGGTGGCGGTGCACGTCCCACCAGGCGCGCAGGTGCTCCAGGAACCGGCGCCGCTCGCGGCCGTCGAGCCGCGCCCAGAGCGCTTGGCCGTGCGGGCGCAGACGGTCCATCAGCTCGCCCCAGGGCGCTGTCCGTGCTTCCCGGCGAAACGCGCGGAGCCCGAGGGACAGCGAGGCGCGCGGAGGCGGGTCGGCCTCGACGTGCCTCTGGCCGCGGTCGTGCGGGCGGGGCAGCAGCCCGCGCCGCGACAGGGCCGTGGCGCGGCCACGCCAGCCCCGCTCCTGCAAGGCCAGCAGCACGTCGATCGCGGTCAGGCCCGTGCCGACCAGCGCCACGTCCTCGTCCAGCCCTATGGAAGCGAGCGCGCCGGGCGCCCAGGGATCGTCGATCCGGCGCGATGCGGCGGCCGCTCCGGGCGGCGCGTCCGGTGGCGGGTTGCCGGTGGCGATCACCACGCGGTCAGCCTCGATCCGGGTCCCGTCGGCCAGCACCGCCGTCGCGCGCTCCCCCGCCATCCGCACCGCCACCGCCTCGCCCTCGACGCGGGACAGCCGTCCGCCGGCTCGCGCGGCGGCTTCGTCCAGCAGGTCCTGGAGATAGCGGCCGTAGGTGGCGCGGCGGGCGAAGCCCTCGGGATCGGGATCGTCGAGACCGGCGGCTTCCAGCCAGCGCACGAAGTGGCCCGGGTCGTCGGAGCGCCAGCTCATGCGCCCCGAGCGCACGTTCAGCAGATGCGATTGGTAGGGGGTTGAATAGGCCAAGCCGCGCCCGAACACGCCCGAGCGCTCGATCAGCACCACCTCGACGCCGGGGTCTGCCTCGAGCAGCCGCACCGCCAGGGCCGTGCCGCTGTAGCCCGCCCCGACGATCGCGATGGGTGTGTGTCCAGCCAAGATGAGGCGCGCCCGGGAAGCTCCGGAGGCGGGCTTACACCCGCGCGGGCGCGCCTGTCACCCGCGACGGGGCGTCAGTAGAACAGGTTCTCGTTCTCGACCGGATCTTCTTTCTTCTCCGGCTCCGTGGGCGTCTCCGTCGGCAGGGAATCGGCGGCCGCGGGGGCGCCGGCGTCGGTAGCGGCGGGCGCGGTCGCCGCGGCCGCGGGCGCGCTGGCTTCAGCCGCCGCCGCGGCGGATTCCGGCTCGTCGCTTTCCATCTCGCCGCCGCACGCCGAGAGCGCCAGGCTCACGATCGCCGCCGCCGAAAGCTTCCAGATCACGTCCCGCATGTCCCTCGTCCAGTTCGTTCCCGCGTGCGCCGTGCGCCGGCGCGTCGCCCTCATAACGCATCAGCACGCCCGAAGGTCAGCCCCGCCGCCCGCTCTCGACCGCTTTCTCGTCCGCGTCGTCCGCCGCGCCCACCTTTTCCTCGACCGTGGCGCTCAGCCGCTGGAACACCGCCAGGCCCAGCAGCAGCGCCACCCCGCCGCCGATCAGCACCACCGGATAGACGAGCTGCTCCATCTCGCCCTGTCCGGCCTTGGACAAGGCGACCAGCGCGTCCATCAGCACCGCGATCAGGATCACGGTGACGAACTTGGTCAGGCTGCGGCGGGTCTCGGCCGCCTTGCGCATCTCGCGCCCGCGCCGGACCTCCTCGTCGAAGATGTAGCGGGCGACGTCGAACACCGCGAGCGACAGGATCAGGTAGCCGATCGAGTCGACCATGGCCGTGACGAACGGCTCGCCCCTGCCGACCGCGCCGAACAGCGACACGGGCCCCGCGGCGACCAGCGCCAGGGCGGCCAGCATCAGCACCAGGCTGACCAGGGTGTAGAAGGCGTTGACGATCCAGGTCACGGCGACCTTACGCGCGGCCGCCTGCAGGGTTCCGGCGGTGGCGGCCCCTGGAGGACTCGAACCTCCGACCTTCGCTTTAGGAAAGCGCTGCTCTATCCTGCTGAGCTAAGGAGCCGTCGCCACCAGCAGATAGCCCGAGCGCCCGGCGCTGAGAAGGGCGACCCGACGGTCCTGAAATCCGGCTTTGTGGTTAACGCGGATTCAGCTACCATATATCGTAGGGAACAAAGGCTGAATCGGCCGTGGTCGCTGATTCGGTCATGATTCGTTTCGCGCCCGTTCGGCGGCGCCCGGGCGAGCCGTTAACCTCGCCGACGGTCCGCCACACAGTCGTCTGCCGTGAGCCTTCCGTGACCCAGTCCGCCGACGACCTGGAAGTGATCGACAACGCGGAGGCCGGCCGGTTCGAGGTGCGGCTGGGCGAGGCGGTCGCCTTCGCCGAGTACCGGCTGCTGCAGAGCGGCATGCTGTTCCCGCACACCGAGGTGCCGCCCGCCTTCGAGGGACGCGGGGTCGGCAGCAAGCTGGTCCGCACCGCGGTCGACTCGGCGCGCGAGCGCGGGCTGAAGGTGATCCCGGTCTGCACCTTCTTCGCCGGCTACATTAAACGTCATCCCGAGTATCACGACCTCGTGCACCCCGATTACCGCAGCGCCCTGAACCTCTGAGGCCCTGACCGGTTTCAAGGTTCCGCTTGTTAGGTCCCCGGCGAATCTCCACCTTCGTCTCATGAGTGATCGTTCCACCGGCCGGCATCCTTCGCGCCTGGTGGCGGTGCTCGGCCCCACCAACACCGGCAAGACGCATCTGGCGGTCGAGCGCATGCTGGGCCACGCCAGCGGCATGATCGGCCTGCCGCTGCGGCTGCTGGCGCGCGAGATCTACGACCGGATCGTCAAGCTGCGCGGCGCGCGGTCGGTGGCCCTGATCACGGGCGAAGAGAAGATCGTCCCGCCGCGGGCGACCTATTTCGTCTGCACCGTCGAGGCCATGCCGCTGAACCGCGAGGTCGAGTTCCTGGCGGTGGACGAGATCCAGCTGTGCGCCGACCCGGACCGGGGTCACGTCTTCACCCACCGCCTGCTGCACGCGCGCGGAACCTTCGAGACCATGTTCCTGGGCTCGGCCGCCATGGGGCCGCTGATCCGCCGGCTGCTGCCGGACGCAGAGTTCGTGACCCGCGAGCGGTTCTCGGCCCTGACCTACGCCGGATCGAAGAAGCTGACCCGCCTGCCGCGCCGCAGCGCCGTGGTCGCCTTCTCGGCCGAGCAGGTCTACGCCGTGGCCGAGCTGATCCGGCGTCAGCGCGGCGGGGCCGCGGTGGTGATGGGCAGCCTCAGCCCGCGCACCCGCAACGCCCAGGTGGCCCTGTACCAGTCCGGCGAGGTCGATTTCCTGGTGGCCACCGACGCGATCGGCATGGGCCTGAACATGGACGTCGACCACGTCGCCTTCGCAGGCCTGCGCAAGTTCGACGGGCGGCGCACCCGCTGGCTGCACCCCTCCGAGATCGGCCAGATCGCCGGTCGGGCGGGCCGCTACACCCGCGACGGGACCTTCGGCGTCACCGGCGAAGCGCCGGACATGGACGAGGACCTGATCGAGGCGGTGGAGAGCCACCGGTTCGAGCCGATCCCGGGCGCGGAGTGGCGCAACCCGACGCTGGACTTCACCTCCCTGCCGAACCTGCTGCGGTCGCTGTCGGAGCCGCCGGGGCGCGACGGGCTGCAGCTGGCCGGCCAGGCGCTGGACGAGACGGCCCTTCGCAAGCTGGCCGAGCACGACGACGTGGCGTTCGCCGCCCGCAACCGCGAGAAGCTGCTGCGCCTGTGGGACGCCGCCCAGATCCCCGACTTCCGCAAGACCACGCTGGAGGAGCACGTGCGGCTGGTGCGCGACGTGTTCGACCAGCTGACCGGACCGGGGCGGCGCGTCCAGGACGACTGGCTGGCGCCGCAGGTCAAGGCGCTGGACCGTACCGACGGCGACATCGACGCCCTGGCCGGGCGGCTGTCGAACGTGCGCACCCTGGCCTACGTCGCCAACCGGCCCGACTGGCTACGCGACCCGGCCCACTGGCAGGAGCGCACCCGCGCGCTGGAGGACCGGCTCTCGGACACCCTGCACGAGCGGCTGATGCAGCGCTTCATCGACCGGCGCACCAGCGTGCTGATGAAGGCGCTGCACGTGCGCGACGAGGTGCTGGCGGGCGTCGGCGACGACGGGGCGGTGACGGTGGAGGGCCACTACGTCGGACGCCTCAGCGGCCTGCGCTTCGACCCCGCCCAGGGCGCCAGCGCGCTCGAGGACAAGGCGCTGCGCGGCGCCGCCCAGCGCGCGGTCGGCCCCGAGGTGGCGCGGCGGCTGGGGCGGCTGGCGTCGGAGCCGGACTCCGCCTTCGGGCTGTTGCCGGACGGGACGGTGACCTGGCGCGGCGAGGCGGCCGGAAAGCTCACGGGCGGCAAGCCGTTCGCTCCGCGCGTGCGGCTGTACGGCGAACTGGGGCCGGAGGCCGCGCGCGAGCGGGCGGCGCGTCGGCTGGAGGCGTTTCTGTCCGCCGAGGCCGGCCGGCGCATGGCGCCGCTGCGCAAGCTGGAGGCCGCGGTGGCGGACGGCTCGCTGAAGGGTCTGGCGCGCGGGGTGGCCTGGCGGCTGATCGAAACCGGAGGCGTGCTGGCCCGCCGCGATGTGGAGAGCGATCTCAAGGCGCTCAGCCAGGCCGAGCGGCGGGCGCTGCGATCGCTGGGCGTACGGATAGGGGCGCACAGCGTCTGGCTGCCGGCCCTGCTGAAACCGCACGCGCGGGCGCTGGCCTGCGCCTTCGCCGAGGCCGCCGCCCCTGGCTGGCGCCCGCCGCACGACCGGCCGAGCGCGCTGCCTGCCGAGGTCTCGCCTTCCGCCCTCTCCGCCCGTGGCCTGCGCGCCTGCGCCGGGCTGGCGGTTCCGGTCGAGGCGCTGGAACGCATGGACGCCCTGATGCGCGCGGGGCCGAAGCAGCCCGGCGGCGCGGTGCTGTCCGACCAGGCGCGCGAGGAGCTCGGCTGGAGCGAGGAGGAGGCGCGGCGGATCCTGAAGGGTCTCGGCTACGCCTCCGGTAAGCGCCGGGACCAGGGCGAGCCGACCGTCTGGAAGGCGCGCAAGCCCGCCCCGCCTCGTCCCGCCCCCCCGCCGAAGAACTCCCCGTTCGCGGCGCTGGCGGCTCTGACGCCCGCCGCCCCCGGCAAGCGCCGCCGCAGGCCGCGCAAAGGTTCAGGCGCAGTGAGGGCGGGCCTGCGTCATGACCCCTGAACCCTCCTGCCGCGTCGACGTCTGGCTTTGGCGGGCCCGGTTCTTCAAGACGCGCTCGCTGGCGGCGGCCTTCGTCGAAGCCGGTCGCGTGCGCTTGAGCCGGGGCGGCCAGGAGACGCGGCTGGACAAGGCCTCCCGCGGCGTGCGCCCGGGCGACGGCCTGGTGTTCGCGATCGGCGGGCGGCTGATCGCGGTGCGGGTCGAGGCCTGCGGCGAGCGGCGCGGTCCGGCCTCCGAGGCGCGGGGATTGTATGCGGAGTTGGAGCCGCCGCCGGACCCTACGTAGCCGTGCGGAGTTGACAGCGGCCCCGCCCAGACCCCATGTCCCCGCGCGCGGCGGCTGGGCCGCCTCTCTCGCGATCCCCGAGTTGTTTGAATGACCTACATCGTCACCGACCCGTGCGTGAAATGTAAGTTCATGGACTGCGTCGAGGTGTGTCCGGTGGACTGCTTCTACGAGGGCGAGAACTTCCTGGTCATCAACCCGGACGAATGCATCGACTGCGGCGTGTGCGAGCCTGAATGCCCGGTGGACGCGATCAAGCCCGACACCGAGGACGAGCCGGACGGCAAGTGGCTGCAGGTCAACGCCAGCTACGCCAAGACCTGGCCCAACATCACCCGCAAGGGCGAACCGCCCGCCGACGC
>DASPKD010000138.1:0-6652 GCA_035628275.1 Caulobacteraceae bacterium | reverse complement strand
CGCTTCTCCACCAGGAAGGCGCAGCGGCGGGCGATGTCGAGGGTGTTGTCGCAGGCCTCGGGCAGGTCGGCGAAGGCCTCGC
This sequence comes from Caulobacteraceae bacterium, assembly GCA_035628275.1. Classification (GTDB taxonomy): domain Bacteria; phylum Pseudomonadota; class Alphaproteobacteria; order Caulobacterales; family Caulobacteraceae; genus DASPKD01. The sequence continues at coordinate 6,570 of DASPKD010000138.1, read as the reverse complement.
GCATCGCCCTGGCCGGTTTGAACCAGTGCTCGGGCGTGACGCGCCGGCGCTCCTCCTGGCCGACGAAGGCCCCGTCGGCGATGCACAGCAGGGCGTCGTGGGCGGCGTAGAGGTCGGGCTTGGCGAAGTAGACGTCGTTGGTGGCGACCAGCGGAACGTCGTTGTCGTAGGCCCAGCCGACCAGCCCGGCTTCCGCCGCCTGTTCGGCGGGCGCGCCGTGGCGCTGGAGTTCGATGTAGAAGCGGTCGCCGAACGCCTCGCGCATGGCCGCCAGCGCCCGAGCGGCGTCGGCGCCCTTGCCGGCGGCGAACAGCGGATCGACCGGACCGTCAGGCCCGCCCGACAGCAGGATCAGCCCTTCGGAGCGCTCGACCACCCGACGCCAGTCCACCGCCGGCTCGTCGGCGGAGGGGTCGAGGTAGGCGGCCGACGACAGCGCCGTGAGGTTCAGCCAGCCCGCGGTGTTCTGGGCCAGCAGCATGACGGTCGGGGTGCGCGCCCAGCGCTCGCCCGAACGCTCGCCGATGCCGCTGACCGGCAGGGCGCAGCCGACGATCGGCTGAACGCCCGTGTCCTTGCAAGCTTGGGAGAACTCCAGCGCGCCGAACAGGTTGGCCCGGTCGGCGACCGCCACCGCCGGCATGCCGTCGGCCGCCGCCAGGGCGCCCAGCTTGTCGGCCTTGATCGCGCCCTCCAGCAGCGAATAGGCCGAGCGCACCCGCAAGTGGACGAAGCCCTGATCCGCCGCCATCGCGTCCCTTCCCCCCGCCCGGCGTCTAGGGCGGCTGAGCCGCTCCGGCCGGAACATCGACCCTTAGCAGAGTCGAACGATCAGGCTGAGGCGGCGAAATGCGTCACCGAGCAAACCATCCACACGAAACCGGAGACCGACGCGAAAGCCAGCGCTTCCCGAACCAGACGAACCATGACCCGACCCTCATATCAGCGTTGCCGGTTTGTTCTGTATTCCGGTTTTGTTCTTGAAGCAAGCGGCCTCGATGTGCATACATTGTTTCAACGAAGGAGACCGCCATGCGCGCCGCCGTCCGCCGGATGGGCAATTCGTCCGGGGTGATCATCCCCAAACCCCTGCTGGCCGAACTCGGGACCGAAGCCGGCGACGAGATCGACATGACCGTTCGCGACGGCCTGCTGGTGATCGCGCCGGTGAAAAAGACCGTCCGCGAAGGTTGGGCCGAGGACGCCCGGCGGCTGGCCTCTCAGGGCGACGACGCGCTGGCGTGGCCGGAGTTCGGGGTCGAGGAAGACGGCGCGCTGGAATGGTGAGCCGGGGCGACGTCTGGTTGGCGGTGCTGGACCCCACGGTCGGCAGCGAGATCGCCAAGACCCGTCCGTGCGTGGTGATCTCGCCCGCGGAAATGCACGATCACCTGCGCACCGTCATCGTGGCGCCCATGACCACCGGCAGCCGCCCCGCCGGGTTTCGGGTCGAGGTCGAGTTTCAGGGCAAGGCGGGCCTGATCCTGGCTGATCAAATCCGCACCTTGGACAAGAAGCGCCTGGTCAAGCGGCTGGGCGCCGTACGGGAGGATACCTTGTCCGGCACGCTCGCTGTTCTGCGCGAGGTGTTCGCCCCCTGACGCCGCGCTCGGGGCCGACGCCCCTCTGGTTTGCTGCCGAAGGCGGTGGCATGGAGCGCCGATGATCGCCTCGCCCGCCCCGCTCGTGCTCCTGGACTATGCCGGGGTGCTGATCTTCTCGGCCACCGGCGCCCTGGCCGCGGCGCGCAACCGCTATGACCTGGTGACCTTCGCCTTCTTCGCGGCGGTGACCGGCATCGGCGGCGGCACCTTGCGCGACCTGCTGCTCGACGCGCCCGTGTTCTGGGTCCACGACGGCGGCTACCTGGTGGCCTGCGTGATCGCGGCGGTCGTGGTGTGGCTGGTCGGCCCCCGGCCGCGGCTGTTCGGCGCCCTGCTGTGGCTCGACGCGTTGGGACTGGCCGCCTATGCGGTGGTCGGGGCGGCCAAGGCCGCGAGCCTGGGCGCCCCGCCGATCGTCTGCATCGCCATGGGCGCCCTGACCGCCAGCTTCGGCGGGGTGATCCGCGACGTGCTGGCCGGCGAGCCCTCGGTGCTGCTGCGCCGCGAGATCACGATATCGGCCGCCCTGCTGGCGGCCTCGCTGTTCGTACTGCTGCGCTGGGCGGGCGTGGACGACCTGGTCGCCGCCGCGACCGGCTTCGTCGCCGGCTTCGCTTTGCGCTCGGGCGCCCTGCTGTTCGGCTGGTCCCTACCGGCGTTCCGCAGCGGTGCGACGCCGCCTCAGTAGGCCTGGGCCCGCGCCGGACGCTCCTCCAGGTGGCCGTCGACCAGCGCGAACACCCGGTCCATGTAGCCGGCCAGCTCCATGTTGTGGGTGGCGATCAGGGCGGCGACGCCGCGCTTGCGCACCAGTTCGTGCAGGGCGCCGAACACCGCCTTCGACGTGGCGGGGTCCAGGTTGCCGGTCGGCTCGTCGGCCAGCACCAGGCTGGGATCGTTGGCCAGCGCGCGGGCGATGGCCACCCGCTGCTGCTCGCCGCCGGACATCTGCGCCGGCTGGTGCTCCAGCCGCTCGGCCAGACCGAGCGCGCTCAGCAGCTCGGCCGCGCGCGCCCTCGCCTCTCCGTTCGGCCGGCCGGCGATGCGCAGCGGCAGGGCGACGTTGTCGACGGCGCTGAATTCCGGCAGCAGGTGGTGGAACTGATACACGAAGCCGAGCTCTGCCAGGCGCACCTTGGTCCGCCGCCCTTCGTCGAGGTCTGAGCAGTCGCGGCCGTGGATCACCACCGCCCCTTCGTTCGGCCGTTCAAGCAGGCCCGCGGCGTGGAGCAGGCTCGACTTGCCCGAACCGGACGGTCCGATCAGGCCGACGATCTCGCCGGCGCGGACGTCCAGATCGACGCCCTTCAGCACCTCCAGCGTCCGGTCGCCGGTGGCATAGCCGCGCTTCAGCCCGCGGATGCACAGCACCGCCTCACTCATAGCGAAGCGCCTCCACCGGATCGAGGCGGCTGGCCCGCCAGGCCGGCGGCAGGGTCGCCAGGCACGCGGCCAGCAGCGACCAGAAGGTGACGATCAGCACCTCGGTCCACTCCACCCGCGCGGGGATGTGGGACAGGAAGTAGACCGCCGGGTCGAACACCCGCGCGCCGGTCACCCGCTCCACCGCCCCCTGGATGGGCTGGATGAAGGCGCAGAACAGGGTCCCGACCAACAGGCCCGCCAGCGTCCCGGCCACCCCGATAGAGGCGCCGGCGACGAAGAACACCCGCATCACCGCGCCCCGGCTGGCACCCATGGTCCGCAGGATGGCGATGTCGCGGCCCTTGTTCTTCACCAGCATCACCAGGCCGGAGATGATGTTCATGGCGGCGATGAAGACGATCAGCATCAGGATCAGGCGCATCACGTTGCGCTCGATCTGCAGGGCGTCGAAGAAGCTCTGGTTGCGGTCGCGCCAGTCGGTGACGATCGCCCCCGGGCCGGCCGCCTGGCGGATCAGCGGCTTGACCTTCTCGACCGCGTCCGGATCCTCGACCAGGATCTCGACCACGTCCCAGACGCCTTCCTTGCCGAAGAACAGCTGGGCCTGCTCCAGCGGCATGTAGACGAAGGCGGCGTCGTATTCGCTCATGCCCACGCTGAACACGCCGCCCAGGGTGTAGCTCTTCTGAAGCGGCGTCGAGCCGAAGGCGGTGGCGCCGCCGGACGGCGAGATCAGGGTCACCGCGTCGCCGGGCTGGAAGCCCATCGCCGCCGCCAGCCCCTCGCCCATCAGCACGATCTCGCCGCCGTATTCGCCCTCGCCGAATCCCGCGGCCGAGCCGGCCCTGATGTTCTTCGAGACGATGGTGGTCTCGCGCAGGGTGCGGCGGTCGACCCCGCGAACGATCGCGCCCTGCACCTGACTAGCGCCGGTGACGATCGCTTGGTTCTCGACCAGCGGCGAGACCTGGACCACGCCCGGCACGCGGCGCAACCGCTCTAGCATGGCGTCGCGCTCGGGCGAGGACAGCGGCGCGCCCTGCACGTAGGCGTGGCCGTTGAAGCCCAAAATCCGGCCCAGCAGCTCGGTGCGGAACCCGTTCATGACCGACATGACGATGATCAGCACCGCCACGGCCAGCATGATGCCGACGAAGGAGATGATCGAGATCAGCGCGACCCCGCCCTCCTTGCGCTTGGCGCGCAGGTAGCGGAGCGCCAGCCCCGTCTCCCAGGCCGAAAACGGCTTGGCCGGTTTCACCGCGTCGGGGTTCATGCCGCCAGCCTGCTCAGGACCGACTCCAGCGAGGCGGAATGGCGCTCGCCGGTGGAGCGGCGCTTGATCTCCACCGTGCCATCGGCCAGCCCCTTGGGCCCGATCACCAGCTGCCAGGGCAGGCCGATCAGATCCATGCGCGCGAATTTGCCGCCCGGCCGTTCGTCGGTGTCGTCGTACAGCACCTCGCGCCCGGCGGCCCTCAGCGCGGCGTAGGCGTGGTCGCAGGCGGCGTCGCACGCCGCGTCGCCGGGGCGCAGGTTGACGAGGCCGATGTCGAACGGCGCCACCGCCTCGGGCCAGACGATGCCGTTCTCGTCGTGGCCGGCCTCGATGATCGCGCCCAGCAGCCGCGAAACGCCCACGCCGTAGGAGCCCATGTGCACCGGCCGCTCGGCCCCGTCCGGACCGGCGACGACGGCCTTCATCGGCCGGGAGTACTTCTCCCCGAAGTAGAAGATGTGGCCGACCTCGATGCCGCGCGCCGACAGGCGCTGTTCGGCGGGCACTTCCGCCTCGAACCGCGCCTGATCGTGCATCTCCTCCGTGGCCGCGTACAGGCCGGTGCGCTGGTCGACGTGGGCCTGCAGGTCGTCCCAGTCCACCTCCGTCCCTGGCGCGCCCATCTCCACCAGGTCCTTGTGACAGAACACCTGGCTCTCGCCGGTGTCGGCCAGGATGATGAACTCGTGGCTCAGGTCGCCGCCGATCGGGCCGGTATCGGCGCGCATCGGCACCGCCTTCAGCCCCATGCGGGCGAAGGTGTTCAGATAGGCCACGAACATGCGGTTGTAGGCCCGCCGAGCCGCCGCCTCGTCCAGGTCGAAGGAATAGGCGTCCTTCATCAGGAACTCGCGCCCGCGCATCACGCCGAACCGCGGACGCTGCTCGTCGCGAAATTTCCATTGGATATGAAAGAGATTGAGCGGAAGGCTCTTGTAGCTCTTCACATAGGCCCGGAAGATCTCGGTGATCATCTCCTCGTTGGTCGGGCCGTACAGCATCTCGCGCTCGTGCCGGTCCAGGATGCGCAGCATCTCGGGCCCGTACGCGTCGTAGCGCCCGCTCTCGCGCCACAGGTCGGCCAGTTGCAGGGTCGGCATCAACAGCTCGACCGCGCCTGCGCGCTCCTGCTCCTCGCGCACGATCTGCTCGACCTTCTTCAGCACCCGGAAGCCCAGCGGCAGCCAGGCGTAGATGCCGGCCGCCTCCTGGCGGATCATGCCGGCGCGCAGCATCAGCCGGTGGCTGACGATCTGCGCTTCGGAAGGGGTCTCTTTCAGAACGGGCAGGAAGTAGCGCGACAGGCGCATCGGGCGGTCCACACGAACAGGAGGGAGGCCCTGCTTACCCGCTCCGGAGCGGGCAAGTCCACGGGCAGCCGCGCTATTCCTCGGCCGGCTTGATCGTCACGCTCTCGCCGCAGCCGCAGGCGTCGGTCTCGTTCGGATTGCGGAACACGAACTTCGACGACAGGCGCGTGGTCTCGTAGTCGATCTCGGTGCCGATCAGGAACAGCACCGCCTTGGGGTCGATCAGGATGGTGACGCCCTTGTCCTCGACCACCTCGTCCAGCGGACCGGCGGCGGCGGCGTACTCCAACACGTACTCCTGACCCGCGCAGCCGCCGTTCTTCACGCCCACGCGCAAGCCCGCGTAGGGCTTCTCCGCCCGTTCCATGATCTCGCGCACGCGCGCGGCGGCGGCCTCGGTCAGGGTGACGGGCTTGGGCCTCGGGCGGCGGGGGCGGAGCGCGACGGTCGGGGTGTCCATGCGGCCCTCAGAACATGTTGAGCGCGAGCTTGGCCTCGTCGCTCATCTTGGACGGGTCCCACGGCGGCTCGAACACCAGGTTGACGGTGCAGGAGCGCACGTCATCGATCTTCTCCACCGCGTCGCGCACCCAGCCGGGCATCTCGCCCGCCACCGGACAGCCGGGCGCGGTCAAGGTCATGTCGACCACCACGTCCTTCTCGTCCGACACGTCGACCCGGTAGATCAGGCCGAGTTCGTAGATGTCGACCGGGATCTCCGGGTCGAACACCGACTTCAGGGCGTCGATCAGCTTGTCGGTCAGCGCGACCAGCTCCGCCTCGGTCAGGGCGGAGGCCGGTTCGGCGTCGGGGATGAAGGTCGCGTCGTCCATGCTCGTCACGAAAAGAAGCTCCGCGCCCGGTGCAGCGCGTCCACGAAGGCGTCGGCGTCTTCGAGGGTGTTATATAGGGCGAACGAGGCGCGCGCGCTGGAGCTGACGCCGAAACGCCGCATCAGCGGCTCGGCGCAGTGCTGGCCGGCGCGCACCGC
>DASPKD010000137.1:0-3534 GCA_035628275.1 Caulobacteraceae bacterium | reverse complement strand
CGGTGGCCCAGGGTGCGCGGCATGCCGCGGGCCTTCGCCCAGCGGCCGTTGCCGTCCATGATGACGGCGACGTGCTTCGGCCCCTCGGGGAGAGGCCGGCCGCCGGGATCTTGAGCGGGCGCAGGCGCCATGCGGCGTCCTCTCCTGGGGGGCGCGTCGGACAGCGGGTGCGCCGTCAAACCTGCATGATCTCTTGTTCTTTAGTTTTCAAGGCCTCGTCGATCCGCTTGATCGCCGCGTCGGTGTCCTTCTGGACCTCGTCGTTGAGCCGCTTGTGCTCGTCCTGGCTGATCGCGTGGTCCTTCTCGGCCTTCTTCAGGTCGTCGTTGGCGTCGCGGCGGATGTTGCGCACGGCCACGCGCTGCTGCTCGGCGTACTTGCCGGCGAGCTTGGCGAGATCCTTGCGGCGTTCCTCGGTCAGGGGCGGGATCGGCACGCGCAGGGTGGTGCCGTCGGTCACCGGGTTCAGCCCCAGGCCAGCGGCGCGGATCGCCTTCTCCACAGCGCCGACCATGCTCTTGTCCCAGACGCTGACGGTGATCATCCGCGGCTCCGGCACGCTGATCGCCGCCACCTGGATCAGCGGCACGGACGAGCCGTAGGCGTCCACGTGCACGGGCTCCAGGAGCCCTGCGGAGGCGCGGCCGGTGCGCAGTCCGCCGAACTCCTCCTTCAGGGCCTGCACGGCCTTATCCATGCGGTCGCGGTACTTCTTCAGGTCGGGTTTTTCGGCTGTGGCCATGATCTTTTCTTTTCAGTCCTGTTCGGCCCGGTCTTCGGCGATCACCGTGTGGACGCCGCCGCCGCTCAGCACGTCGAGCAGGGCGCCGCGGGTGCGGATGGAGAACACCACGATCGGCACGCCGTTCTCCCGCATCAGGCTGATCGCCGACGCGTCCATGACCTTAAGGTCCTGCGCCAGAACCTCAAGATAGCTGAGCCGGTCGTAGCGCTTGGCGTTCGGGTCCTTCTTGGGATCGGCGGTGTAGACGCCGTCCACGCTGGTGCCCTTCAGCAGGGCGTCGCAGCCCATCTCGGCCGCCCGCAGGGCCGCGCCGGAGTCGGTGGTGAAGAACGGATTGCCGGTGCCGGCGGCGAAGATCACCACCCGGCCCTTCTCCAGGTGCCGGAGCGCCCGCCTGCGAATGTAGGGCTCGGCGATGGTGTCCATACGGATGGCGGTCTGCACCCGGGTGTCGACGCCGATCTTCTCCAGCGCGTTCTGCATGGCCAGGGCGTTCATCACCGTGGCCAGCATGCCCATGTAATCGGCGCTGGCCCGCTCCATGCCTCGCGCCGCGCCAGACAGGCCGCGGAAGATGTTGCCTCCGCCGATCACCAGGCACAGCTGCACGCCGGTGCGCACCACCTCGGCGATCTCCTCGGCCACGGCGTGCACCGTGTCCATGTCGATGCCGTAGCCCTTCTCGCCCATCAGCACTTCGCCGGAGACCTTCAGCAGGACCTTGCGATAGAGCGGCGCGGGGCGCGTGGGCGGATGATGCTGGGGCATGGGCTACTCGGGGTGCGGGCGAACGGAGCGGGCGAGGTATAGGCGAGACCAAACCCGCTTGTCTCTATCCCCGAACGGTCTCCCCCACCTCCGCTCATCCCCGCGAAGCCGGGGACCCAGAAATGTGACCGCAGAACGAAGTCTCAGCCGCCCGCGGGCGTCGCGGCGTTCGAAGGGGTTGCGCGAAATGGTCTGGGTCCCCGCCTTCGCGGGGATGAGCGGAGTCATAGGTGGGCTGCGATCGCACAAGCAAAAGGGCGCGGACCTCGCGGTCCGCGCCCTTCACCCGTTCAGTACTCGCGCCTGAAAGATCAGGCGACCCCGGCCGCGGCGGCCGCCACTTCGGCGGCGAAGTCCTCGGTCTTCTTCTCCACGCCTTCGCCCAAGGCGAGGCGAGCGAAGCCGGTCACCGTGATCGGCGAGCCCAGCTCCTTGCCGGTGTCGGCCACGAGCTGCTCGACGGTCTGGTCCGGGTTCATCACGAAGGGCTGCTTCAGCAGGACCACTTCCTTCTGGAACTTGGCGATCTGACCCTCGACGATCTTCTCGATCATGTTCTCGGGCCGGCCGTCCTCGCGGGCCTTCTCGGTCAGCACCGCGCGCTCGCGCTCGATGGCGGCCGGGTCCAGATCGTCGCTGGACAGCGACAGCGGAGCGGTCGCGGCCACGTGCATGGCGATCTTGCGGCCGAGTTCGCGTAAGCGCGCCTTGTCGCCGTCCGATTGCAGCGCGACCAGCACGCCGATCCGGCCCAGGTCGGGCGCGGTGGCGTTGTGGACGTAGGTGGCGACCACGCCGGCCGAGACCTCGAAGCGGGCCGAGCGGCGCACCATCATGTTCTCGCCGATGGTGGCGATCAGGCCCGTCAGCAGGTCCTGGACGGTCTGGCCGCCGTCAACCGTGGCGGCGTTGATCGCCTCCACCCCGCCTTCAACGTCCAGCGCCGCGCGGGCGACCGAACGGGCGGCGTTCTGGAACAGCTCGTTACGCGCGACGAAGTCGGTCTCGGCGTTCACCTCGACCGCGGCGCCGATCTCGCCGGCCCCGTTCTCGCGCACGGCCACGGCCACCAGCCCTTCGGCGGCGACCCGGTCGGCCTTCTTGGCGGCCTTGGACAGACCCTTGGTGCGCAGCCAGTCCATGGACGCTTCCAGGTCGCCGCCGTTCTCGGTCAGCGCCTTCTTGCAGTCCATCATGCCCGCGCCCGACTTCTCGCGCAGTTCCTTCACCAGAGCGGCCGTGATTTCCGCCATGGATAACCTCCGATGTTTATCGCGTGACGCGGCCGGACGATGCGTCCGGCCGCTTTGACTCGTTCAAGCAGCGCCGTCGTGTGACGCTCAGCCGGTCGCCTGTTCCTCGGCCGCCGCGTCCAGCGCCTCGGTCGTGGCGCCGGCGTCGGCCGGAGCCTCGGCGGCGGGCGCCTCTTCGGCGGCGGGAGCCTCGGCGGCCGGAGCGGCTTCGGCCGGGGCCGCCGCCGGAGCGGCGCGCAGGGCCGGCTCGATCGCCGGACGCTCGGAAGCGCCCAGGTCGACGCCCATGGCCGCCTGACCGGTGGCCAGGCCGTCCAGCACCGCGTCGGCGACCAGGTCGCAGTACAGTTGCAGGGCGCGCGCGGCGTCGTCGTTGCCCGGGACCGGATAGGTGATGCCGTCCGGATCGCTGTTGGTGTCCAGGATGGCGATCACCGGGATGTTCAGCTTGCGGGCCTCCTGGATCGCGATCGCCTCCTTGTTGGTGTCGATCACGAACATCAGGTTCGGAATGCCGCCCATGTCCTTGATGCCGCCGAGGCTGAGCTCCAGCTTGTCGCGCTCGCGGGTGAGCTGCAGCAGCTCCTTCTTGGTGCGGCCCTGGGCCTCGCCGGCCACCAGGGCGTCGACCTCGCGCAGGCGCGCGATCGAGCCCGACACGGTGCGCCAGTTGGTGAGCGTGCCGCCCAGCCAGCGGTGGTTGACGTAGTACTGGGCGCAGCGCTTGGCCGCCGTCGCGATCGGCTCGGAAGCCTGGCGCTTGGTGCC
>DASPKD010000136.1:0-4043 GCA_035628275.1 Caulobacteraceae bacterium | reverse complement strand
CACCGGCGCAAACACGATCGACCCCCGTGGACGATCACGTCGACGGGGGGCCTCGCCGCCCTCGTCCGTCATGGGAGACGGGGTCGTGGCGGTGGAGGGCGCGAGATCGGAACTTGCGCCGGAAGGGCGCGCATGTGCGCGCAAAGGGCGGAAGAGTCAAGGCGAGCGGCTGGAGCCGCCGCCGCGTCAGGCCCGCTCGTAGGCCGGGGCGACCTCGGGGATCGTCTGCTTCAGCCGCCCGCCGACCCGGATCGGCTCGATCCTGAGCGCCAGGCCGGTGCGCGGATCGGTCTCCACATAGACGCCGCACAGGGTGCCCGGCCCTTCGGCAGGCTTGTAACGGCCGCCGTGGATGCGGGTGGTGAAGCGGCGCAGCGGCTCCTCCTTGTCGTTGCCGATCACCGAGTCGTAGTCGGCGCAGGCCCCCGCGTCGGTCTGGTAGGCGGTGCCGTTCGGCAGCACCTGGGCGTCGGCGGTGGGGACGTGGGTGTGGGTGCCGACCACCAGCGAGGCGCGGCCGTCGCAGAAGTGGCCCATGGCCATCTTCTCGGAGGTGATCTCGGCGTGGACGTCGACCACCGCCGCGTCGCAGGCCAGACCCAGCGGGCAGGCTTCCAGCTCCCGGTCCACGGCCGAGAACGGGTCGTCCAGCGAGTCCATGTGCACGCGGCCCAGCACGTTGACCACCAGCACGCGGCGGCCGTCGCGGGTCTCGAACAGATTGGCGCCTCGCCCCGGCGCGCCGGACAGGCGGGGATAGTTCACCGGGCGCAACAGGCGCGGCTCGCGGGCGATATAGGTCAGGGCTTCCTTCTGGTCCCACGAGTGGTTGCCCAGCGTCAGGCAGTCGGCGCCGGCGTCGTACAGCTCGCGCGCGGTCTGTTCGGTGACGCCGAACCCGCCCGCCGCGTTCTCGGCGTTGACGATCACGAACTCCAGCCCGAGCCGTCGGCGCAGGTCGGGCAGGTGGTCGACCACCGCGTCGCGGCCCGACTTGCCGACCACGTCTCCAAAGAAAGCCAGGCGCATTCAGTCGTCCTTTCGGGCCGGGATCCAGGCCCGTTCGGTCACGATCCCGTCCAGCGGCTGGTCCCAGGGATCGGTCGGGACCCGCTCCGCCTCCTGCGCGGCCCAGGCCAGGCCGACGGCGGTCACGGGTTTCAACGCCCGAAGCGCGGCGAGGGTCCGGTCGAACCATCCGGCGCCGTAGCCCAGCCTGTGCCCGCGCCGGTCGAAGGCCAGCAGCGGGACCAGCAGCAGGTCAGGTCCGACCGCCTCGCCGGAAACGTCGGGTTCGGGAATAGCGTAGCGGCCGGGGGCGCACGGGCGCTCCGGCGACCACAGGCGGAAACTCAGGGGCTCGGACGTTCCCGCGGCCGGCGTGACCGGCAGGGCGAGGCGGCATCCGGCCCGCGCCAGGCGGCGCATCAGCGGGCGCGGGTCGATCTCGCTGCGGAACGGATGATAGCCGGAGACCACCGCGCCCGGCGGCGGGATCAGGGCGGGCGGGAACAGGGCCGAGGCGGTGTCGCCGCCGTAGGGATGGGCGGCCCGGGCGGCGGCGCGCCGTCGCTCGGCCTCCGCGCGCAGGGCGGTCTTGTCTGGAGCGCTGTCGGTCACCGCGCCTGTGAAGCCGAAAGCGGCCCGGCGGGCAAGCGCGCTCAGGCGGCCGCGCCCTGGGCGCCGCCGAACCGGCGCGAGAAGGTCCAAAGCTGCGCCGCCGAGGCCAAGAACCCGACCAGGGTGGCCGCGCCCTGGAACAGCTCCCAGACCGCCTGGGCGATCTCGCCGGAGAACAGGGCGCCGATCGGATAGAGCATCTGGCTGACCGTCACCCGGAAACCGGCATAGACGGTGGAGTACTCGATCGGGACCTTCGCCGCCCAGGCCGCCAGCACGGAAGCCAGCACCGGCGACCACAGCAGCGGCAGCACCAGCACCACCGCCAGCAACACCACGGCCGCCTTGGTCACGAACCCTTCCCGGGAGACCAGCGCCTGCACCACCGCCGCGGCGGTCCCCAGGCCCAGCGCCGCGAGCGCCAGCCTCAGCAGCAGGTCGGCGGCGGACACCAGCTCCGTCCCGAACAGCAAGGTCGCGCCCAGCAGGCCCGCCAGCACCAGCACGAAGGTCCCCAGCCACGCCGCGCCGAACCAGCCCAGCCGGCGCTTCAGGAATTCGAGGTTCACAGGCGCTCCTCCCAGCCGAGAAGCTTCACCATGACTCGTCCCGGGCCGTCCGTCGACTGCGGCGACGAACGGGCGCGCTTGGCGGCGGGCGTCGGGGCGCATAGGTATGCGCCGCCGCCCGCCGACCCCGAGGACCCGTGAGCGCAAGGTTCGACCTCTCCACCCCCGCCGGACGCCGCAAGGCGTACTGGGACTATCTGTGGAGCGACCACGCCTTCCTGCGGATCGGGTTCCAGAACGCCCACTGGATCGGGCCGGACCTGGTGCGCACCAACCAGCCCTGGCCGTTCCAGCTGAAGCGCTGGCGCGACCAGGGGATCAAGACGGTGATCAACCTGCGCGGCTCGCCGGCGACGGCCAGCTTCTACGCCTTGGAGAAGGATGCCTGCGAGCGGCTGGGGCTGACGTTGGTCGACTTCAAGGTCACCTCCCGCGACGCGCCCTCGCGCGAGCAGGTGCGCGGGGCCAAGGAGATGTTCCAGTCGATCGCCTACCCGGCGCTGATGCACTGCAAGTCGGGCGCGGACCGCGCCGGGATCATGAGCGTGTTCTACGCCCACTTCCACCTGGGCCAGCCGATCGAGCAGGCGATCATGCAGCTGTCGTTGAAGCACCTGCACGTGAAGCACGGCATGACCGGGGTGCTGGACTACGTGTTCGTCCGCTACCTCGAGGAAGGCCGGCCTCAGGGGCTCTCCTTCCTCGAGTGGGTCGAGCGGCCGGAGTACGACCGGATGAAGATCAAGTCCGAGTTCCGCGCCAACTGGTGGGGCAAGCTGCTGACCGACCGGCTGCTGCGGCGGGAGTAGAGCTTCAGCGGGCGGGGGCGATCGGGTTTGCCAGGCGCACGGGGGTGCCTTCGCGCAGGCCCAGTTCGTCGTAGCTCCAGGCCAGCGGCACGCCGTTGCGGAAGTAGGCGCGGCAGAGGTCACGTCGGACCCGGTGCAGGGCGACCACGGCCTCGGGCCCGTCGCGGCGGACGTCGACCGAGAAGCTGGACTTGTCGGTGCAGCCGTTGGAGCGGACCCGCACCTCCAGCCGCTCGCCGTCGGCCTGGACGGCGTGGACCGGTTCGAGCTGGGGCAGGGGGTTCATGGCGGTCAGGCTCAGGAAGGCGGCGGCGGCGAGGACGGGGCGGCGGATCATCATCGATCTCCTTTTCTGACCGTCACGCTGGGCCCGGGCGGCTGAACTGCGGATGAACCCTCGATTACAAGTACGACAGGCTTTAGGCCTTCGCGGGTCATAATGCCGACGCTTCCATCTGGTTCTTGACGGGGACGGGACTCGCCGGACTACTTGCGAAGACGGGTGGAGACTTTCATGCGCGCCTTTCTGATCGCCTTCCTGTGCGTGGCGGCCTTCGCCGCGGCGCCGTCCGCCGCCCAGGACACCCCTCAATCCCTGCGCGACGAGGCGTTCGAGGCGGCGCAGTGGGCGATGGTGTCCGACGCCGCCGACGCCCTGGCGCAGCTGTCGGCCCGGTTCGCGCAAGGCGACGGCGACGTGGCCCCTTTGGCCGACAAGCGCGAGGACCTGCTGGCCCGGCGCGCCTCGCTGGAGCGGCGGATGGAGGAGACCTACGCCCAGAGCGGGGCGGAGGCCGACCAGCGGCGCGCGGCGCTGAGGACCGAGCACGAGACGGTGCTGAAGGATCTGACCTCGGTCGAGGGCGAGATCGAGCGCCGGTTCCCCGACTACGCCGAACTGACGTCGCCCAAGGCGCTGCCGGTCAAGGAGGTGCAGGCGCTGCTGGCCCCCAACGAGGGCATGATCCTGATCCTGTCCAACCCGGAGGCCGCCTACGTCTGGGGCGTGTCCAAGACCAAGGTGACCTGGGCGCGGGCCGAGGAC
>DASPKD010000135.1:0-5872 GCA_035628275.1 Caulobacteraceae bacterium | reverse complement strand
GCTGAACAGGAAGCCGCCGACGAAGGCGCCGATGACGCCGAGCACGAGGTCGAACACCAGGCCGCCGCCGGTCTTGTTGACCAGCTTGCTGGCGATGAAGCCGGCCACGAGGCCGAGCACGATCCAGGCGAGAATAGACATGGGTACATCCTTCCACGACGCCGGCTGACGCCGGCCGTGCCCTAGGAAGGTTCAGCTTGGGGGTAAGGTTCCGCTCATTCGGCGGCCGCCGGAGCTTCCTGCGCGAGGGTGCAGACCTTGGCCTCGTCCTCCCACAGCTCGGCGGAACGGCAGTGCGGACGGTCGTTCAGCAGCTTGCGCGCCTGGACCAGGCGTCGGCCAGGGTGGTTTCGGCCAGGACCTCCATGTACGGGACTTGGCCCTCGCGTTCGTAAACGTAACAGATGTAAGGCATCGGCCCTCCTGAACGGCAGGGTGATGCCTGTTCGGCGAGCGCCGGTCTGTCGGGCGGTCGACGCCCGCCGGACGGCGGCTCATCTGTCGCAGGGCGTGGCCAGGCCCATGCGGTCGCGGTGCTCACGAATGGCGCGACGGCAGTCGCAGGCGGTCGCCTCCAGTCCGTCGATATCCACCAGTTCGAACACGCCGCGGGACTGACGGATCAACCCGCGGCGTTCCAGCGCGCCGGCGACGGTGCTGACGGTGGTGCGTTGAACGCCCAACATGCCGGCCAGATACTCCCGGGTGAGGTGCAGCACCGGACCGACGCAGCCGCGGTCGTGACTCTCCAGCAGCCAGCGCGCGCAGCGGGCCTCCACGCCGTGGGCGGCTTGGCAGACCACCGACTGACGGGCCTCGGCGAACATCGCCTCGGCGTAGCGCCACACCAGATCGCGGAAGCGGGGACTGTGCTCGGCCAGGTCGCGACAGACGGCGGCCGGGGTCCGCCAGCCGCGGCCCTCCAGCTGGATCAGCACGGTCAGAAAGGTGACGCCGCTGCCGCAGGCCTCGATCAGGCCGCCGGCGCCCTCCCGGCCGACCATGGTGGTCTCAACGCTCTTGCCCTCGTCGGTGTAGGAGACGACCGACAGCAACCCCTGCTCGACCCAGGTGACCGCCTCGACCCGGTCGCCGGCCTCGAACAGCACGTCACCGAGCTTGAGCTCCACGGCGCGAGACTCGCGTCTCAGCATCGCGCGCTCGTCTGCGCTCAACGCCGCCAGGATCGCGTTCTCCGATGCGTCCACCCGGTCCTCCCAACCGACAGCCGACAACCCGCGGCGAGGCGGAGCCGTTCCCGAGCTCTGGTTTCTTGGAACGTCAGGCTGAGCCGCCCGTTTTCTGCGACGAGTAACTGGAGTGTGAGATCATGACGACCGAACGGGTTACCGAGCGCAGCGACGGGGTCACGTCGGAACGGACCGTGGAACGCGACCACGGAACGACGGTGGTCGAACGGCGCGGCGGCGGCATGGGCGGGATCGTGGCCCTGGTGCTGCTGGTGGCGGCCATCGCCATCGCGGCGATGTTCTTCATGAACATGAACCGCCAGAACGCCATCGAGACCGCCGCGGTGGCCGATGCGGCCGAGAGCGTTTCGGGCGCGGCCGACAGCGTCGCCGACGCCGCCCGCCAGGCGGTCCCCGCGGGCTAAAGAGGCTCGCCCCGGTCGCTGATCGCACGACCGGGGGGGATTGGCGAAGCGGCGCGGGAGGGGCTATGACCCGCCCATGAGCGACACCCCTCCCGACCGCCTGTCCGTCAATCCCGACAGCCCCTTCTACGACGCCGCCGCGCTTGAACGCGGGGTGGGCGTGCGCTTCAAGGGCGTGGAGAAGACCAACGTCGAGGAGTACTGCGTCAGCGAGGGTTGGGTCCGCGTCGCGGCCGGCAAGACGCTGGACCGCAAGGGCCAGCCGCTGACGCTGAAGCTCCAGGGCACGGTCGAGCCCTACTTCCAGGATCTGGACGCCGACGCCTGAGCCTCACGCCGGGACGAAGGTCCCGTGGAAGCCGGCCGGCAGCGGCACGTCCGCCCGCCAGCTGCACACCGGCCCGGCCGTCAGCCGCGCCGCGTCGAAGACGTGCAGCTCGGTCGCCCGCGCCGCCAGGTTCACCGTGGTCCCGACCAGCCAGCCGTCGTCCTCGGCCGTCCCGCCGGGACGGGGCGTGAACAGGAACTCCTCCACCACCTGGGTCGTCCCGAAGTCGTAGGTCTGCGACCGCTCGCGACTCCAGTCGGTGACGGCCAGCCCGCGGGGCAGCGGCCGCTCGTCGCCGGTGACGTGCCAGGTGAGGCTCCGGCGCGAACCGGCGCGCCGGCGGTCGTTCTGCGGGAACTCGCCGACCGTGGCGGTGCGGGTGATCTCCGCCCGCCCGTCCGGCCGCAGGGCGACCAGAGCCATGTGTGGCGGCGTGGCCGAGAAGGGTTCGCCAGCGACCATGCGGTCGATGTCGCCCGAAACGTGGCTCACGTCGGGGGCGAAGGCGCCGTCGAAGCGGATGGTCCCGTCCGCCTCGCGCCAGGCGTCGCCCAGGTGGAAGAAGGCCAGCGGCGGCAGGTCGTAGACCCGCCGCTTCGACAGGTCGTCCTTGTCCAGCACCAGCACCTGCGTGCCCTGCTCCGGGCGCCACCTGAGCCCGTCGATGATCGGCAGGGCGAAGGCCTCGCGGATCCAGGGCTGGAGCACGATCACCAGCTCGCGGTCGGTGGCGGTGAAATCGTGCAGGTAGCTGGCGCGGCCGAGCTCGACCGGCGTGGCCGACTCCAGCGCGCCCGTCGCCGACAGCCGCCAGACGATCGCCCGCTCGCCGAACAGGCCGAGGTTCCACACCCGCCCGTCCGGCTCCACCCGCGGGTGGGCCAGGAACGGCACGCCGGCGGTCTCGGGCGAGAGGCGCACGGGGCCGAGCGTCGCCAGGCTGGCGGGATCGACGGCGATCGGCGAGCCGCCTTCCCACAGCGCCCAGAGCTTTCCCCCCACCGCCAGCATCGAGGTGTTGGCCGCGTTCAGGTCGTCGGGGCCGGAGACGCGCGCCGTCGGCAGCCCCCTGGTCCCGAAACCGGGCGTGGCGATCGCGCCGGCCGCCGCGTCCGCGCGCCGCTTGGGCGTGTCGACGAAGCGAGCGGCCAGACCCGCGCGGCCGTCTCCGTCGATCCGGAACGCCCGCACCAGGCCGTCGCCGTCGAACCAGTGGGCGCGCGTGTCGCCGCGGGTGAACCGCGCCGGACCGTTGCGGAACAACGTGCCCGCGAGGCCTTTCGGCGCCCGCCCGTGCACCAGGCGCAGGGGCCGGGGCGCGAGGTCGCCCTGAACGTCGGCGACGGCCAGAGCCCAGTCGGCGGCGGCGGCGGCGAAGGCGCGGTCGAACGGCAGGGCGGCGAGCGCGCCGGCCGCGGCGGCCGTGCCGAACAGGTGTCTGCGGGTCAGGTTCACGCGCGCCTCCTTCAGCGGATCGTCACGGTCTGGGCCGCGCCCTGCGGGCCCAGCTGGAAGGCGGCGGCCGACCAGGACGCGGGGCCGCCGCGCGGCTGTGCGTTGTTGGAGAAGGCGAACGGCTCGGTCGGGAAGCCGACGACGTTGGTGTTCATCCGCCCGTCCCCGTTCAGGTCGTGGAACGCCTGGAGCGCGTAGGTCCCGGGCGGCAGACCTTCGAAGCGGGCGACCACCCGACCGGAATCGGCGTCGACGCGGACCGCGCGCACCGGCTTGCGGGCGCCGTAGCCGGCCTCGCTGTCGTACAGGGCGGCCATCACCGCGCCGGTCGAGGCGCCGACCTCGAAGGTGATCTCCACCGTGGAGGCGGGCTGGGCCGCGCCGGGGTCGGCGAAGGCGAGGGCGAAGAGAAGGGTGGAGAGAGCGGCGGATCGCTTGTGCATCGGTCGGGTCCTTTGTCGGGATGCGAGGCGGTCGCGCCGCCGTCGTCCCGACCGATGCCCGGGGGATGCGTTTCGAGGAATCCGATTTGCGCCAGGCGACGGTCCGCCGTCGTGAACGGCGGCGCGCGCCGTTCACGCTTCGCGGACGGCGGCCCTATTTCTTGCGGCGCAGAAAGCTCGGCAGCAGCCGCCCCTTGGCGGGCATGTCGACGATCTTCTTCGGCTCGGCCTTCGCCTTTGTCGCCGCGACCGGAGCGGCCGGGGCGGGCGCGGTTTCCGGCGCCGGATCCGGGCTCGGGGCGGCGACCTGCGCGGGCTCGGGCGTCAGCTCCGGCGCCGGGGCGGTCGAGACCGGCGGCGCCTGCACCCCGGAGCGGGCGACCGGGCCGTCGGCCTCCAGATCGGCCAGGGTGGGCGCCAGGCTGAACAGGTCGTCGCGCCCGGACACCCGCTTGGCGGCGTGCTCGCATTTGCCGGGAAGCTGCCAGCCCAGGTAGGTGTCGGCGGCGACCTGCAGCTCCGCCGCCCGCGCCTTGTCCCAGTTGCGGAAGCCGGATTCGCGCGCGGCCTTGGCGCGCTCGCGCTCGGAAGCCTCGGCGCCCTGCGGGGCGGCGGCCAGGGCGGCCTCGTAGCCCTTGATGTAAGCCTTGCCGATCTTCTGCTGGACCTCGTCCATGGGCAGGATGGAGTGCACCCGCTCGGCGATCTCCATGTGGCCCGACAGCACCCCGTGGCACCAGGCGACGAAGGCGAAGTCGTCGGTCGGCGCGCCCGCGGGCTGCAGCTCCACCGGGGCGGAAACGGCCGCGGGCTGGGCGGTGGAGACCGGCGCGTCGGCGGCGGGATCGGACGCCAGCAGGGCGAGCACGAGAAGCGGGAACGCCATCAGGCGGAACCTCCAAACTGCGGCCGCGCCCCGTCGCGCGAACCGAAAACCGAACAAGCCCCGACGCTTTTGTAACCGCCGCCTGCGAAAACGCCAACGCCCGCGCTGAAACGCGGCTGGACATCGGGGGGTTCGTCATGCGAACGCCGCAAAAGAGAGCTTGGCTGGGCGCATGGGTTTCTGGAGCAAGATCGCGAGCCTGGCGGCGAAAAAGCCGGACGGGGCGGAGTGCGCCGATTGCCCGCCCGGGCTGCCGGGCGAGGACCCGGCCTTCTCGACCGCGGTCACGGCGCTGGGCGCCAAGCTGGCCAAGGCGGACGGCCGCGCCGACGGCGGAGAGTTCGCCGCCTTCGCCGAGGTGTTCCAGCCCGATCCCGGCAGCGAGCGCAACGTGCAGATGCTGTACGACCTCGCCCGCCAGACCACCCGCGGCTACGAGAGCTACGCCCGCAGGCTGGCCAAGCGCTACCGCTCCTGCCCGCAGCTGCTCGAGGACGTGCTGGACGGGCTGTTCCACATCGCCGTCTCCGACGGGGCGGCCAGCGACGACGAGCTGACCTATCTGGCCACCGTGGCGGAGCTGTTCGGCCTGTCGCCCCTGACCTTCCGCCGGCTCAAGGCCACCCACCTGGGCGCCGCCGCCGACGACCCGTACGTGGTGCTGGGCGTGCCCGCCGACGCGCCTGACGAGGAGGTCCGCGCCGCCCGCCGCCGCCTGCTCGCCGACAGCCACCCCGACCGCGTCCGCGCACGCGGCCTGCCCGAGGAGTTCCTGGACGTGTTCCAGGCCAAGGCGGCGGCCATCAACGAAGCCTTCGACGCGGTGATGCGCGAACGGCGCGACCTGGCGCCGGCCTGAGGCGGAGGTCACGTCCCGGATAACGCTTTCGCGCTTTCCGGGATGACAAGGCGTGGGCGCATGCGTCCGCCTCGACGGGCTTACGCTCCGAAGTTCGTGGGGAGGCGCGGAGCGCGGGCGACCGCCCGGAACCGATGACCCTCTTGCGAGGGCCGCTATTGAATTTTCGGCGGGTTCCCCCGCGCTCCGCGAAGCCTGTGCTCGCAAGCGGCCCGGGGGACGGCTTCCTTGTCGGGACCGTGGGGAAAACGCTCTATCCCCGCGGCTGGCTACTCCCCGATTAGAC
>DASPKD010000134.1:0-3206 GCA_035628275.1 Caulobacteraceae bacterium | reverse complement strand
CCGAACACCTGCACCTCGATGTGGCGCGGGCGGGTCACGTATTTCTCGATCAGCACGCGGTCGTCGCCGAACGCCGCGGCGGCCTCGCGCTTGGCAGAGGCCAGGGCGGCGGAGAATTCGCCGGCCGCCTCGACCTTCTTCATGCCCTTGCCGCCGCCGCCGGCGACCGCCTTGATCAGAACGGGGTAGCCGATGGCGCCGGCCTCCGAAGCCAGGCGATCCTCCGACTGGTCGTCGCCGAGGTAGCCGGGCGTGACCGGCACGCCGGCCTCGGCCATCAACCGCTTGGCCGCGTCCTTCAAGCCCATGGCGCGAATCGCCGACGGCGGCGGGCCGATCCAGACCAGCCCGGCGGCGGCCACGGCCTCGGCGAACTCGGCGTTCTCCGACAGGAAGCCGTAGCCGGGGTGGATCGCCTCGGCGCCCGTGCGGCGGGCGGCGTCCAGCACCGCGGCCATGTTCAGATAGCTCTCGCGCGCCGGGGCGGGCCCGATCAGCACCGCCTCGTCGGCGTCGCGCACGTGCGGCGCCTCGGCGTCGGCTTCGGAATAGACCGCGATCGTGCGCAGCCCCAGGCGAGAGGCGGTGCGGAAGACCCGGCGGGCGATCTCGCCGCGATTGGCGACCAGGACGGAGGTGAACATGGCCGAGGTGTTTAGAGCGGTTGGTGGTGAGTGGCGAGTGGCGAGTACGCAGCGATGCTGGACCGGCGCGGGAGCCCACCACTAGCCACTCGGCACTACCTACTAATCACTCGCCACTAACCACTCGCCACTCAATGCCCGCCCATCTGATTCACGCCCAGGTACAGCCAAAGCATCGCCAGAAGGCTGAAACCGATCACCGTGCCCCAGGCCAGCAGCGTCATTCGCAGCACCGTGCCGAACACTCCGGTGGCGTACACGCCGCGCATGTGGGCGAACAGGTGCACCGGCATGGCCAGCAACAGCCACCAGGCGACAGGCCCGACTAGGGCGGAAACCAGCAGGATCGTCGTCAACAGCAGCAGCTGGAACGACAGCGAGTGCATCGAGAAGACCAGGTGGTCGAACACGAAGAACCGCCTCTGGAACACGAACAGCAGCGTCAGCAGCAGGGCCGAGACCGGCAGCGCCAGGACGGCCACCCGGTGAGCCCAGATTTCCAGGATCAGCAGGAAGCGCTCGGGGTCCTCCTGAATCGCCTTGGCGCGCTCCTCCATCCAATGCTGGATCGCAGACGCGGTCTTGGCGTCGCCGATCTCCAGCCTGCGCGACGCCTGCATGTCCGGCGCGCCCTCGACAGGGTCGATCTTCAGCACGCGATCGACTGAATTCATCGCCTCCAGAGCCTCGGCCTTTTCGGCCGGAGTCAGCTCCTTGTCGGTCTCGATCCCGCGGCGCACCTGCTCACGGACCGAAGTCGGGCCGTCGCTCGCCTGCGCCTTCTCGACCTTGCCGGACGAGGTCTGGTGGCCGACGAAGAAGACGATCAGCAGGATGACGAGGAACAGCCGGAACGGCGGGATCTGCGAGGCGCGCTTGCCGTCGAGGTAGCTGCGCGTCAGCCGCCCCGGCCTGAGGGTCAGGTCCGGCAGCGTCTTCCAGAGGCGGCCGTCGAAGTGGAAGAAGCTCTCGATCGATTCGACGAACAGCTTCCAGATCGACTTGTGGAAATCCTCGGCCACCTGCCCGCACGCGTGGCAGTACGGCCCCTGCAGGGCCGTCTCACAGTTGGCGCACGGCGTGCCCGGCGGAATGTCCGCGTGCTTGCGACGCCACTTCAACCAACCGCCCGCGGCCATGCCGCCGGCCAGTTCCAATTCTCGACTCATCGAAGCCCCCCGGCTGAGAGGGCGTCACCTTACACCGCCCAGGACGGTTTGCGCTTCTCAAGAAACGCGGCCACGCCTTCGCGGCCCTCTTCGCCGACGCGCTTCTTGGCGATGCGGCGGGCGGTGTCGTCCATCAGGGCGTTGTCGATCGGCCGGCCCCAGACGTCCCAGACCAGCCGCTTGGACTCCGCGATCGAGCCGGGCGCGCAGGCCATGATCTCGGTCGCGATCCGCTCCTGAGCGGCGTCCAGGGCGGCGGAGTCGTCCACCACCTCGGTCACCAAGCCGATGCGGGCGGCGAACTCGGCGTCGAACAGCCGTCCGGTGGTGAACAGCGCCTTGGCGTGGCGCGGCCCCACGGCGTCGACGACGTACGGGCTGATGGTGGCCGGGATGATGCCCAGCTTGACCTCTGAGAAGGCGAACTTGGCGTCGCGGGTGGCTATGGCCATGTCGCAGGCCGCCACCAGGCCGCCGCCGCCGCCCATGGCCGCGCGTTCGACCAGGGCCACGGTCAGGGCCGGCACGTCGTAGAGGGCCTTGAGCATGCGCGCGAGGCCCATGGCGTCGTCGCGGTTGTCGGCCTCGCTCCAGCCGGCCGCGTCGCGCATCCACTCCAGGTCGGCGCCGGCCGAGAAGATGCCGCCCGCGCCCCGCAGGAACACCACGCGCACGTGGTCGGCCCCGTGCAGGGTCTCGAACGCCTCGCGAAGCGCGGCGATGGTCGCCGCGTCGAAGGCGTTGCGCTTCTCGGGTCGGGCGATGGTGACCACCGCCACGCCCGAGGGGCTGGCGTCCAGCCGCACAGGCCCGGCGGTGTCGGGCGCCGCGTTCTCCACCAGCGGGTCGGCGATGGGGTTCTCGGACACGGCGCCCTCCTTGAGCTTACGCGGTTCGGATCAGCCGACGATCTGGTCGTCGGTGAAGAACTGGGCGATCTCGATGCGGGCGTTGTCGGCGCTGTCGGAGCCGTGCACCGAGTTCTCGCCGACGCTGCGGGCGAACAGCTTGCGGATGGTGCCCTCGGCGGCGTTCTCGGGGTTGGTGGCGCCCATCACGTCGCGGTAGCGCTGCACGGCGTTGTCGCCTTCCAGCACCTGCACCACGACCGGGCCCGAGGTCATGAATTCCACCAGCTCACCGAAGAACGGGCGCTCCTTGTGGATCTCGTAGAACGTCTCGGCCTGCTGGCGGCTCATGCGGATGCGGCGCTGGGCGACGATGCGCAGGCCCGCCTTTTCGATGACGGCGTTCACGGCGCCGGTCAGGTTCCGCTCGGTCGCGTCCGGCTTGATGATGGAGAAGGTGCGTTCGGTCATTGGGCACACACAAAGGTTGGTGGATTGAAGGTCGCGGGCTTATAGCCGTGCCCCTCCGCCTTTCCAACCGCCCG
>DASPKD010000133.1:0-2830 GCA_035628275.1 Caulobacteraceae bacterium | reverse complement strand
TCGGCCATGGGTGGTCTCGGCGGAAAGGTGTGGACGTGTTCGCGTGAGAAAATGCGACCCGGCGCGCGCGGGGCTGTTCAGCCCGGCGGCGTCACGCCGGGCGGATAATTCGGATCACACGCTGCGTTCCAACGACCATGGGCGCGGGATGTAACAGAGGCCCGCGACGGCGTCAGCCCCGAACTGCTCGCCCTCTGGCGCCCGCCATAGTCGCGTCCCAAATCTCGGCTGATCTGCCGACCTAGGTTTTGGCCGAAACGAAGAGGCCGCATGCGCACCCCCCGTTTCCTCGTTCCCGTCCTGGCCCTGCTGGCCGCCTGCTCCGGATCCGGAGACAGCAAAGCCCAGTCCGAGGTTCCGTTCGGCACGCCGACCCGCAGCGCGCCCGCCGACGCCGCCTCGATGAAGTCGTCCTTCGCGCCCGTGGTGCGCCGCGCCGCGCCCGCGGTGGTCAACGTCTATGCCCGCCGCTTGGTGCGCCAGCGCGTCGATCCGTTCTGGGAGCTGTTCGGCGGCGGGGTGCCGCGCGCGCGGGTGGAGCAGTCGCTGGGCTCGGGCGTGATCGTGCGCGCCGACGGGGTGGTGGTGACCAACAACCACGTCGTCGAGGGCGGTCAGGAATTCATGGTGGTGCTGGCCGACCGGCGCGAGTTGTCGGCGCGGCTGCTGCTGGCGGATCCGCGCACCGATCTGGC
Organism: Caulobacteraceae bacterium; assembly: GCA_035628275.1. GTDB lineage: Bacteria > Pseudomonadota > Alphaproteobacteria > Caulobacterales > Caulobacteraceae > DASPKD01. The sequence continues at coordinate 2,135 of DASPKD010000133.1, read as the reverse complement.
GGTGCTGAAGATCGAGGAGGCCGGCCGCTATCCCACCGTGCCGATCGACACCGGCGAGGACCTGGAGGTCGGCGACCTGGTGCTGGCCATCGGCAACCCGTTCGGCGTCGGCCAGACGGTGACCAACGGCATCATCTCGGCCCTGAACCGCACCGCCGAACCCGGCGGGGACACGGCGGGGTCCTTCATCCAGACCGACGCGGCGATCAACCCCGGCAACTCGGGGGGCGCCCTGGTCGACATGGACGGCGACCTGATCGGCATCAACAGCTTCATCCTGTCCCGCTCGGGCACCTCCAGCGGCGTGGGCTTCGCGGTGCCGGGAGCGATGGTGCGCCGGGTGGTGGAGACCGCTGTCGGCGGCGGCCGGGCGGTGGTGCGCCCCTGGCTGGGCGCGGACGTGAACGCGGTCACCGGCGAGATCGCCCGCAGCCTGGGGCTGGATCGCCCCGAGGGCGTGCTGGTCGCAGGCGTCTGGCCGGGCGGACCGGCGGCCCGGGCCGGCGTGCGCGAGGGCGACATCATCGTCTCGGTCGACGGGGCGGCGGTGAACGACGAGGCGGGCCTGAACTATCGCGTCGCCACCAGGCGGCCGGGCGAGACCGCAGACGTCGTGGTGCTGCGCAACGGCCGGCGCGACACCCTGCGCGCCCGCGTCGAGGCGCCGCCGGCCAGCCCCGCGGCCGACGAGCGGGTAATCCAGGCCGGTCCGCTGGCCGGAGCGACGGTGGTGAACCTGTCGCCGGCGCTGGCCGACGAGCTGGGCGCCGATCCGTTCTCCGCGCGCGGCGTGCTGATCCGGGGAGTCACGGGACGGTCCTACGCCGCGGCGGGCGGCTTCCGTCCCGGCGATCTTGTGCGCGCGGTCAACGGCCGCCCGGTGACCAGCACGCGCGAGCTGCAGCAGCTGCTGGCCGCCGCGCCGCGCGGCGGCTGGACGGTGACCATCGTGCGCGACGGCCGCGAGGTGACCGGCCAGTTCCGGTGACCGGGAGCGGAGCAACGCTCCGCTAACCCTCTTCGGGGCATAGCTCGGCCATGCGCCGCCGCGACCTGATCACCGCCGCTGTCCTGGCCGGAGCCGCCGGGCCGGCGCTCGCGGCTGGCCCCAAGGCCGGCAAGGAGACGGTCGGCCAGTACGTGGACCTGTCGCCCGTCGCCCTGCCGGTGATCGTGGACGGGCGGCTGAAGAACTACGTGTTCGTGACCGTGCGGCTGAAGCTGACCGCCAAGGCCGACGTGCAGAAGCTGCGCGCCAAGGAACCCTATTTCCGCGACGCCCTGGTGCGGGCGGGGCATCGCACCCCGTTCGTGCTGGCGGCCGACTGGACGCGCCTGGACGAGGTCCGGCTGAAGACCGCCCTGGCCCGTGAGGCCGCCGCCATCGCCGGCGCGGGGCTGGTCCAGGGGGTCGAGGTGGTCAGCCAGCAGGCGCAGCGGCAAACCGGCGTGAACCCGCCGAAGGCCTGAGCGCCGCTCGCGCGATTCGCTCAAGCCGGGCCGCAATCCTGAAAATCCAAACCTTTGACGGCGTTGCGAGACCCGGTTGCGTACGCGAAGGTCTTTTGGCACTTTCCGCCGTCTTTTTCGCGGCGCTTCCGTGGCGCCGCGACCAGCGGGCTGGTCGGGACTTCAGGCGGGCGGTTTTCGAACCGCCTTGAGCCCGCGCGCACAACAAAAGGGGCGCTTCAACGATGAGTTCTATTCTTCTGCTGGTCATACTGGCCGGCTTCGCGGGCTTGCTTTACGGGGCGGTGCAAACCTCCGCCCTGATGAAAGCCAGCCCCGGCAGCGCGCGGATGCAAGAAATCGCCGCCGCCATTCAGGAAGGCGCCGGCGCCTATCTTAAGCGTCAGTACCTGACCATCGGCATCGTCGGCCTGGTGATCCTGGTCGCGGCCTTCTTCCTGATCGGCCCGTACGCGGCCGTGGGCTTCCTGATCGGCGCGGTGCTCTCGGGCGCGGCCGGCTACGCCGGCATGCTGATCTCGGTTCGCGCCAACGTGCGCACCGCCCAGGCGGCCTCCGAGAGCCTGGACAAGGGCCTGTCGATGGCCTTCCGCTCCGGCGCCATCACCGGCCTGTTCGTGGCCGGCGGCGCCCTGATCGGGGTGGCGGGCTACTTCTGGATCCTG
>DASPKD010000132.1:0-8156 GCA_035628275.1 Caulobacteraceae bacterium | reverse complement strand
GAGCCGATCTTCATCGGCGCGGTGGCGTCGAAGGTCGAGGTCAGGGACGCGGCGCCGGTGTCCAGGCCCATGGCCACGGTGAACACCTTGAAGGTCGAGCCCATCTCGTAGACGGCCGCCGCGGCGCGGTTCTTCATCGCGTTGGGCGAGGCGGCGCCCGGCGCGTTGGGGTCGTAGTCCGGCCAGCTGGCCATGGCGATGATCTCGCCGGTCTTCACGTCGGTGACGATGCCGACGGCGCCGTCGGCGGACTGGGAGGCGGCGGCGGCGCGCAGCTCGTTCTCGAGCGCCGCCTGGACCCGCAGGTCGATGGACAGAGCCACCGGCGCGCCGGCGCGACCGCCTTCGCGGATCGACGTGTCGAGCGCCTTCTCCACGCCGGCCAGGCCGCGGCCGCCGGAGTCGCTGAAGCCGACCAGGTGGGCGGCGGAGACGCCCAGCGGATAGACCCGCCGGTCCTCCTCCTCGAACGACACGCCGGGCAGGCCCAGCGCGTGCAGCCGCGCCTTCTGCTGGGGCGTCAGGCCGCCGGCCACGAAGGTGCGCCGCTCGCCGTTCAGGGCGCGCTGGAGCTTGGCGTAGGGCAGGTCCGGCATGACCGACAGCAGGCCGCGCCGGGTCTCGGCCGGGTCCCAGACCTCGGCCGGATCGACGTACAGGCCGAAGTGGACGAGATCCGCGGCCATCAGCATGCCGTTGCGGTCCACCACGTCGGCGCGGGTGGTGGCCGAGGCGGGCACGAAGCCGCCGCGGCGCGCGTCGGAAAACAGCGCGGCCCGGGCGGCGCCGAAGATCATCAGCAGGAAGGCGCAGGCGAAGGCGGCCAGCACGAAGAAGATGCGCACCCGCGTGTCTTCTTCCGGCTTTGCCTCGGCCTTGGAGCGCTCGAACGCGTGCTCCAGCGACCAGACCTGCTCGGTCAGCCAGCGCCAGCTGGGGACCGCCGGATGGGTCAGCAGGTCGACCGGCCTCATCGCGGCCCTCCGCCGGTGGCGCGGGCGATCTCGATCAGGCTCTCGGGGCGGGCCTCGCGCTTCACCGGCACGGGCTCCAGGCCCAGCTGCTGCTCGGCCAGGGCCTCGATGCGGGCGGGCTGCTCCAGGTGGGCGGCCTCGGCGCGCAGCAGGCGCAGGGCCTTCTGCTCCGTAGCGATGTCGCGCTCGATGCGGGTGATCTCGGCCCGCTCGCGCCCGGCGCCGGCCTTGGCCAGGTAGACCCAGAACACCATCAGCACCAGGCAGGCGAGCGCGGCGACCTCGATGATCCGGAAGCCGCGGACGCGCTGGTCGAACAAGCGGGCGATCGGGTTCATGCGGCGGCCCTCCAGGCGGGGGCGGCGGTGCGGACCGCGGCGCGCAGCTTGGCCGAGCGGGCGCGCGGGTTGGCGGCGGTCTCGGCTTCCGAAGGCTCGCGCGCGCCCTTGAACAGCAGCTCGAAGGTGGGCTCGGGTCCGCGCTGCGTCGGCGGCGCGTGGCGCGATCCGGCGGGCGTCTTGCCCGCGCGCTCGGACAGGAAGCTCTTCACGATCCGGTCCTCCAGCGAATGGAAGGTCACCACCGCGAGTCGCCCCCCCGGCGCCAGCACGCGTTCGGCCGCGGCCAGACCCGCTTCCAATTCGGAAAGTTCTTCGTTCACGGCGATTCTGAGCGCCTGGAACACCCGAGTGGCGGGGTGGACCGGGGCGCCCCTGCGGCCGCCCAGCGCCTTCTCCACCGTCTCTGCCAAGTCCAGGGTGCGCTCGAACGGCTGCTCGGCGCGCCGGCGCACCAGCACGTTGGCGACGTGGCGCGAGGCGCGCTCCTCGCCGTAGGTCCAGAAGATGCGCGCCAGCTCGGCCGCGTCGCTCTCGTTGACCAAATCGGCGGCTGTCGGCCCCTCCCCCGCCATGCGCATGTCCAGCGGGCCGTCGCGCATGAAGGAGAAGCCCCGCTCGGCCTCGTCCAGCTGCATGGACGACACGCCGATGTCCAGCGTCACGCCCTGGCAGGTCTCGTGCCCGAGGTCGGCCAACCCCTCCTCCATCTCGGAGAAGCGGCGACGCACCAGCTCGAACTCGCCGCCCCAGACGGCGGACAGCGCTCGTCCGTAGCCGGCTACGTTCGGATCGCGATCGAAAGCGACGACGCGAGCGCCGCGCTCCAGCAGGGCGCGGGTGTAGCCGCCGGCGCCGAAGGTGCCGTCGACGATCAAGGCGCCCGGCCGCGGGTCCAGCGCCTCTACCACCTCGTCCAGCAGGACGGAGACGTGCGGCTGGGTCATGCGCCGCCGCTCAGCTTGGAATCACGCTGGCGCTGGCGCAGTTCCGCCAGCCCCGAGCGGGCGGCGGCGCGCTGCTCGTCGCGCCAGGCGTGGAAGCGGTCGCGATCCCAGATCTGGAAGCGGTCCCGCAGGCCGACCACCACCACCCAGTCGCGCAGACCGAACTGCTCGCACAGGCTTTCGGGCAGGGTGATACGCCCGGCGGTGTCGAAGCCCAGCTGGTTCATGCCGCCGTAGACCACCGTCTCCAGCGAGGTGCGCAGCGGGTCGCCGAACGGCAGCTCCTCGATCAGGTCGGCGTAGCGGTCGAACAGGGCCTTGCCGCCGCCTTCCAGGCAGTCGGCCTCGATCGAGGGAAAACAGAACACGCCGTCGAAGGAGGAGGCGGCCGCGGCGCGGAAGTCCTGCGGCACGACGAAGCGCCGCTTGGCGTCCAGCTGTTTCTCGAAGGTCGAGAGAAACACCCGCCCCGTTCGAGCCCTCGGGCCCGCCCCTCATCGCCCCGGATCGCGTCGGCCGCTCCGACGCGAAACACCCCCGGCTGATGCTCTATGGGTTAACATGGGACGAATTGGGAGACAATGACACTTGATGACGATTTTAACCACGATGGCGGGTTTGCGGCCGCGAGTTACTGTCCAAACCAGAACACATGCAGAACTCACGCAGTAATGCGCCGCTCCGATCTGGAACGGCGCTCGTTTTCGTTCAGAAGAGTTAACGGACCAGACGGCCTGTAAGCCGGGTTCTGTTCCCGCCGGAGCGGGCGACGATCATTCCTCTGGACCGTCCGTCGCCGGACGGTTCTCGCGACCTACCCGGACCGCCCGGGCCGGTGAGCCCTGCCCGCTTGCGCGGGCGCGCGGTCCCTATTCGGTCTTGCTCCAGGCGGGGCTTGCCGTGCCGCCTCTGTCACCAGAGACGCGGTGCGCTCTTACCGCACCCTTTCACCCTTACCCTGCTTCGCGTCCCGCTTCGCAGGGCGAGCCCTGCGTAGCTTCAGCGGAGCAGGGCGGTTTGCTTTCTGTGGCGCTTTCCCTGGGATCGCTCCCGGCGGGCGTTACCCGCCGCCTTTTCACCGTGGAGCCCGGACTTTCCTCGACCTCCGCGAACGGAGACCGCGATCGCCCGGCCGTCTGGTCCGCGCGGAAGGTGGCGGGCCGGACCGACGGGGTCAAGTCGGGGTGGGATACCTCTTGCCCGTCATCCTCGGGGCCGCGCAGCGGAACCCGAGGACCCAGCAGCTTCAACGCCGACGCTGCGAAGGCGCTGCCGCGATCTCCCGGATGCTGGGTCCTCGGATCGGCCTTTGGCCGTCCGAGGATGACGGAGAGGTTTGTGAAGCCGCGATCAGCGCGGCGCCGGCGCCAGGGCCCGCGCCACCTCCGGCAGGTCCTCGACCGAGCGCAGGTACTGCGGCGCGCGGCGAGCCTTGGTCCGTTGCTCGTAGGCGTAGCCGACGCCCAGCACCTCAGCCTCCGACCAGGCCGGCCCGATGAAGGACAGGCCGACCGGCAGGCCGGTGATCTGGCCCATGGGCACGGTCAGGTGCGGATAGCCCGCCACCGCCGGCAGGCCGCTGGCCCCGCCGCCGGAGTACTGGTCGCCGTTGACCGCGTCGATCAGCCAGGCCGGCCCGGTGGTCGGCGCCACCAGCAGCGACACCTTGTTGTCGGCCAGCAGCTTGTCGATGCCTTCCTTGCCGGCCAGCCGCTTGGCCGTTTCCAGCGCCTTCTTGTACTCCGGGTCGTCCAGACCTTTCGTCTTCTCGGCGGTCTCGAACACGTCCTGTCCGAACAGGGCCATTTCGGTCGCCGCGTTGGCCTCGTTGAAGGCGATCAGGTCGGCGAGCGTGCGCGCCTTCACCGTGTCCGGGGTGGTGGCCAGATAGGCGGCGATGTCGGCCTTGAACTCGCTCATCAGCACGGCGAACTCGTTCTGGCCGACCGCGCCGCGGTGCTTGAACTCCTTGATCTCGACCAGCTCGGCGCCGGCCGCTTTCAGCTCGTTCAGCGCTTGGTCGAACAGCCGATCCACCTCCGGATCGAATCCGGCGTTGAAGCGCAGCACGCCGATCCGCTTGCCCCGGAGCGCCTCGGGGTTCAGGGCGGCGACGTAGTCGCGGCTGCGCAGCTTGGCGTCGGCCGCGTTCGGATCGTAGCCGGCCATCACCGTCAGCATCGCCGCGGCGTCCGCGACGGTGCGGGTCATCGGGCCGGCGGTGTCCTGGGTGTGCGAGATCGGCACGATGCGCTCGCCCGGCAGGAGGCCGACGGTGGGCTTGAACCCGACCACGCCGTTGATCGAGGACGGGCAGACGATCGAGCCGTCGGTCTCGGTACCGACCGTGCCCGCCGCCAGGCTGGCCGCCGCCGCGGCGCCGCTGCCGGAGCTGGAGCCGCACGGATTGCGGTCCAGGGCGTAGGGATTCCGCACCTGCCCCCCGACCGCGCTCCAGCCCGAGATGGAGTCGTTGTCGCGAATGTTGGCCCACTCCGACAGGTTGGTCTTGCCCAGGATGACCGCACCGCCCGCGCGCAGGCGCTCCACCAGCGGCGCGTCGCGGCCGGTGAAGTTGTCCTTCAGCGCCAGCGACCCGGCCGTGGTCGGCAGTTCGCGCGTCTCGATGTTGTCCTTGATCAGCACCGGCACGCCGTGCAGCGGCCCGCGAACGCGTCCCGCCGCGCGCTCGGCGTCGAGCACGCGCGCGTCGGCCAGGGCGTCGGGGTTGACCGCGATCACGCTGCGCAGCGTCGGGCCCGAGCGGTCGATCCGCTGAATCCGGTCGAGATAAGCGGCTGCCGCCTGCTCCGCACTGACCCGGCCGGCGGCCATATCGGCCTGCAGATCGGTCAGCGACCGCTCCTCGACGGCGTAGCCGCCCTGGCGAGCGCTGGGAACGGCGGCGCAGGCGGTCGTGGTCAACGCTCCGACGAGCGCCAGCATGGTCAGACGTTTCATCCCCAGTCCCTCGTTCTTCTTCTGGTCAGAGCGTCCCGGTCAGCGTTTCGACCGAGGCCAGCTGCAGCACCGCCATCAGCCGCGCGCGGGTCTCGCCGTCGGCTACCCCGTCGACGCCCGCGGGCCGCCAGTGGCGCTGGAAGGCCGTGACCACCGTGGCGGTCTCCTCGTCGTAGGTCCCCGAGGGCCGCGGCTCGTAGCCTAGCCGATGCAGGCCGGCCTGCAGCACGAACACGCCGGGCCCCTCATCGCCGACCTTCAGCGCCGGTCCGGGCGCGGGCTTGGGTTCGAGCCACAGGCCGTGGCCGGCGCGCGCCAGCCGCGCCCAGGGGAACAGCTCGCCCGGATCCTGCTTGCGCGCCGGCGCCACGTCGGAGTGGGCGACGATGCGGGCGTCGGGAACACTCCAGCGGCCGCGCACGTCGCCCAGCAGGGCGATCACCGCCTCGATCTGCGCGTCGGGAAAGGCGCGGTAGCCGAATTCGTGTCCAGGATTGACGATCTCGAGGCCGATGGAGGCGCCGTTGCAGTCGGTCTCGCCTTGCCAGTAGGAGCGTCCGGCATGCCAGGCGCGGCGTTCCTCGGGCACCAGGCGGAACACCCGCCCGTCCTCTTCGACCAGATAGTGGCTGCTGACCTTGGCGGCGGGATCGCGCAGGCGCGCCAGCGCCTCTTCGCCGGTCGTCATGCCGGTGTAGTGCAGCACGATCATGTCGGGCGGGGCTCGCCGCTCGTCGAAGTTGGGCGACGGCGCCTCGATCAGGTCCAGGGACGACACCAGCGCGGTCAGCGGCCGCGGCTGTCCCAGCCGTAGGCGACCCAGGAGTGGCCGACCTTGCGCGCCTCGATCACGCCGGGATCGCGGGCGACGACGACCCGGCGGGCGCGGAACGCGAGCGTGCTCAGGAACACCAGCATCCCGCCGAACAGGGCGATCACCGCGACGGCGGCGGCGGCGAACACCGCCAGCACCGCGCCGATGGCCAGGGCCGCGCCGGTGGCGAAGAAACCGCCCAGCCACGCCAGGGCCCGGCTGAAGGCGCCGCGGTCGGCGCGCGCCGGCTTAAAACCGGTGCGGAAAGCGGCGGGCGTCCGGGTGTCCATGGCGCGTTTCACCTCGACTGCACTCGACGCTCGGTCAAAAGCGCCATCGCTCATTATGTCGGTCGGACAGGAGCGTCCGTCAATGAGAACGCGCCTTTCGGGCGAACGTTCGGCGCAATCGCAGCGCCGGCGGAGCGAAGTTCCGGCCCACGTCGCCGCAGCCCGTGTTTGACAGACTCGTCGGCCGCAACGATCCTGCGCGGCAGTAACCTTTCTGAACATCGACGAAGGGCGCGGGCGCGCGGACGGTCGGGGCCGACCGGAGATGCGCACGCGGGGCTCGGGGGGACGGGCATGCAGACGCTCGCGGTGCTGTCGCGCAAGGGCGGCACGGGCAAGACCACGGTCGCCACCCATCTGGCGTGCGCGGCCGAGAACGCCGGACGGCGCACCCTGCTGTGCGATCTGGACGGCCAGCGCTCGGCGCTGGAGTGGCGGCGCGAACGGCGCGAGGCCCGGCCCGAGGTGGCCGAGGTCAAGGGCGGCGCCCTGTTCGCCGCCCGCCAGAACGCCATACGCGGCGGCTACGACCTGATGGTGCTCGACACCCCGCCCTCCGCCGACGGCGAGGCGGCCGAGGCGGTGCGTTTCGCCGACCTGTGCCTGATCGTGGTGCGGCCGGGCTTCTTCGACCTGCGCGCGGTGGTGCGCAGCGTGCGACTGGTGACTGACATGCGAAAGCGCGGCCTGTTCGTGCTGAACCAGGCGCCGCCGCGCCGCAACGGCGAGGAGCCCCGGCTGATCCAGGAGACGCTGGAGGCGCTGGAGAACCTCGGCCTGCCGGTCGCGCCCATCGGCCTGCGCTACCGCGCCGCCTATCAGAACGCCGTGCGCACCGGCGAGGCGGCGCAGGAGGCCACCCCCGACAGCCTGGCGGCGTTCGAGATCAACGCCTTGTGGCGCCACGTCCAGCGCGAGCTGTGGCCCCCGTTCGTCGAGGCGGGCCGGCTGGAGCCGATCCTGGCCAAGGCCGGCTGAGCGTCAGGCGGGCCGCGAGAAGCCCCGCCTGACCGCCTTCGCCATTCGCCACGCCGCCCACAGCACCAGCGCCACCACCAGCGGGATCAGCAGGGGCGCGACGAAGGCCACCAGCACGGTGACCACCGCCAGCGCGTCCTCAAGAAAAGAGACCACCGGGTTGGCGAGCCCGCCGGTGGTCGCGGTCGAGGCCAGGCGCGTGCCGCTCTGGGCTCCGTGCACCGCCAGGGCGGTGGGCGCGCCTATCACCAAGCCCGCGACCGCCGCGGTGGTCGGATCGACGCCGCCGAACACCGAGGAAGCGGCCAGCACCCCCGCCGCCGGACGGGTGACGGTCCCGACAGCGCTGAGCGCATGGTCGACGACGGGGATCTTGTCGCCGACGAACTCCAGCGCCGTGGCGATCCCCAGCGCCAGCAGGGCCGGGGTGGCGCCGACCCAGGCCAGCTGCTCGTTCAACTCCACCCCGAACCAGCCGAACCGCGCCGCCGCCGACAGCATCAGCAGCGGCAGGAAGGTCTTCAGCCCGCACGAGGCGGCCAGCCCCAGGCCCAACAGCGCCGGCAGGATCCACGTCTCCATGGCCGCGCAACGGTCGAGGGCACGGCCCGTTCCCCGGGTCCGCCGAGAGCCGCCTCCCCCTTCCCGACCGCGCCGGGCGCGTGTAACGGGGCGGCATGATCGCAAACGCCCTTCCCGACATGGACTTCGGTCTCGGCGAGACCGCCGACGCCATCCGCGACGCCACCCGCCGGTTCGCCGCCGACCGCATCCAGCCGCTGGCCGCCGAGATCGACCACAGCAACAACTTCCCGCGCGAGCTGTGGCCCGAGATGGGCGAGCTCGGCCTGCAC
>DASPKD010000131.1:0-7604 GCA_035628275.1 Caulobacteraceae bacterium | reverse complement strand
GAGAAGAACATCGCCATCATGGTGCCGGCCTGGCAGGAGTCGGACGTCATCGCCTCGATGGTCGCCAACTCGGTCAACACCTTCGACTACGAGCGCTACCACATCTTCGTCGGCGTCTACGCCAACGACCCCGACACCCGTCGCGAGGTCGACCGGGTGCGCGAGCGCTTCCCCAACGTGCACCGCGCCGACGTGCCCCACGACGGCCCGACCAGCAAGGCGGACTGCCTGAACTGGCTGATCCAGAACATCTTCGCCCTGGAGCAGCGCACCGGCGAGACCTTCGACGTCATCCTGATGCACGACGCCGAGGACGTGGTGCATCCGTTCGGCCTGAAGACCGTCAACTGGTTCATCGAAGGCCAGGGCATGATCCAGCTGCCGGTGCTGTCGATGAACCGGCGCTGGCACAAGCTGATCGCCTGCCACTACATGGACGAGTTCGCCGAGTTCCACGGCAAGGACCTGGTGGTCCGCTCGCACCTGGCGCGCATGACGCCCTCGGCCGGCGTGGCCACCGCCTTCAGCCGCGAGGCGATGGTCGCGCTGTGCAAGGAAAAGAACGACCAGCCGTTCAACACCGACAGCCTGACCGAGGACTACGACGTCGGCCACCGCCTGCGGGCGCTGGGCTACAAGTCCTGCTTCGTGCGCTACTTCGCCAAGACCCTGCGCTGGCGCAAGGCCTGGTTCCGCAAGGGACAGGTGGCCCAGTACAAGACCGAGCTGGTGGCGACCAAGGAGTTCTTCCCCGACCGCTGGACCGCGGCGGTGCGCCAGAAGGCGCGCTGGATGCTGGGCATCTCCTACATGGGCTGGAAGCAGCTCGGCTGGTTCGGCGACTTCAACAACCGCTACTTTCTGTTCCGCGACCGCAAGGCGCTGTTCACCGCTCCGGTCGGCGCGCTCGCCTACCTGATCGTGCTGCAGTACTTCGGCTACGCCGGCGTCAAGCTGGTCTGGCCGCAGGTGGTGCAGCTGCCGCCGCTGGTGGACCAGGCCTGGGTCTGGGCGATCATCCAGATCAACTTCCTTTTCCTCTGCAACCGGCTGCTGCACCGGGCATGGTTCACCTGGCGCGCGCACGGGCTGCGGTACGTGTGGCTGACCCCGATACGGGTGGTGGTGTCCAACTTCGTGGGCTTCGGCGCCTTCTTCCGCTCGATGCGCCTGTTCATGACCCACCTGTCCACCGGCAAGAGCATCGCCTGGGACAAGACCGCCCACGCCTTCCCTTCGCAGGCGGAACTGGCGCGGCGGCGCGGCCTGCTCGGCGACACCCTGCGTTTCTGGAACCACGTGGATGTCGCGGCGCTGGACGCGGCCCTGAACGAGCAGAAGCGCCGCTATCGCCCGATCGGCCGGCTGCTGGTGGATCGTGCGGCCGTGGCCGACGAGCACCTGGCCGAGGCCTTCGCCGAGCGCGCGGAGGCGATCGCCACCATGTTCGACGCCTTCCAGATCGCGCCCGAGCACCGCAACCTGCTCACCTCCCGCCAGGCGGCGAAGTTCGGGGCCGTGCCGCTGCGCAAGACCAAGGACGGGCTGGACGTCGCCATCGCCGAGCCGCTGGGCAAGACCGAGCGGGCCGAGCTGGAGAAGGCGCTGGAGCGGGGCGGGGCCAAGGTCGCGCGCTACCTCTACGCCCCGCTCAGCGACGTGGCCTTCGCCGTCCGCTACGGCTGGACCGAGGGCGGACTGGCGAAGGACCGCAACACCGTGGCCCTGCTGCGCAAGTTCGCCCTGCTCGACCCGGCCGGGGAGGCCAAGCTGTGGCGCTCGTTCCGCAAGCAGTACGTGCGGCTGGGCGACCTGCTGGTGCGCTCCGGCGCGATCGAGCACCGCACGCTGACGGGCGCCCTGCCCGAGTTCTGGGACTCGAACGAGCGGCTGGGCGAGTTCCTGGTCCGCAAGGGGCTGGTCGAGCGCGCCGCGGTCGAGGCGCGGCTGAAGGAACAGAAGATCGAGCCGCTCGACGTGCTGCGCCGCGCGGTGCAGCTGGGCCTGATCTCCGGCGAGGCCATGGAGAAGGCGGGAAACCCGCTGCGGCCCGAGCTGGTCTGACCGAGCGAATCGCGCCCGTTCACGTCTTAGTGTCAACCACGCCTCTTGCCTCGCCCCGCCGACGGGCGGAACCATGACGGTCGCATGACGGGCGTGTTCGGCCCGGTGAGAAGTCGCGGCGGTCCGCGGCCGCCCGCGACGGCGGCTGGAAGGACGAGCGAATGGCGACGAACAAATCAAGCGCTGCACGGACGATCGCGCTGGTCGGTCCCAACGGCTCCGGCAAGACGAGCTTGCTGGAGTCGTTGCTTTTCGCGGCCGGCGCGATCGAACGACAAGGAACGGTGGACGGCGGCAACAGCGTCGGCGACGCCACGCCCGAGGCACGTGCCCGGCATCAGTCGGTCGAACTGAACGTCGCCGGCTTCAGCTTCATGGACGACCGCTACGCGGTGATCGACTGCCCGGGTTCCACCGAATTCACCGCCGACGCCGACCACGCCCTGGCCGCCGCCGACCTGGCGCTGGTGGTGGTCGATCCGGAGCCCGAGAAGGCCGTGCTGATGCAGCCGGTGATGAAGGAGCTGGAGCGGCTGGGCGTGCCGCACGCGGTGTTCGTCAACAAGATCGACCAGGCGCGGGCGCGCGTCGAGGAACTGCTGGCCGCCTTGCAGCCGATGAGCGCGGTGCCGCTGGTGGCGCGCCAGATCCCGATCCTGAAGGGCGACCAGGTCACCGGCTTCATCGACCTGGCGCTGGAGCGGGCCTTCGTCTACCGCCAGGGCAAGCCCTCCGAGCGCACCGACATTCCCGAGGATCTGGTCGACGAGGAGGCGCAGGCCCGCTTCCACATGCTGGAGCAGATGGCCGACTTCGACGACGAGCTGATGGAGCAGCTGCTCTCCGACGTCGTACCCAGCCAGGACCTGGTGTTCGCCGACCTGATGCGCGAGACCCGCGAAGGGCTGATCGCGCCGGTGTTCTTCGGCTCGGCCCTGAACGGCTTCGGCGTGCGGCGGCTGCTGAAGGCGCTGCGCCACGACACGCCCGAGCCGGCGGCGGCGGCCCAGCGGATCGGAGCCGACGGCGCGTGCGCCTACGTGTTCAAGACCACCCACGCGGGCCAGGCGGGCAAGCTGGCCTACGCGCGGCTGTTCGGCGGCCGGATCGCCGACGGCGCGGACCTTGTCTCCGGCGCGGGCGACAAGGCGCGGGCGGGCGGGCTGTTCGCCGTGCTGGGCCAGACCACCCGCAAGATCGCCGACGCCGGACCCGGCGAGGTGGTCGCCGTCGGCAAGATCGAGGCGGCCAAGGCCGGCGACATCCTGTCGGCCGACGGCAAGGCGCGCCGGGCGAAGGTCGAGCCGCCGCACCGGCCGCCGGTGTTCGCCTTCTCCATCGTCACCAAGGATCGCAAGGACGACGTGCGCCTGTCCGGCGCCCTGGCCAAGCTGATCGAGGAGGACCCCGGCCTGTCGCTGGTCCACGACGGCGACACCAACGAGGTGCTGCTGAAAGGGCAGGGCGAGACGCACCTGAAGACCGCGGTCGAGCGGCTGAAGCGCCGCTACGGCGTCGAGGTGACCACGGCGCGACCCACCACCTCGTACAAGGAAAGCGTCCGCAAGGGCGCGACCCAGCGCGGCCGGCACAAGAAGCAGACCGGCGGCCACGGCCAGTTCGGCGACGTGGTGGTCGAGTTCCGGCCGCTGCAGCGCGGCGAGGGCTTCCAGTTCACCGACCGGATCACCGGCGGCGTGGTGCCCAAGCAGTGGATCCCGGCGGTCGAGGACGGCGTGCGCGACGGGCTGGCGAAGGGGCCGCTGGGCTTTCCGGTCGTGGACGTGAGCGCGACCCTGATCGACGGCTCCTATCACGCGGTGGACAGCTCGGAACTGGCGTTCCGGACGGCGGGCAGGATCGCGGTGCAGGAGGCGCTGCCCTCGTGCCAGCCGTACCTGCTTGAGCCGATCGACAAGCTGACGATCTACGCCCCGTCGCACGCGACCTCGCGGATCAACTCGGCGGTGTCGAGCCGGCGCGGGCAGATCCTGGGCTTCGACAGCCGCGAGGGCTGGCCGGGCTGGGACCGCATCGAGGTCTACCTGCCCCAGGCCGAGCGGCACGACTTCATCGTCGAGGTGCGGTCCCAGACCCAGGGGCTGGGCGCCTTCGAGGCCGAGTTCGACCACATGGCCGAACTCGGCGGACGGCACGCCGAGGAGGTGGTGTCGAAGGCCAAGAGCAGGGTGCTGGAACCCGCCTAACCCAGCGCCTCCCGGCAGACCTGGGCGAAGCAGTCTAGGTCCTCCGGGTCATGGTAGAGCGCAAGGCCCACCCGCAGAACGTCGTCGCGCACGTCCGTGACGACGTTTCGCGCGTCCAGCGCCTGCTTCCAGGCCTGCGCCTTCGGATGGCGGAAGGCGAGAAAGCGGGCGTGGGCACGGCCGTCGAGCGGGTTGAGCAGGGCCGCCTCGCCGAGCGCGCCGGCGGCGCCGGACCCGATCAGCTCGACCAGCCGGGCCTGGAGCGCGGCGACATGGGCGGCGATCGTCGCGGTCGTCAGGCCCTCGCCGTCCAGCATCCGGCGCACGGCGATGAAGCGGTACAGGCCCGAGGCGTCGAAGGTGGCGCCCATGAACCGGCCGCCGTGGCTCATGTAGCCGACGCCGCCGGGCGGGCCGCTCAGGCGGCCGAACTCGGCGAACCAGCCGGTGACCTCGGGCCGCGCGCCGAAACCGGGCGGGGCGTGCAGGAAGGCCGCGCCTTCCCCTGACATGGCGTACTTGTAGCCGCCTCCGAGATAGAAGACCCGGTCCGCGACGGCCGAGAGGTCCAGCGGGAAGGCCATGAAGGCGTGGTAGCCGTCCAGCACCACCCAGGGCCCCTCCGGCCGCGCCATCTCGGCGAGCTCGAGGGCGCGGTGGAACACCCGGCCGGTCTGGAAGAAGACGTGGCTGACGAAGATCAGATCGTGCCCGCCCTCGCGCGCTCGGGCCAGGAAGCGCTCCTCGAAGTCGGCGGCGGGCTCGCCGGGCACCACGTCCAGTTCGACCGCGCCGGACTCGACCCAGCGCGCGCCCTGGCGGCGGAATGAGTGGAACTCGCCGTCGGTGGTGAGCACCCGCGTCGGCCGCCGCTCCACCGCCGATAGCAGCCGGATCAGGAAGTCGTGGGTGTTGGAGGAGAACAGCACGCTCTCGGGCGAGGGCAGGGCGAGTTCACGTGCGACGTGGCCCTGCGCCTCGGGCCAGACCTCGCCGAGGATACGGTCCCACTTGTGGTCCGCCAGCGTGGCGGCGTCGTCCCAGACCTGGAGCTGAGCCTCGCGGCCGGCGTCGGGCCACAGGTGGTGGCTATGGGCGGCCATGTGCAGCCGCTCGGGCGCGGCGGCGAGGGCGCGGGAGAACAGGCGCTTGTAGCTCATGCCCTCACAGCTGCGTCCGGATCGACCAGAGCTCCGGGAAGCAGCGCCGCTCCAGGGTCGATTGCAGGTAGCCGACGCCCTCGGTGCCGCCGGTGCCGCGCCGCCGGCCGATGATTCGCTCGACGGTGATCACGTGCTTGTGCCGCCAGGTCAGCAGGGCGTCGTCCAGGTCCACCAGCTTCTCGGCGAACTGGTAGAGGTCCCAGTAGCGCTTGGTCTCGCGATACACCTGGAGCCAGGCCTGCTCGATCTCGGGCGAGGGGACGTAGGGCTGCGACCAGTCGCGGTTCAGGGCCGTCTCCGGCACGGCGATGCCGTGGGCGGCCAGCTGTGCGATCGCGGCGTCGTACAGGCTGGGCCGCTCCAGCGCCTCCTGCAGCCCCGCGAGCGCTTCCGGGCGCTCCTCGTGAAAGCGCAGGAACGAGCCGTTCTTCAGCCCTAGCAGATATTCCAGCCGCCGGAACTGGTCGGACTGGAAGCCCGAGCTGGTCCCGAGCCCGCCGCGGAAGCTGAGGTAGTCGGCCGGCGTCATGGTCGCCAGCACGTCCCACGACATGGTCATGACCGTCTGGATGCGCGAGACGCGCGCCAGGCTCTTGTAGGCGGCGATCAGGTCGCCGGAGCGGGTCAGGCGCTGGGCCAGCAGCACCTCGTGCACGATCTGCTTGAGCCACAGCTCCTTGGTCTGGTGGATGACCACGAACAGCATCTCGTCGTGGTCGTCGCTGAGCGGCCTCTGGCAGCTCAGCAGGTCGTCGAGGGCGAGGTAGCTCGCATAGGTGACGGGGGCGCTCATGAGTCGTGTCTGTAGCACGCGGCGGGAGGGCTGCGACCGTATGCGCCGCCGACGCCCTCGCGACTCGTCCCTAAGGTGAGGTCGGGGGAACGAACGACAGTGAGCGTGAGGTTCGCATGACCCGGCACCAGATCATCGGCAGCGAGATCGGCCGCGACCGCCCCGTGGCGTACGTGGTGTTGCTGCCCCAACGCCGCCGCCCTCACGCCCGCCGCAAGGCCCGCGCGAACGTGGGCCGCCTGGCCTTCGCCGCGGCGGCCCTGTCGCTGGTGTTCTTCGGGATTTCCGCGCCGGGGATCTTCTAGCCCTTCCTCACTTCACCACCGCGTCGACCGAGCCGGAGGTGACCGGGTGGTAGCCCGGCCGGGCCTGGGCGTAGATGCGCCAGGCGATCGGGCGGCCCCAGTCGCCTTCGGCCATCAGGGCGGTGAACAGCGGCAGGATGAACTTGCGCCGGCCCTGGCTGGTCAGGAATCGCTCCAGCGCGGGCAGGGCGGGCTCGTAGCGGTTGTTCACCGCCATCTTCAGCCAGGCGAACAGGATCTCGCTGTTGCCCTGTTCCGACAGGCGGAAAGTGCGGTCGAGGTCCGCCAGCCGCGCGGCCGGCATTTCCGCGGGCAGGGCGCCCAGGAAGTGCTGCCACTCCTGGGTGGTCCAGCCGGAGGTCTTGAGCTGGGCCGCGGGCGTTCCGGAGGCGAAGGCCTCAGCCTGGACCTCGACGGCGGCGAAGGCGCCCGACTGCGGCGCGGTCGCGACCGACGGGATCCCCGGCTGGTGAATCCACTCGTCGAGCTGGATGCGCTGCTCCAGCGCCTGGTCGCCCTTGATCAGCCGCGCGCGGATGTCGGAGACGAATGCTTCGGTGGTCATCGGCTTGAAGGCGTTGCGGTCGAAGTAGGAGCGCAGCCAGGCGTCGAACCGCTCGCGCCCGACCGCCTGCTCGACGTGGCGCAGGAAAGCGGCGCCCTTTTCATAGGCGATGTCGGTCATGCCCGCGTCCGGGTCGCGTCCGGTCAGGTCCAGGTGCAGGCGGGTGTCGGCCGCGGTCGGCCCGCCGAGGTCGGCGATCTCGGCCTGGAGGTCGCGCCAGCCCAGGCTCTGCAGCATGGCCGCGCGCTCCGGCCCGTACAGGGCCTCCATGATCCGGTTCTCGAAGTAGGTGGTGAAGCCCTCGTTCAGCCAGAAGTCGTTCCAGGTGGCGTTGGTCACCAGGTTGCCCGACCAGCTGTGCGCCAGCTCGTGGGCGACCAGAGACACCAGCGAGCGGTCGCCGGCCAGGATCGTCGGGGTGGCGAAGGTCAGGCGCGGGTTCTCCATGCCGCCGAACGGGAAGGAGGGCGGCAGCACCAGCAGGTCGTAGCGGCCCCAGCGATAGGG
>DASPKD010000130.1:0-7209 GCA_035628275.1 Caulobacteraceae bacterium | reverse complement strand
GTTGGCGATGGCGCCGAGCTCCGCGGTCTTGCCGCGGCCGAACAGGGTGGCCGGGGTGATCTGGCGCATGGGGGCGATCACCGCCTGGTCCACGCGAAGGTCCAGGGCCTGGGCCAAGCCCACGGCCTCCTCCAGGCGCGCTTCCGGTTCGCGCGCAGCGGCGCCGGCCCGGAGCGGGTGGATCACGAGGGCGGTTTCTACCGGCGGGCGCCGGTCAATCAGTGCGCGGCTCAATCGTCCCCATCTTCCTCCCCCGGCTCATAGAGCTGGACGGGGTGGGCCGGCATGATGGTCGAGATCGCGTGCTTGTAGACGAGCTGGGACTGGCCGTCCCGGCGCAGCAGCACGCAGAAGTTGTCGAACCAGGTGACCACGCCCTGCAGCTTGACCCCGTTCACCAGAAAGATGGTCAGGGGCGTCTTGGCTTTCCGAACGCTGTTGAGAAAGGTGTCCTGCAGGTTTTGCTTCTTGTCGTGGGACATGAGGGTGGCCCCTTCTTGTTCTTGGCTGGAGGCCCCGCGCCTCCACACACGGGCGCAATGCTAGGGCGCCGGTCCCACGGGCCGCAACACCCGACAGCGTCAACCGGAGCTCAGACTGCGGTGTTCCGCGCGTGCTCCAGGTAAAGCGCCCGCAGTTTCATCGACGTAGGCCCCGGGCGGCCCTCCCCCACCCTCGCGCCGTCGATCGAGACCACCGGCAGCACGAAGGTCCCGGCGCTGGTCACGAACGCCTCGCGCGCGGCCCTGGCCTCCTCCACCGAGAACGGCAGCTCCTGCACCGTCAGGCCCACGTCACGGGCGATGTCGAGCAGGCTGCGGCGGGTGATCCCGCGCAGGATGTTGGCGTTGGTGTCGCGGGTGCGCAGAGTCCCCTCGGCGTCCACGATCCAGGCGTTGCTCGACCCGCCCTCGGTGACCAGCCCCAGCTCGTCGACGAACCAGGCCTCGGCCGCCCCGGCCTCGCGCGCCGCCTGCTTGGCCAGGACGTTGGGCAGCAGGTTCACCGTCTTGATGTCGCAGCGGCCCCAGCGGTTCTCCGGGCGAGTGACGACGGCGATCCCGTTGCGCCCCTTGCCGTCCACCGTCTCCCAATCGACTGGGCGCGCGGTGACGACCACGCTCGGCGGCACGGGCGGATCGGGGAACGGGTGGTCGCGACGCGCGGTCCCGCGGGTGACCTGAAGGTAGCAGAGCCCCTGGCGCACGCGGTTGCGCCGCACCGTCTCCTTCAGCACCGCGGTCAGGGCCGCGCGGCTCATCGGCCGCTCGATCCTGAGCTCGTCCAGGCTGCGCTCCAGCCGGTCCATATGGCCTTCGTAGTCGGCCAGCCCGCCGTCGAACACGGCCCAGACCTCGTAGACGCCGTCCCCGAACTGGAAGCCGCGATCCTCGACGTGGACGACCGCCTGGCCGTGCGGCAGGAAGCGGCCGTTCACGTAAGCCTGGCGCGACATCACTCCTCCTCGAGGTCTTCGCCGTTGCGCAGCGGCGCCACGCCAAGCGACTTCAGCTTGCGGTGCAGGGCCGAGCGCTCCATGCCGATGAAGGCCGCGGTGCGGCTGATGTTGCCGCCGAAGCGCAGGATCTGGGCGGCCAGGTACTCCCGCTCGAACACCTCGCGCGCGTCGCGTAGCGGCAGGGCGATGATCCGCTCCGGCCCCACCGACCCGGCTGAGCCCGCCGAGGCCACCTCGGCCGGCAGCATCTCGGCGGTGATCGGCTCGTTCGGATCGCCCGAGGCCAGGATCAGCAGCCGCTCGACGTTGTTGCGCAGCTGGCGGACGTTGCCGGGCCAGGAGTGCACCTGAAGCGTCGCCACCGCGTCGTCGCCCAGCTTGCGCCGTGGCAGGCCCTGGGAGGCGCTGATCTGCTCGATGAAGTAGTCGACCAACTCGGAGATGTCCTCGCGCCGCTCCGACAGTCCCGGCACCCGGATCGGCACCACGTTCAGACGGTGGAACAGGTCCTCGCGGAAGCGCCCCTGGGCGATCTCCTCGCGCAGGTCGCGCGAGGTCGAGGAGATCACCCGCACGTCCACCTGCACGTCGTTGTCGCCGCCTACCCGGCGGAAGCGCTGCTCGACCAGGACCCGCAGGATGCGGCTCTGGCTCTCGCGCGGCATGTCGGCGACTTCGTCGAGGTACAGGGTGCCGCCGTGGGCGCGCTCGAACACGCCGATCTTGCGCGGGCGTCCGCTCTCGCCCTCCTCGCCGAACAGCTCGGAGTCCAGCCGCTCGGGCGTCATGCCGGCCGAGCTGATGGCGACGAACTCGCCCTTCGCCCGGGGGCTTCCCTCGTGGACCAGGCGCGCGACCAGCTCCTTGCCCGCGCCGGGCGGGCCGGAGATCAGGATGCGGCTGTTGGCCGGGGCCACCTTGGACACGGTCGCGCGCAGCTGCTGGGCCGAGGCGGAACGGCCGATCAGCCCGTCGGGCACGAAGGCCTTGGCCCGTAGCCGACGATTCTCACGCCGGAGGGACGTCGCTTCGATCGCCCTCTCGACAACCAGCAGCAACCGGTCGGATTTGAAGGGCTTTTCCAGAAAGTCGTAGGCGCCGCGCTTGATCGCGCTGACCGCGGTCTCGATGTTGCCGTGGCCGGAGATCATCACCACCGGCAGGTCGGGATCGAGCTCCTTCAGGATGTCGAGCAGCTCCAGGCCGTCAAGCCCGCCGCCCTGCATCCAGATGTCCAGCACCACCAGCGACGGCTTGCGCGCCTTGACCGCCGCCAGGGCGGCCTCGGCGTTCTCGGCGATACGCACGGCGTAGCCTTCGTCCTGGAGGATGCCGGACACGAGCTCGCGGATGTCCGCCTCGTCGTCCACCACCAGAATGTCGGCGCCTGTCGGGCCTCTCATGTCTGACCTCAAGCTACGGCTGCGGGCGGACGGGCCGCCTGGTTGACGGCGCGGGGGAAGCGCAGGGCCACCCGCGCGCCGGTGAGTTCGGACGCGTCGCCGAGCACGAGCTCGCCGCCGTGGTCCTCACAGATACGTTTGACGATCGCCAGGCCCAGCCCCGTGCCCTTCTCGCGCGTGGTCACATAGGGCTCGGCCAGGCGGTCGCGGTCCTTCTTGGGCAGGCCGATCCCGTCGTCCTCGACCGCGAATGTCAGGCTGTCGTCGTCCAGGATCAGGGCCGCGCGCATGCGGTTCGGCGCGGCCGGGTCGGCGGCGCGGCGGGCCTGGATGGCTTCGGCCGCGTTCTTCAGCACGTTGGTCAAGGCCTGGCCGACCATGCGCCCGTCGCAGACCAGACTTACCGCCGGCAGCGGCTCGACCAGGGTCAGGTCCACGTCCGGCTGGGCGACGCGCTGGGCGAACACCGCCTGGCGCAGCAGCTCGGCCGGGTCCTCCTCGGCGAACTTCGGCGTCGGCATGCGGGCGAAGGAGGAGAATTCGTCGACCATCCGGCCGATGTCGCCGACCTGGCGGATGATGGTGTCGGTGCAGCGGTCGAAGGTCTCGACGTCGTTCTGCACCTGGGCGCGGTACTTGCGCCGCAGCCGCTCGGCCGAGAGCTGGATGGGCGTCAGCGGATTCTTGATCTCGTGGGCGATGCGGCGGGCCACGTCGCGCCAGGCGGCGTTCCTCTGGGCGGTAACCAGGCGGGTGATGTCGTCGAAGGTCAGCACCAGCCCGCCCCGCTCCCCGCCCGAGGCGCGCACGCGCAGGCGGCGGGTCTCGGCCCCGCGGGTGACGTCGACCTCCTGTTCGCGCTCGCCGGGCTCCTGGGCGGCGATGCGGGCCAGCTCCGGCGCGGCCTTGATCAGCGGCTTGCCCAGCGCTTCGGCTTCGCTGAGCCCGAGCAGGGTCAGGGCCTGGCGGTTGGCGGCGGAGACGCGGCCGCGCTCGTCGAGGCCGACCACGCCGGCGCTGACGTCCGACAGCACGGTCTCGATGAAGGCGCGGCGCGCCTGGGCCTCGGCGCTGGCGGCCTTCAGCGCCTCCTGCTGGGCCTGGAGGTCGCCGGTCATGCGGTTGAAGGCGCGCGAGAGGACGGCGATCTCTTCGGGGTCCTTGTCAGTTTCGACACGCGCCGTCAGGTCGCCTCCGGCCACGCGGTCGGCCGCCTGCACGAGCCGGGCCACCGGCGCGGCGACGTTGTTAGCCGCGGCCATGCCGAGCCACACCGCCCCCACCAGCACCAGCAGGGCGGTCTCGATGTAGGCGAGCGCGAACGCCGCCCCGATCCGCTCGCGCGCGGCCTCCGCCTCGCGGTAGCCGGCGATGGACAGCTCCGAACTCTTCAGCCGCTGCAGCACGCCCGGTTCGAGCAGGCGGACGATGTACAGATAGGCGTCGCCGTAGCCTTCCAGCCGGTAGACCGCGCGAATCGCGTCCGGCCCTTCGGACAGCCCGGCGACCACCTCCTCGCCCGCGCCGGCCAGGGTCGATGGCGCCGGCGCGGCGTAGGGCGGCGCGGTCGGCTGTTCGGCGCGGGCCAGCACGCGCCCCTGGCCGTCGACCACATAGACGCCGGCCGGATAGCCCATCACCCGCGACAGGTCCTCCAGCGCCCGGCTGAAGGTGATGCGGTCGGCGAAGATCGAGCGCACCTGCTCCAGTTCCCCCGCGGCCAGGCCGATCTGCTCGCCGGTCCCCTGCACCTTGTCGTCGACGTAGGTCCTGGCGATGGTCGCGCCGTTCTCCACCGCCGTGCGCACCCGCTCGCTGAACCAGCTCTCCACCCCGCGGGTGACCAGCACCCCGAAGAACAGGGCGACCACGACGGCGGGAATCACCGCCGCGGCGGCGAACAGGGTGACGAAGCGCAGGTGCAGGCGCGCGCCGGCGTCGGCCTTGCGCTCGCGCGCAAGCAACAGGACCCGCAGGCCCATGGCGCTGGCGAGCGCCAGGATGATCAGAAGGTTGAGCCCGAGGACGAACAGCAGCGCCTGGCTGGCCGGGCCGACCGGGCCGGTCCCAGGGGGGAAGGCGGCCAGCCAAACGGCCACGCCGGTGACCACCGCGGCGAGGGCGTAAAGCGCGCCGAACGTGGCTCGCGCCCGGCCCTCCACGGGCCAGGTCTGGGTCGGGTCGGAATCTCTGCGCAACAGCGCCGCGAGCATGTTCGCCAGCCTACGCGAGGCTGTTGTTCGGATTCAACAGCTATGTGGCCGGAATGCTCCAGTTAAGCTGCGGCCCGGCGACGCGCGGTCAGCGGCGTCAGGAAGATCTCCGCCAGCAGGCCCAGCAGCCCCGCCAGGGTGATGAACCCGATGAAGTAGTCCTTCTCGGCCAGGCGGTAGGCGTGGATCCACAGCTTGGTCGCGACCGGCAAGGGCGTGCGGCCCGCCGCCTCGGCGCGGAAGTGCGAAGGCGTGCTGCGCGCCACCTCGGCCGGCGAGACGAAGCGATAGCCCAGCTTCTTGATCCCGCTAACGGAGGCCATCAGCGCCTCTTCGCTCTCGAACCAGTGATGGAAGAAGCTGGCGAAGCCGTCGCGCACCACCAGGTTCCGCTCGGCCGCGCGCACGATTCGGTTCTCGTCGCGCCCGAAATAGGTCTTGGCCGTCTCGCCGGAGTAGTAGCCGAGGTTCTCCGGCACGATCAGGTCGCCGCGTAGGTCGCGGACCTCGTAGGGGAAGAACTGGTCGCCGGACCCGCGCCCGCCGAACCGCCCCGCCTCGTCGGCGAAATAGAGCACCCGCTCGTAGCGGGCGGGGAAGCGTGCGCGCAGGGCGGCGTAGGCGTTCCTGGACGCGGCGTAGTGCGGCACGGTGTGGAAGGCGGGCCGCGACAGGCCTACGTCCTCCCAGGTGGCGAACGCCCGGTCGATCCGCTCGCCCCAGAACCGGGTCGTGTCGGTCGCCAGCGGCCCCTTCAGGGCGAAGGCCCCCTCCCCGTCCAGCGCCGCCGCGTAGAACTCGTAGTCCCCGCCGCTGACCTTGGCGTAGGGGTTGGGGCGCTCGTCGGTCTGGTGGGTGTGGCCGTGCATGACCAGCGTCCCGCCCCGCTCGCTCATGTACTTCAGCGCGTCGACCACGCCGCCGCGCTTGCGCAGCGTGAACTGCACCGGCACCCCGTGTGTGTTGTGCCCGTCCGGGTCGCGATAGGTGTCGTAGACGGTGACTGAGAAGGGCACGCCCTGGGCGTGCAGCAGGTCGGCGATCCGGCGCAGGCGCGCGGGATCGGCGTCGGGCCCCACGTCCTCGATCCGCACCATCGCCCGGTGACGCTCGGGCGTGGCGGGGGCCAGCAGGTCGAACATCAGGTCGGCCAGCACCAGGTAGCGATCGTCCTCCGTCACCATCGCGAGCGGCGATTCGGGGATGTAGAAGAACCGCCCCGACCGCACCGCCCACGGCAGGGTCCGATCCCCGTCGCGGGTCTGGGCCAGGACCCGCGCCCTGGACGGATCGGTCACGACCGGCGGCGCCAGCAGCAGCCCCGCCTCAGCCTCGCGCGTGAAGGTCTCGCCCTTGTAGGCCACCTGGCGAGGGGCGGCCTCGGTCGCCGGTCCGGGCGTCCAGCCCAGCGCGGCGGAAGCCGGATCGGCGAACAGAGCCTGGGCGCCGGGCCCCGCCCACAGCACCGGCTTGCTCGTTCGGAGCAGGTCGCGCACCGCCGCGGCCGGCGCGGCCGTGTCGGGCGAACCCAGTACGATCGCGGCGTCGAACCCGTCCAGGTCCCCGGAATCGTAGGACTTCAGGTCGCGCACCGTCGCGCGCCCGAACCGTCCGACAAGGTTGGCGGCGAACACGGCGTGCAGCGGCTTTTCCGGCCAGTCGGCGTCCGCGCCGAACAGGATCAGCACCCGTTTTCCGGTGTCCGGCGAATATCGGGACAAGTCGGGCGCGGGCGCCTGGGCCAGCACCGCCAGGCCCAACCCGCACGCCACGAGCGCGGCCAGAAACAGCCGCACGACCAAACGCAACACGCCCCACCCCCAGGTCCGGAGCGCAGCATAAGCTCAACTATTCATTGGAGAACTGCGACAGACCGTAGCGGCCGCGCTCGCGAAGGTGGTGGGCGGAGAGGGGATCGAACCCCCGACCCTCTCGGTGTAAACGAGACGCTCTACCGCTGAGCTATCCGCCCATAAAGAAAGGGCGCGAGCCGTGCGGCCCGCGCCCTCTCCTTATTGATCGGAAGCGATCAGCCGTTCAAGGCGCCCTTCAGGCCCTCGCCCACGCGGAAGCGCGCGGTGGTGGAGGCCGGACGGGGCACCGACTGGCCGGTGCGCGGGTTGCGCGCCATGCC
>DASPKD010000129.1:0-7603 GCA_035628275.1 Caulobacteraceae bacterium | reverse complement strand
GCCTTCCGCTTCCAGAAGCTCCAGCGCAAAGGCCTCGTCGTCCTCGATCACCTTGCCCGACGGCGCCCGCTTGCCGATCAGCCCACGGATGGACGGGTAGACGTAGAAGGCCCCCTCGGGCCGGGCGCACTCGATGCCGTTGGCCTGGTTCAGCATGCCGACCACCAGGTCGCGGCGCTGCTCGAACAGCTTCTGGTTCACCGGGATGAAGTCCTGCGGCCCGTTCAGCGCCTCCACCGCCGCCCACTGGGCGACCGAGCAGGGATTGGAGGTGGACTGGCTCATCACCTTGGCCATGGCCTTGATGATCGGCTCCGGCCCCCCGGCGTAGCCGATGCGCCAGCCGGTCATGGCGTAGGCCTTGGACACGCCGTTCACCGTCAGGGTGCGGTCGTACAGCTCAGGGCAGGCCTGGGCGAAGCTGACGAACTCGAATCCGCCGTAGACGAGGTGCTCGTACATGTCGTCGGTCAGCACCAGCACGTGCGAATGGCGGCCCAGCACATCGCCGAGCGCCCGCAGCTCCTCGCGGGTGTAGGCCGCCCCGGTGGGGTTCGACGGCGAGTTCAGGATCAGCCACCTGGTGCGCGGCGTGATCGCCCGCTCGAGGTCGGCGGGTTGCAGCTTGAACCCCTGCTCGGGTCCGGCCGCGACCACCACCGGCTCGCCTCCGGCCAGCAGCACCATGTCGGGATAGGACACCCAGTAGGGCGCCGGCACGATGACTTCGTCGCCTGGGGAAAGGGTGGCGACCAAGGCGTTGTAAAGGACGGCCTTTCCGCCCGGCGACACGTTGATCTGCGAAGGCTTGTAATCGAGCTCGTTCTCGCGCCTGAACTTGCCGCAGATCGCGGCCTTCAGTTCCGGGATCCCGTCCACGTCGGTGTAGCGGGTCTCGCCGCGGCGGATGGCGGCGATCGCCGCTTCCTTGATGTGGTCGGGGGTTTCGAAGTCCGGCTCGCCCGCGCCCAGCGAGACCACGTCGCGCCCGGCCCGCTTCAGCTCCCGCGCCTTCTGGGCCACGACCAGCGTCGGCGAAGGCTTGACCCGCTTCAGCGCGGCGGACTCTAGCGACATTAAATCCCCTTCATCTCAGGCCCGGGCTGTTTACGCGGCGCCGTTCCGGCGTGCAATCTGCGCTCGAAAGACGGGTGAGGCGGGGTTCTTTAAATGCGTATTCGATTCGGGGCGCTCGCCGCCGCCGTGCTGCTGACCGCGGGCGCAGCTTCCGCGCAGGACCAGACCGGTTCGACCCAGCCCTGGGTCGTCGCCCAGGACAAGAACGTCGAGGCCGAAATCGTCGTGCGCGGGCAGGCCAAGGAGTGGCTGTTGTCGGTCACCCAAGGCGGCGACATCGGCGAGATGAGCTACGTCGACAGCGCGCCTGCCGGGCTGAACTGCGGGGCGGGCGTTTACAAGTACCTGTCCAAGCGCGCGGCCACCGACCGCTGTTGGCTGCGGGTCCGGCACAAGCGTTCTGTGGTGCTGTCGGCCACCGACCAGGGCAAGTTCGGCGTCGACTGGACGGTCCAGTGGGTCGGCTGCCGCCCCAGGGGCGACGGGGCCCTGTGCGAACTGACCATGACCCAGGACGCCTCCGTCGGGGTCGAGTTCCGCCGCCTGAAGCCGCGCTGAGGCGTCGCGGCTCGCGCGCGCGGGCGAACCGGTATATGGCCGCCACATGCGCGGCCTGGTGCAATTCATCCTGAACCTGGACGCCCGCCGCTGGCGGGCCATCGGCGTCACCGTCGCCCTGCTGGCGGCGATCGGGGCGGTGTTCCTGATCGGCAAGTCCATGCTCGGGCTGGAGACCGAGCAGCGGGTGCAGGCATGGCTGACCGGCTTCTCCGAGAGCCCCTACGCGCTGCTGGCGGTGATCGCGATCTTCACCGTCACCGCCTTCGTCGGCGCGCCGCAGTTCCTGCTGATCGCCGCCTGCGTGGTCGCCTTCGGCCCGTGGTGGGGATCGCTCTACAGCTGGGTGGCGACGGTGATCTCCGCGGCGGTCACCTTCTACGTCGGCCGTCTGGTCGGGGCGAAGTCGCTGGAGCGCTTCGGCGGCGAGAAGCTGAACCGCCTGTCCGGCTTCGTCGGCCGCAACGCCTTCGTCGGCTCCTTCATCATCCGCAACGTCCCCTCGGCCCCGTTCATCGTCGTCAACATGGCGTTCGGCGTGTCCAAGGCCTCGTTCTGGGGGTTCCTGGCCGGGTGCGCGCTGGGCGTGATCCCGAAGACGGCGCTGATCGCTTTCTTCGGCGGCTCGTTCATGACCGCGGCGCGCGGCGACGGGGTGTGGACCTCGGCCATCCTGGCGGCGGTGGGCGTCGCCTGGCTGCTGCTGATGCTGGTCGCGCGCGAGGTTCTGCGCCGCCGCGCCGGCCGCAAGGAAGGCGAGGAAGCCTAGGCCGCCAGTTGCCCGCTCTGGCGGCGCAGGCGCCAGAACCGTAAGGTCCGCAGCGCCGTCTCCCGCGGTAACTCAGCGTACAGCCGGCCGTACTCCTGCGCCCGGCCCAGCGCGTCGCCCTCGTCGTTCAGCAGCACCACCGCATAGGTCAGGAACAGCGCCCGATCGAGATCGGCGGCGCGGCAGACCACCGCCAGGGCGTCCAGCTCGCGCGTCTCCACGATGTGCTTGGCGGTGTGAAAGTCGACGTCGGCCAGCTGCGCCAAGGCGACCAGGAAGCGCGTATGGCTGTCGGACCGCAGGTAGCGGGCCAAGGTCTTGGGCGTCAGCCCGCCTTGCTCGAACAAGGCCCGGACCTCCGCCTCCGCCGCCTCGTAGTCGGCCGGCAGGGCGCCGTCCCGCGCGGCCAGCTTGCGCCGGCCCGAGGACAGCGCCTGTTCCAGCAGGGCCGGGTCGAGCCTGGCGTTCTCTTCAAGGATCCGTCGCCGCAGCCTGGCCTCGGCGACAAAGTACATCTCGTTCAGCAGGTCCGGCGGAAGCCGCCGCCGGTTGACCACCGCTTCGTGCAGGGCGGGGTTCGCCTGGGCCCGCTCGACGGCCGTCTCCGAGGCCTGGCGCGACAGCTCCGCCCCGTCGTTCTGCAGCAGCACGCCCAGGGTCTGGTCGTCGCCGCGCTCGACGATCACCTCCGACACCGCTTCGCTGACCCGCTCCCGTTGCGATACCGCGCGCAGGTGTTCCTGCCCCTGGGTGCGCACCACCTGAAGCAGGTCCGCCTCGCTCAGGGCGGCCGAGCGCGCCAGCACGGGCGCGGCGACGACGATGTTGTCGTTGGCCAGGGTGCGGATCAGGCCTGCGGGCGCCACTGCGGCGCCGGCGAAGCGCTCGCCCAGTTCCGCCCGCACCGCCTCCTCCATCTCGCTGGCCAGCTGGGTCAGCACGCTGTCGAACAGGTGCATCTCGGGCTCGCTCTGCCCGTGCTGGGTGAAGAACAGGTCGGTGACCTCGCGCAGCAGCTCGCGCCGCTTGACGCTCGAGGTCTCGCGGGCCAGGGCGATCAGGTCGGAGAGGCGGGAGCCGGCCATTCTGGTTCGCTCTTACTCTTGAGGGCTGTCGGGGTCGGCGGCCGCGCGCCGGCGTTCGTCGCGGTCGCGCAGCGGTTGGGCCGGCGGCTCGGCGAGATCGACCGGCAGGTCGTTTAGAAAGAACTCGGGGGGCAACTGCGGCCGGTCGGGCTCCTGGCCGAATTCGCGGTGCAGCGAGTACCGTCGGGCTCCCTCGACCGATTGAAGGGGCTTCGCTTCTCCCTCCCCTCTGTCGGGGAGGACCGCCGGCGGAGCAGGCGAGGGCGGGGGTGTCGCAGCGATTTGCCCACCCGCCACAGGCTTCGCCTGGTCCGCCCTCCCCACAAACGGGAGGGGGGGAGGCGCCGGCTTCGACGTCGCGGTCTTCGCCGTTTTTCCCGGCCAGTCGAGATAGCGCAGGCCCGCCGCCTGGCCGCTCTGAGCGAGCGCGGGCGCGGCGAGGGCGGCGATCGTCGTGGCGATCACAAAGACGCGCATGGTGGACCCCGACGGGAGCTAGTCCCGAGCGAAGGTTAGGAAGAACGCGCTTGCTCCCCCGTTAACGCGCCCGCCCCCGCCAACGGGAAATCGCGCGTTCTTCCAGCTCTGAGACGAACAGGTTCAACGAAAAACCGAGCGCCGCCAGTACGATCAGGGCGGCGAACATTTCGGCGGTGCGCAGCCGGTTGCCGGCTTCCAGGATGCGCCAGGCCAGTCCCTGGGTGGCGCCCGATCCCGCCACGAACTCGGCCACCACCGCGCCGATCACCGCCAGGCCCGAGGCGACCCGCAGGCCCTCCAGCAGGAACGGCACGGCCGAGGGCAAGCGCAGGCACAGCAACCGCTGGGCCCGGGTCGCGCCGTACAAGTCGAACAGCCGCTCCAGGTCCGGGTCGGCGGACTTCAGGCCGGTCAGCAGGCCGGAGAAGATCGGGAAGAAGGCGACCACCGCCGCCAGGGCGATCACCGCCCGCTCCGGATGGTCCAGCCCCGCCCAGATCACCACCAAGGGCGCGATCGCCACCACCGGCGTGACCTGCAGCGCCACCGCCCAGGGCTTCAGCGCCCGCTCCAGCGGATCGCTCAGCCCCGCCAGCAGAGCCAGCCCCCCGGCCGCCGCCGCCGCCACGAACAGCGCCACCAGGGCGGTGGAAAGGGTCGTCCACGCCGAGCCCAGCAGCACGGGCCACCGCTGCGCCAGCACCATGGCGACGTCGCTGGGGGCGGGGAGGAAGTAGGCGGGGACCTCGAGCGCGCGGCAGGCGGTCTCCCAGCCGGCGAGCACGAGCACCAGCAGAGCCAGGGGGGCGAAGGCGCGTCTCATGATCCTCCCCTGCGAAGCGGGGGAGGGGGACCATGCGAAGCATGGTGGAGGGGGCGTAGGGCGGCCAGGCACGCTGATGAAAAGGTGCGGTGGCGGACGCCCCCTCCACCGCTTCGCGGTCCCCCTCCCCCGTACGCTGCGCTTCGGGGGAGGATCACGAGGTTTCCTCCAGCAGCCGCTCAACCCGATCCACCGCCTCCCGAAACACGGCCGTGGTGCGGAAACCCGCGGGGCGGGGCAGGGGCGCGTCGATCGCGACCTCGCCGGCGAGCCTTCCCGGTCCGGGCGTCATCACAACCACCCGACGCGCCAGGTATGCGGCCTCCTCCACGTCGTGGGTGACGAACACCACCGCCGGCCGGGTCTGGTCCCACAGGCGATGGACGTCTTCGATCAGGCGCTTGCGGGTGATGGCGTCCAGCGCCGCGAAGGGCTCGTCCAGCAGCAGCAGCCTGGGCCGGGTCGCCAGCGCGCGCGCCAGCGACACCCGCATCGCCATGCCGCCGGACAGTTGCGCGGGCTTGCAGGCCAGAGCCTCACTCAGGCCCACCTGCGCCAGCGCCGCCTCGGCCCGGACGCGCGCGTCCGCAGCGCCCGCCAGCTCGAGCGGCAGGGCGACCTCGTCGATCGCCCGCGCCCAGGGCCGCAGCGTCGCCGACTGGAACACCAGGGCCGTCTCGCCCGGCCCGACCGCCCTCTCGACCCGGCCGCCGCTCGCCCGCTCCAGCCCCGCCAGCAGGCGCAACGCCGTGGACTTCCCGCACCCCGACGGCCCGACCAGCGCCGTGATCTCTCCCGCCGCCGCCGCGAACGAAAACGGCCCCAGCGCCCGGCGGCCGGGATGGTCGACGACGACGTCGTGGAGGGAAATCACCTCTCCTCCCCCGCGAGCGCAGCGAAGCGGGGGAGGGGGACCGCACGAAGTGTGGTGGAGGGGGCGCGCCGACGCGCCACGCGGCACGTCATCCTCGTCGCCCCGCCGCATCCATCGCCAGCATCCAGACCCCCTCGGCCGCCTCGTCCGGATCGCGCATGACCTCGGCGGCCTCCAGCCTGTGCACCGTGACGCCCTGCGCCCGCAGCCAGGCGTCGCGCCGTTCGTCAAGCCCCGGATTGTCGCCGGCCAGGTGTATCCAGCCGTCCACCTCGACCGCGAGCTTCGCCTCGGGGCAGTAGAAGTCCAGGATGTACGGCCCGAACGGCGCTTGTCGGCGAAAGTTCGGGCGATCCGGGCGGCGCTCGCGCAGGCGTACCCACAGGCGGGTCTCCGGCGGCGTCATGCGGCGGCGCAGGTGGCGGGCGCGCTTCAGCGTCTGGGTCTTCGATCGCATTCCGGTCGTGCGGCGGCGCGCCCCCTCCACCATGCTTCGCATGGTCCCCCTCCCCCGTACGCTCCGCGACGGGGGAGGAGAGCTAGCCCCCTCCACCGCTTCGCGGTCCCCCTCCCCCCGCTGCGCGGGGGAGGAGTTATTTCACGAACTCCAGCGTGTACGCCCGCCGATAGTCCAGCGTCTTCGGGTACACGCCCTGCGCCGAGGCGACGGCGAAGAACTCGGCCCAGCGGGCGTCGGTCATCAGCCCCGGTCGGTCGCCGACCAGACGATAGCTCTTCAGCTTGGCCTTCGCCTGGTCCAGCAGCGCCTGGGTCATCTCGGGGTTGTCCTTGCGGATCAGGGCGTCGGCCTTCGAGGCGTCGCCGTCCAGATACGCCGTCCAGCCCGCCGCCGAGGCCTCGACGAAGGCGCGCACCGCCTGAGGGTTCGCGCCGATCAACCGCTCGGGCGCGAGCACCATGGTCGCGTAGGAAGGATAGCCCTCGTCGGCCAGCAGGAACACGGCCGGCTTGATCCCGGCCTCGGTCTCGATCGTGTACGGCTCGCTGGTCAGGTAACCCTGCTGCACCGCCCGCTTGTCGGCCAGGAACGGCGCGGGGTTGAAGGCGTACTTGCGCACCTGCGCGTCGGTGAAGCCGTATTTCGCCTTCAGCCACACCCAGAAGGCGTTCACCGAGGCGTCCGCCAGCAGGATCGGTCGGCCCTTGAGGTCGGCGATCGAGCGCACGTCCGGCGAGGGGTGGGCGATCAGCACCTGGGGATCCTTCTGGAAGAAGGCCGCCACCGCCTTCACCGGCACCTTCTCCTGCGCCAGGTTCAGCACGATGAAGCTGTTGGAGCCCATGCCGAGCTCCACCGCGCCTGACGCCAGCAGCTGGGGCACGTTCACGCCGGGACCGCCCTGGAGGATCTCCACGTCGAGCCCGCGCCTGGCGTACTCGCCGCTCGCCAGCGCCTGGTAGAAGCCGCCGTGCTCGGCCTGGGCGCGCCAGTCGGTCGCGAAGCGGATGCGGGTGCGCTTGTCGGCCGTGGCCTTCTCCGCGGGGTTTCCGCAGGCGACGAGCGCGGTCGCGCCCAGCAGGCCGCCGATCAGGGTGCGACGTTTCATGGAGAGCCTCCCGAAGCTTAGCCGGAAGGGTAGGGCGCGCCGCGCGGGGCGCCAAGGCGTGGGAAGCGGCACGCCGAAATGGAGCGAGGGGACGGCGCCCGGTCGAACCGGTACGTCGTCCCCTCACCATAAGGTCCTGATCGGACCTCAGGCCTTCGAGGTGGTCCAGGCTGGGGCCGAAAGGCTTCCGGGTCTCCCCTTCCGCTTCCGACGTCCTGGCCGGCCTGGTGAACCCTGGGAGTTCCGGGTCGCCCCTTCCGTCCTTCCGATCCCTCGGCCGGGTCACCCGCTTCTCGGCTTCAAGGTCCCGGTCGCCCGTTCTCTTTTCCGCCGCCGCGCCGTGATCACCCTCGGCCCGTTGACTGTGCG
>DASPKD010000128.1:0-2073 GCA_035628275.1 Caulobacteraceae bacterium | reverse complement strand
CCGTCGCACAGGCTCTCCCACTCCTGTACGGTCGTCTGGTCGAGTCGCTTGGTCTCCCAGAAGGGCTTTAGGGCCATGAACAGGGGCGTCCTGGACTGAAGATGGACGATCGCGCCGACCAGAACGGGCCGGGAGACGATCTGGGCGGGGCCTTCCGCGCGGACCTTCTACACCGCAAGGCGCTGCGGCTCCACGCGGCGCGTCGCGCGCTGATCGCCGCGGGCGTGGCCCTTGCCATGCTGGCGACGGTGGGCGCGCTGCACGCCTGGCGGTGGTACCTGGGCGATCTGCCGAAACCGCCGCCGAAGGAACAGCTGGCCTCGCTCGGTCGCGCGCCGGGCATGACCTTCCTCGACCGGCACGGCCGCATCGTGGCGACGCGCGGACCCAAGTACGGCCGCCAGGTCTCGGTCGACGAACTGCCGGTCTACGTGCCGCTGGCGTTCCTGGCGGCGGAGGACCGGCGCTTCCGCGACCACGGCGGGGTGGATTTCCAGGGCGTGGTGCGGGCCTCCTTCGTCAACACCCGCTCCGGGCGGACGGTGGAGGGCGGCTCGACGCTCACCCAGCAGCTGGCGCGCGACCTGTTCCTGACCGGCGATCGGACGTTCAAGCGCAAGCTGCAGGAAGCGCTGCTGGCGACCGCGCTGGAGCGACGGATGAGCAAGGATGAGATCCTGCAGCTCTACCTGAACCGCGTCTTCCTCGGCGAAAACGCCTACGGCATCGACGCCGCGGCCCGCACCTACTTCGGCAAGCCGGCGGCGGGCCTCACGCTGGCCGAGGCGGCGGTGCTGGCGGGCCTGCCCAAGGCGCCTTCGGTCCTGAACCCGAACGACAACCCGAAGGGCGCGCTGGCGCGCGGGCGGGTGGTGCTGGAGCGGATGCGGCGCGAGGGCTGGATCTCCCGCGCCCAGATGCGCGAGGCCCAGCGCCAGCCGCTGATGCTGGCTCCGCACCAGCGCGAAGGCGACTTCGCCTGGGTGATCGATCTCGCCGCAGCCGAGGCCAAACGGCGGGCCGGCGGCCGGGCCGAGGACCTGATCGTGCGCCTCAGCGTCGACCCGCAGATGCAGGCGACCGCTCAAGACGTCGTGCGCCGCGTCCTGGACGAGCAGGGGAAGACCGCGGGCGCGACGCAGGCGGCGATGGTGGCGCTCGGCCCCGACGGCGCGATCCGGGCGCTGGTCGGCGGCTACGACCACGGCCAGAGCCCTTTCAACCGCGCGGTCCAGGCCAAACGCCAGCCGGGCTCGGCGTTCAAGCCGTTCGTCTGGGCCGCGGCGCTGGAGGCAGGCCTAGGCGAAACCGACGTGCGTTCTTCGGCACCGATCGCCATGGGCCCCTGGCGGCCGGGCGAGGGCTCGCGCGAGCCGGCGGGCGAGCTGACCCTGACCGACGCCCTGGTCCGCTCCAGCAACACCGTGGCGGTGCGGCTGGTCGACGAGGTCGGCCCCGACCGCGCCGCCGCCTTGGCCCGCCGGTTCGGCCTGGGCTCGATCCCCGCCGACCCGGAACGCTCGCTGGCGCTGGGCGCCTACGAGGTGACGCTGCTGGAGCTGACCGGCGCCTACCAAGTGTTCCAGCAGGGCGGCCGGCTGACCCGGCCCTATCTGGTCGAAGAGGTGGCGCGTTCGGACGGCCGGGTGCTGTGGCGCCGGCCTCTGCCCGATCCGGCTCCGGTCTACGATCCGGCTCGCGCGGGCGCGATGGTGCGGATGATGACCGGCGTGGTCGAGCGCGGCGCGCAGCCCGGCACGACGGAGATCTACATCAGCCATCGCGGCATGGAAGAGGTCTATACGACGATCAACAAGGACGAGACCCGGTGGCAGCCGCGTCCGCCCAATCCCGAGCTCGAGGCCGAGATGCTGCGGCGGCTCATGGTGAGGCTCGGCGTGCAGGAAGAACGCGCAAAAGCGCAAGTTGCGGTTGCCAAGGAGCCCCCACGGGCCAACCTGGTGAAAGGCAATGAAGGCGGCGCGCTCGCGCTGAACGAACAGTTCGACCGTGCGTGGCGCCGTGTGGGCCTCGCACTCGACCGCGTCGGCTTTACCGTCGAAGATCGCGATC
>DASPKD010000127.1:0-8658 GCA_035628275.1 Caulobacteraceae bacterium | reverse complement strand
CGCGGCCAGCACCTCGCGCTGCATCAGCCGCCCGGCGGTCTCCTCCTCGTAGGCCAGCGAGGTCTCGATCGCGGCGCGCTCGACCTCGGGCATGGCGGCCAGCACCTGGTCGCGCTTGTCCTCCTCCAGGTCCTCGACCAGGGCGGCGGCGTCGTCGGAGTCCAGCTCCTGCAGCGCTTCGGCCAGGGCTCCGGGCGCGACGCGGTCCAGCACCTCCTCGCGGATGCCGTCGTCCAGTTCGGCCAGCACGTCGGCCAGGGCGTCGGCGGGAATCCACGGCGCCACCTCGGCCCGGTACTCGGCCGACAGAAAGCCCATCAGGTCGGCGACGTCGGCCGGGTGGAGCGCGTCCAGCAGCTCGCGCAGCCGCATGCCGTCGCCGCGGTCGGCGGCGTCGACCACCAGCTCGACGTACTCGGGATTGAGGGCGTAGTCGTCCTGAAGCGCGAAGTCCTCGAGCGCTTCGGAGGAGGCCAGGCGAGGATCGACGAGGGGTTCGGCGGCGTTCGACGTCACGCTCGGCCTCCTTCCTCGATCGACGCTCTCCGGCGCTGCTTAGGGTGATTCAGCGCATCCTGCGTCGCGAGATGCGCCTAATCCTGCGAAGCCCGAAGGGCGAAGCAGGATGGTGCGGTCGAGAAGACTCGAACTTCCACGGGTTGCCCCACAGCGACCTCAACGCTGCGCGTCTACCAATTCCGCCACGACCGCTCGCTTAGGAGCGGGGGGCATAACAAGCGCGACGGCGCTTGTGAAGGGCGCGCGACGGGCTTAGGTGTCGCGTCGCGCCGGCCGATGAACCCGATCACCCGATCGGGCGTTAACGGCCTGGTTCTTGAGCGGGGGTCCCCTTGAACGCTTCGGTTCGCAACGGCGGCGCGCTGCGCGTCCTCGTGGTCGAGGACGAGGCCATGGTCTCGATGCTGCTGGAGGACTTCCTCGAGGACATCGGCTGCACCGTGGTGGGGCCCGCGTTCAACCTGGAAGAGGCTTCGACGCTGGCCGCGGCCGGCGATTTCGATGTGGCCATCCTGGACGTCAACCTGGGCGGAGAGCGCACCTTCTCGGTGGCCGACCGGCTGGACCGGGACGGCAAGCCGTTCGCCTTCGCCACCGGCTACGGCGCGGCCGGCCTGCGCGACGAGGACGAGGGGCGTCCGGTGCTGCAGAAGCCCTTCACCCTCGACGATCTGAAGAAGGTCGTGGAAGGCCTCAGCGAGGACGCTCAGGCCCCGGCCATGAAGTCGTAGACGTCCGCCGCCCGGGTCACGGTGATGGCGATGCGGTCGTCGTGGATGTGGATCTCGCCGCGCGCGACCGGGTGATTGTTCGCCAGGATCCAGACCTCGTCCTTCTCGTTGGCGTCCAGCGGGATCACCGCGCCGCGGCCCATGCGCAACAGCTGCTGCATCGGCAGGGTGCTGCGGCCCAGCACCACCGAGATCTCCACGTTGACGGCTTCGACCTGGCTCACGCGCGCACGCCCTTCGACGAGGCCGCCGATTGCAAGCGCGGCCTTCCTGGCCACATTGGGGGCGCATGCTTGACGACGCGTTAAACCCGACCCCCTCCCCGTTCCTGCGCGACGACGGCGCGGCCTGCGGCTGGGTGGTGTCGAGGGGCTATGTGCCCTATCCCGACGCCGTGGCGGCGATGGAAGCGCGGGTCGAGGCGATCGCCCAGGGCCGCGCGGGCGAACTGGTCTGGCTGCTGGAGCATCCGCCGCTCTACACCGCCGGGGTGTCGGCGAAGGCGCAGGACCTGCTGGCCCCGGAGCGCTTTCCGGTGTTCCGCACCGACCGCGGCGGCCAGTTCACCTATCACGGGCCGGGACAGCGGGTGGCCTATCTGATGCTGGACCTGAAGGCGCGCCGCAAGGACGTGCGCGGCTTCGTCCAGGCGCTGGAGGCGTGGGTGATCGGGGCCCTGGCCGAGTTCAACGTCGACGGCCAGGTGCGCGAGGGCCGCGTCGGCGTGTGGGTGGAGCGCAAGGCGCCGGGCGTCCCGACCCGCGAGGACAAGATCGCCGCGATCGGGGTGAAGCTGCGCCGCTGGGTCTCGTTCCACGGGATCAGCCTGAACGTGGAGCCGGACCTGTCGCACTTCGGCGGCATCGTGCCGTGCGGAATTTCCGAGCACGGCGTGACCAGCCTGGTCGACCTCGGCCTGCCGGTGGGGCTGGACGAGGCCGACGCGGCGCTCAAGGCCAGCTTCCAGCGGGTGTTCGGGCCGATGGAGCCGGCGGCGGCGCCCTTGTAACCCCCCTCTCCCGGACGGGAGAGGGACAGCCGCCGAAGGCGGCAGGGTGAGGGACCCCCGGATTCAGGAACAGGCGCCGTGGCGTCCCTCATCCTCCCGCGCGGACCTTCGGGCTGTCGCCCTCCGGTGCGCGGGACCCTCCTTCTCCCGTTGGGAGAAGGAGTCAGGCCGTCGCCGGCGCGCCGAGCGGCTGGCGGCCGCGGGGGTCTTCGCCGTAGCGGTTGGCGCCGGTCGTGCCCGGCAGCAGGCACAGGATCAGGAACACCACGCCGTTGGCGAACGGCGGAGTGGACAGGATCGAGAACCAGCCGGTCACGCCCACGTCGTGCCAGCGCTTAACCGTGAGCGCCAGCAGCGACCACAGGGCGAAGAAGGCGGTGACCACGGCGACTGCGACCACGCCCGCGTTCGGGTCGAAGGTGACCACCGTGTCCTGCAGGCTCTCGTCCACGCGCAGGCCCATGGCGGCGGCGCCGCTCAAACAAAGCACGCTCCACAGAAACCCCGCGACCAGCGCGCCGAAGAAGTAATTGGACCTGCGAATCCGGCCCTTGAACCCGAAGAAGAAGTTCAGCATCTCGCCCTCCTTTGAGGCGAGGACGAGCCTAGACCCGCCGCGCGGGGCCGCAACTTAAGCTTCGTTCACCTGGACCTGCACCGGCCGCATCGGGTTGGGACCGAACCGGTTGGCGCCCTGTTCGCCGGGCATCAGGGCCAGCTCCACCACCGCCCAGCCGATCACCAGCAGGCCGATGAAGTCGAGCACGCCTTCAGGGTGCGGCCACACCATGACCACGGCGAACAGCACCAGCGCCGCCCACCAGCCGGTCTTGCCGCGGTCGTGCAGCCGCTTGGACAGCACGCAGGCGCCGCAGAACAGCAGCACCGGATAGACGATCCAGCCGGTCATCCAGTGCAGGGCGCCGGAGACCACCGCCTCGTACACCGCCCAGGCGACGATCAGGATCACGGCCGCGATCAGGAAAGGCGTGCGCGCCGCGCGCCCGCTCGCCGAGAAGAACAGCGCGCTCCAGTCGATCCTGCCGTCCATGCCGGGCTCCGCCGATGACGCTCAGGACATAGCCGGAGTCAGGCCGCGCGCAAACGCTCAGCGCCCGAGCAGCGCCTTCAAGACCGGCACGTCGTCCACCGCCACCGCGTAGACGTCGGCCAGGCGGTCGGCGCCGTCGCGCGGGCGGGTGCTGGCGAACATCAGCGTCTTTCCGTCGGCGCTGAACGAGGGCGTGAAGTCGAAGGCGGGGCTGTTGACCTCGGGACCGAGGTTGACCGGCGGGCTCCAGCCGTCCGCCGTCTGCGCCGAGGCGTAGAGGTCGCCGTGGCCCGATCCGCCGGGCCGGTCGCTCCAGAACACCGCCACACGGCCGTCCGGGCTCAGGGTGAAGTCGCCCTCGGAGCCCGCCGCGTTCAGCGCCGCCAGCGGGGCCGGCGGCTCGCCCGGTCCTACACGCCACAGGTCCAAGCCGCCCCTCCCTCCGGGCCGGTTGGAGTTGAAGTAGAGCACGCCCCCGTGCAGCTCCGGCCCCAACTCGTAGGCGGGGCTGTTCGCGTCCGTGACCGGCTCGGGCGCGCTCCAGCCGTTCGGCTCGCGCCGGGAGCGCCAGACGTTGATGTCGCGAGCGTCCGGCCGCAACGGCGTCGGCCGGTCGGAGACGAACAGCAGGGTCTTCCCGTCGGCCGAAATCTGCGGGTCGGAGTCGGTCCACTCGCCGGAAAAAGACACCGGCCGGGGCAGCAGCTCGCCGCCGGGCAGGCGCTCCAGCACCATCACCTTCGCCTCGCCGAAGTCCGCCTTGGAGCGGGCGAACACCACCGCCGACCCGTCGGCGGAGGATGTCAGGTTGTACTCGTTGGCGTCGGTCGAGACGAGGCCGGGCGCCACGACCTGGGGCGCGGCGGCGAGAAGCAGGGCGGATAGGAAGAGGATCATCAGGCGAAATAGCCCGCGGTCCGCTCCGGGGAAAGTTACGCCTCTGTCAGGAAGCGGGCGCGAGCCGGGAGCGACCGCGGGGTTTCGGCCGCACTTCTAACCGCGGCGCCTGCTCGATAGACTGGCCGGAACGCCGGTTGTGGAGTTTCGGTGGAACCTTCCGTTTCGCGCCAAGGCGTCGAGCCCGACACGACCTTTCACGGGCTCGAGCTGCCCGTGCGGTCGGTTTCGGGCGCCAAGGCCGTGCGCGTGGTCCATGGCCCGGGTCAGGTGATCGAGGCGCACGACCACGACTGGGCGTGCGTGACGATCTCCGTCATCGGCGGGGCCCTGGAACGCTGGGACGGCGGCGAGGCCGACCTGACGGGCGCACGCGCCTTGCTCCACCCGCCTCGGGCGGACCACGCCGATCACGTGGGCGATCAGGGCCTGGAGACCTTCTCGATCCAGTTCGATCTGTCCTGGATCGGGGCGCCGGAATTGCGCCTCGACTCCTCCCGCTGCTGGTCAGGCGGGGCGGTGTCGCGCGAAGCGCGCCTGCTGACGCAGGCCTGGTCACGCCCGGAGGCGAGCGAGGCCGAGCTCGCCAGGGCGACGACGCGTTTCCTGGTCGGAGCGCTCACTGACGCGTGGCCGACCGCGCCGAGCTGGCTGTCGCACGTCTCGGCGGCGTTGGCGGGCGAAGGCGAGCGGCCGACCACGGCCGCCTTGGCCGCGGCGCTCGATCTCCACCCCGCCTGGCTGGCCCGCGCCTACCGGGCGTCGACCGGCGAAGGCTTAGCGGAGACGGTGCGGCGCCGGCGGGTGGAGCGGGCGGTGTGGCTGTTGCGGCGCACGGCCCTGCCGCTGGCCCAGGTGGCCGCCGATACGGGCTTCGCCGACCAGAGCCACATGAACCGGGACTTCCGCACCCTGTTGGGGCGCACGCCGCTCGCGGTGCGGGGCGAGGGCGCCCTGCTCTCGCCGTTGCGACCTACTTCGTCACGCCCACCCGCTTCAGCCATTCCCGACTGACGGCGGCTACGTCGTAACGCTCGCCGGTCATCACGTTCAGGAAGTCGTGGTCCCCGAACGGGAAGATGTGCAGGTGGTGGTTGGTCTTGCCCTGTTTGTGCAGGCGCCCGATCGCGTCGATCGACTGACGGGTCGGGATCACCCCGTCGTACAGGCCGAAAATCCAGAGCACGGGAATGTCCGTTTTCTCGAGGATCGGGGTCGGGTCGAAGCCGGCGGGTCCGTCGTAGTTCAAGCCCATGATGTCGGCGGGCGCGATCTGCCGAAGGGTGGCTCCCCGCTCGGTCCCGTTGTTGACGGCGTCGATGTAGTCCCCGTGCACGTCCTCGATTCCCGCTGAAACGGGCACGCCTTCGCCGGCGATGATGAACTTGACCAGGGGCTCCTGCGACGCCGCGATGGGCATGATCCAGCCGGCTTGGCTGCCCCCCATAAGGCCGATGCGCGACTTGTCCACGCCGGGCTGGTTCTGGACCCAACGCACGGCGTGCGCCAGGTCCGAAGCGAGGGCTCCGAACAGCTCGGGGGTGTTCTCGACCGTATAGGGAGGCAGCGTCCCGGTGGTCTGGCCCGCGCCGCGCTTGTCGAACGCCAGAACGGCGAGCCCGGCCCGCAAGGCGGTGTTCGTCCAGTAGTCGCCGCCTTTAGCGCGCGCGCCCGGGCCGGAGCCATGGCTCAGGACCACGACCGGCAGGACGCCCTCGGCCCCGGCCGGTCGGTAGAGCGTGCCCGCGAGCACGACTTCGCCTGCGGGGATCCTGACTTCGGTCTTGTGGGCGTCGTCCGCCGGGGCGGCGTGCGCCCGCCCTCCGCCGAACAGCAGCGCGACCGCCGCCGCGACTCCGCCGATCAGGGCGCTGAAACTACGAACCGACTTCCTCACGCGAACGCTCCTCCACTGGAAGGATCGCGCTTACCGACCAGCCGCCGGTCCGTATTGAACGAAACGAAGGCGCCGGCAGGCCCGACGCCCGCGACGGTTGCGCCCGCGCCGGATTGCGGCTTGCATCGGCGCATAGTCCCAGGAGAGAGCGCATGAGCGGCGGCGAAGACCTTGGCGGCGGGCCCGTCCTGCTGTCCGGCGGCAATCCGCAGATCGCAAAGGGCTACGGCGACGCGCCGGTGCAGGCCTACATCGCCGCCATGCCGGGGTGGAAGCGCGAGGTCGGGCGCCGGCTGGACGCGCTGATCGAGCAGGCGGTCCCGGGGGTGCGCAAGGCGGTGAAGTGGAACTCGCCCTTCTACGGGGTGGAGGAAGGCGTGTGGTTCCTGAGCTTCCACGTCTTCGCCCGCTACGTGAAGGTGGCCTTCTTCCGCGGCGCCGCGCTTGATCCCGTTCCGCCGGAGAGCTCGAAGCAGAAGGAGGTGCGCTACCTGCATCTCCACGAGGACGAGCCGCTTGACCAGGCGCGTTTCGTCGATTGGGTGACGCAGGCCGCCCGGCTGCCGGGCGAGCGGATGTGAGGGGGAGGACAGGCGCTTTGGTCGAGCAGGCTGAGGCGGGGAGCGCGGACTGGCGGGTCGAGACGCTGGCGCGCGTGCGGCGGCTGATCACGCAGGCCGACCCGGCGATCGTGGAGACGGTCAAGTGGCGCAAGCCGTCGAACGACATGCGCGGCGTGCCGGTGTGGGAACGCGACGGCATTCTGTGCACCGGCGAGACCTACAAGACCTGCGTCAAGCTGACCTTCGCCCGGGGCGCGGCGCTGGAGGACCCGGCCGGCCTGTTCAACGCGGGCTTCGGCGGCGGTGTCCGGCGCGCGATCGACGTCCGCGAGGGCGAGCGGCCGGACGAGGAAGCATTCAAGGCGCTGATCCGCGCGGCCGTGGCGCTCAACCAGTCCGGGAAGGGCTGACCGGGCCCGCGCTCAGGCGAACTCCACCAGAACCTCGTCGGCGGCGACGCTGTCGCCGGCCTTAGGGCCCACCGTCTTCACCACGCCGTCGCGCTCGGCCTTGATGATGTTCTGCATCTTCATGGCCTCGATGATGGCGACGGTCTCGCCTTCCTTGACCTCCTGGCCCGGCGTCACCTCGATGGCGACCACCAGCCCCGGCATGGGCGAGAGCACCATGCGGGAGGTGTCGGCGGCCTGCTTTTCCGGCAGCCGGGCGTGCAGTTCGGCGACCTTGGGGGTCATCACCAGCACCCGCGCCTTGGCGGCGCGGTGGCGGATGGTGAAGCCCTGGGCCTCGCGCGCCACGGTGGCGGTGAAGGCGCGGCCGTCCAGCACGCCGCGGAACAGCGCCCGCCCCGGCGTCCAGTCCACGTCGCGCAGCGTCAGCACCCGGCCCTCGTCGGCCAGCTCGATCTCGAAACCGGAATCGCCCCTGCCCAGGCGCACGCGGCGCAGGGCGCGGTCGATCGACACCGCCCACTCGTCGCGCCCGGAGGCGCCGCCGCCCGCCCGGCGGGCGCGGCCCTGCAGGGTGGAGTGCATGCAGGCGGCGACCGCGGTCATCAGGTCGCGCTGGTCGTCGGACGGCGGCAGGCCTTGGAAGCCGTCGGCGAACTCCTCGGCGATGTAGGCGGTGGACAGGGCGCCGGAGCGGAACCGGTCCTGGTCCATCACCGCCGACAGGAACGGGATGTTGTGGCCGGGCCCCTCGACGTGGAAGTCCTCCAGCGCCCGCGCCATGCCCTCCACCGCCGCCTGGCGCGTCTCGCCCCAGGTGCACAGCTTGGAGATCATCGGGTCGTAGAACATCGAGATCTCGTCGCCCTCGCGCACGCCCGCGTCGTTGCGCACGACGTAGGGGCCGTGGCGGCCTTCCGTGGGCGGGTCGTAGCGGACCAGCCGGCCGATCGACGGCAGGAACTTGCGGTACGGGTCTTCGGCGTAGATGCGGCTCTCCACCGCCCAGCCGTTAATCTTCAGGTCGCCCTGGCCGAACGGCAGCGGCTCGCCGGCGGCGGAGCGGATCATCTGCTCGATCAGGTCCACCCCGGTGATCAGCTCGGTCACCGGATGCTCGACCTGGATGCGGGTGTTCATCTCCAGGAAGAAGAACGAGCGGTCCTGGCCGGCGACGAACTCCACCGTGCCCGCGCTGTCGTAGCCGACCGCCTTGGCGAGGGCGACGGCCTGAGCGCCCATGGCCGCGCGAGTCGCCTCGTCCAGCAGCGGCGAGGGCGCCTCCTCGATCACCTTCTGGTTCCGCCGCTGGATCGAGCACTCGCGCTCGAACAGGTGGACGACGTTGCCGTGCTTGTCGCCCAGCACCTGGATCTCGACGTGGCGAGGGTCGACGATGAACTTCTCCAGGAACACCCGGTCGTCGCCGAAGGCGCCCTTGGCCTCGGCCTTCACCGCCG
The DNA here is from genome assembly GCA_035628275.1 of Caulobacteraceae bacterium. Lineage (GTDB taxonomy): Bacteria > Pseudomonadota > Alphaproteobacteria > Caulobacterales > Caulobacteraceae > DASPKD01. The sequence continues at coordinate 121 of DASPKD010000127.1, read as the reverse complement.
GGAAGCCCTCGGCCATGTCCTTGTCGTTCCAGGCGACGCGGATGCCCTTGCCGCCGCCGCCGGCCGAGGCCTTGATCATCACCGGGTAGCCGATCTGGCGGGCGATCTCGACCGAGTGCTC
>DASPKD010000126.1:0-15598 GCA_035628275.1 Caulobacteraceae bacterium | reverse complement strand
ACCCGGACCTGGGCGTCGATTGGCCGGTTCCGCCCGGGCGCGCGATCCTGTCGCCCAAGGACGCGGGCGCGCCCCGGTGGGCAGACTGGGACAGTCCCTTCACCTACGGAGCGGACTCGTGACCCTGCTGGTCACCGGCGGCTGCGGCTTCATCGGCTCGGCCGTGGTGCGGCAGGCGGTGGCGCAGGGAATTCGGGTCGTCAATCTGGACAAGCTCACCTACGCCGCCGACCCGGCCAATCTGGCCGATCTGGAGGGCTCGCCGCTCTACGCCTTCGAACGCGCCGACATCGCCGACGCCGAGGCGGCGGCGGCGGTGTTCGACCGGCACGCGCCCGTCGCGGTGCTGCACCTGGCGGCCGAGAGCCACGTCGACCGGTCAATCGACGGCCCGCTGGCCTTCGTCGACGCCAACGTGCGCGGGACCGCGGTGCTGCTGGAGGCCGCCGTCCGCTTCCGCGAACGACTTCCAGCGCCCGAGCGCGACGGTTTCCGCTTTCACCACGTGTCCACCGACGAGGTGTTCGGGGCGTTGGGCGCGGAAGGCCGCTTCGACGAGGCCAGCCCCTACGCCCCCAACTCCCCCTACGCCGCTTCCAAGGCCGCCTCGGACCTGATGGTGCGCGCCTGGGGGCGGACCTACGGCCTGAACACGGTCGTCACCTGGTGCTCCAACAACTACGGCCCCAGGCAGCATCCGGAGAAGTTCGTGCCGACGGTGGTCCTGTCGGCGCTGGAGGGCCGGCCGATCCCGCTCTACGGCCGGGGCGAGAACGTGCGCGACTGGCTTTACGTCGAGGACCACGCCGAGGCGCTGCTGACCGCGTTGGACCGGGCCGCGCCGGGCGAGACCTACGCCTTCGGCGGCGAAGCGGAGGTCGCCAATATCGATCTCGCCCGGCGCCTCTGCGCGGTGCTGGATCGCCTGCGGCCGCGCCTGTCCGGCGCCTACGCGGACCTGATCGAGTTCGTCCACGACCGCCCCGGCCACGACCTGCGCTACGCGATCGACCCGTCCAGGGCCCGGCGCGAGCTCGGCTGGTCGCCGCGCACGCCGCTGGACCAGGGGCTGGAGCGGACCGTGCGCTGGTGGCTGGACCACCCCGAGCGGCTGGCCGCCGCGCGCGAGCGGGGTCTGGTCGGGGCCCGCCTGGGCCTGAAACGCGCGTGAGCCTACGGGTGCTCCAGTTCGGCGCCACCGGCCAGGTGGCGCGCATCGCCGCCGCGCTCGCCGCGTCGCGCGGCGTGACGCTGACCGCCCTGTCCCGCGCCGAGGCCGACCTGTGCGACCCCGCCGCCGTCCGCCGCGCGATCGAGACCGCCGACGTCGACCTGGTGCTGAACTGCGCCGCTTTCACCGCCGTGGACGCCGCCGAAACCGCCGAGGACGAAGCCCACGCCGTCAACGCCGAGGCGCCGCGCGCGATGGCCCAGGCCTGCCGCGCGCGCAATCTGCCGTTCGTTCACCTGTCCACCGACTACGTGTTCGACGGGGCGGCCCAGGCGCCGTATCGCGAGCAGGACGCGCCGAACCCGGTCAACGCCTACGGCCGCTCCAAGCATGCGGGCGAGGTCGCCGTGCTGGAGACCTGGCCCCGCTCGCTGATCGTGCGCCCGTCGTGGGTGTTCTCGCCCGGCGGCTCGACCTTCCTGTCCAGCCTCTTCCGCCGCCTCGACCAGGCCGAGCCCCTGCGCATGGTCGACGACCAGTTCAGCCGCCCGACAGCCGCCCACGATCTGGCGGCCTTCCTGTTGGACGTCGCCCCCCGCCTCGTCGCCGCGCCGGAAGGCGACCCGCTCTGGGGCCTGCTGCACTACGCCGGCGAAGGCTCGACAACCCCTTGCCGCTTCGCCCGCGAAGTCTTCGCTCGCGCCGGCCGCGGCCCCGCCGTCGAGCCCGCCCCCGCCGCCGCCTTCCCGACCCGCGCGCCAAGGCCCGTCCGCTCGGTGCTGGACACCGCTCGGCTCCAGGCCCTGTTCGGCGTCACGCCGCGCCCGTGGCCGCAGGCTGTGCGCGGCTATCTCGCCGGGGTAGGCTCAGGCGAGCAGGGCGGAGAGCGGTGATGGATCTGCAAGCGGACGGCGTGCCGGTGGTCTTCATCAACGTGTCGGACCGCGAGCGGGCGCTCGCCTTCTATCGGGATCGGCTGGGCCTGCGCATCCGCAGCTCCGACCCGTTCGGCGACTTCCTGGAGTTCAGCGGCGCCCTGCTGCGCATGACCGCCCTGCCGGACTACAAGCCCGCCGGCCACCCGGTGCTGGGTTGGAACGTGACCGACGTGCACGCCGCCGTCCGCGCGCTGCGCGAACGAGGCGTGGAGTTCATCGTCTACGAGGGCTTCGGCCAGGACGAGCTCGGCGTCTGGACCGCACCGGACGGCGCCGCCCGGCTGGCCTGGTTCGCCGATCCGGACGGCAACCTGCTGACGCTGTCGCAAGCCTGAGCGGCGAATTTCTCAGCCCGAGCGGGGCTCCACCGCGAACTCCAGCACCCGCTCGTCGGCGCATAGGGAGGCGGACAGCTTCTCGGCGTGGATGTGGCCGACGCCGCGCAAGGTGGTGGCGTGCTCGACCAGCCGCCCTTCGTCCAGCAGCCGGTGGGCGACGTGGGTGGCGCGCAGGCCCAGTTCCTTGAACATGCCGCGCAGCTCGGTCTCGGTCGGGGCCTGGTCGCGGCGGTAGCGGATGCTGACGTCGGCCAGCGCGATCTGCGGCACCCGGTCGTCGACCCAGCGCAGCACGATGAGCACGCCCAGGGTGGCGATCGTGCCGGCCACCGCCACCTCGTAGAAGGCGACGCCGTAGAGGATGCCCAGCACCGCGGTGATCCACAGCGAGGCCGCAGTGGTCAGGCCGTGGACCGAAAGCCCGTTCTTGAAGATCACCCCGCCGCACAGAAAGCCGATGCCGGTCAGTATGCCGTGCGCCATCCGGGTGGGATCGGTGACGATGGTCGTGCCCGGCAGGGTGGCCATGGCCCAGCGGCTCTGGTGCACCGCGGCCAGCATCAGGAAGGCCGAGGCCAGGCAGACGAGCGCGTGGGTGCGGAAGCCCGCGGGCCGGGCCCGGAAGCCCCGCTCCACCCCGATCATGCTCCCCGCGAGGAGGGCGCTAAACACCGGAACCAGCAGTTCCGGGTCGAAAAAACCCATCAAGAACGCTCCGTGATCGGACGTTCTTACGGTGCGCCCGTGCTCGCGTTCCGTCAAGCCGCGCTGAGCGCGGCCATGTCCTCGTCGCTGATCTCGTAGTTGGCGTACACGGTCTGGACGTCGTCATCGTCCTCGAGCGCCTCGATCAGCTTGACCAGGGTCTGCACCGCCTCGCCGGCGACCGGCGTGGTCGACCTCGGCTTCCAGATGATGCGCGTGCTCTTGGGGTCGCCCAGCGCCGGCGTCAGCGCCTCGACCACCTCGTTCAGGTCTTCGAAGGCGGTGTAGATCGTGTGCCCCGGCGCGTCCTCATAGATGTCCGGCTTGACCAGATCGGACACCACGTCCTCGGCCCCGGCCTCGATCGCCGCCTCCATCACCGCGTCCTCGGTCCCGGCCTCGGCGCGGTAGACGATCTCGCCCACCCGGTCGAACATGAAGCTGACCGAGCCGGTCTCGCCCAGGTTGCCGCCGTGCTTGGAGAACAGGCTGCGTACGTTGCTGGCGGCGCGGTTGCGGTTGTCGGTCAGCACTTCGACGATCACGCCGACCCCGCCGGGGCCGAAGCCCTCGTAGCGGATCTCCTCGTAGGTGTCGGCCTCGCCGCCCTGCGCCTTCTTGATCGCCCGCTCGATGTTGTCCTTGGGCATGGACTCGGCCTTGGCGTTGTTCACCGCCAGACGCAGGCGCGGGTTCATCGCCGGGTCCGGCAGGCCCGACTTGGCCGCCACGGTGATCTCGCGCGACAGGCGCGAGAACAGCTTGGAGCGCTGCGCGTCGGCGCGCCCCTTGCGGTGCATGATGTTCTTGAACTTTGAATGCCCGGCCATGGACTGGTCGCCGCTCCTGGACCGGCCGACGCCCCCGTCGGCCGCGAATGGTTGGATCGCGGCTTACTAGCGGCCCCGGCGGCGTCCGTCACGCCCGACGACGGAACCGCGACCGTTCGCGCGGGTTGAGATCGCGCGCCCGGAGCCGCCGCCATGACCACGACAGATCTGGACATCGACCCGCTGGACGAAGCCCCCACCGCCGAGATCGTGCACTGGCAGGAGCGCCCGCCCGCTTGGCGCATGGCCCCGCCCTCGGCCGCGGTGGTCGGCGCCTTCCTTGCCGGCGCCCTGACCGGCGTGGCGGCCGTCCTGCTGGCCCGGACCCTCTGGGACGACTGAGCCCAGGCTACCGGCATTGCGCCTTTTCGGCCGTGCCCCACAGCGCGTCCTCCGGCGCCCAGCCCTTCACCTTCGCGGCGCTGAGGCGGCACCAGCCGCGTTCGCACTTGTCCAGCCCGGCCACGCCCATGCCGACCAGGCGGGCGCGCACCTTGGCCTCAGGCCTGGGGGCGGCGCGGAGCGGCAGTTCGCGGCGGTCCAGGCGCAGCGCCGTGCGCTCGCCGGAGGTCACGCGGCGGTGGACCCAGGCGGTCCCGCCTTCGGGGTCGCAGATCTTGCGCCATTCGCGGGTCTCGGCGATCACCTGCACCGGCAGGTTGCGGGCCCGATAGACCCAGACCAGGCGGTGGTCGTCGCCGGGTCCCGAACGGGCGTTCACCTCGCCGAACTTCAGCGACACCCAGCGCGGCACCGGCAGGCCCGAAGGCGTGGGCTTGTCCTCGGGACGCGCCGCCCGGGACGCGGTCGCCGCCCCGAGCGCCAGCAGCACGCAGGCCGCCGTCACGGCCCGTTTCGCAAGCGCCGAGGCTTTGCTAAACAGCCCGCTCTTCCCGTTCCTCGAAAACGCCGATCGGTTCATGGCCGTCCGTAAGCTGAAGGTCGTCCTCACGCGCAGGCTGCCCGACACCGTCGAAACGCGCATGCGCGAGCTGTTCGACGCCGAGCTGAACCTGACCGACCGGCCGTTCACCAATGATGAACTGCGCGCCGCCCTCAGCCGGGCGGACGTGCTGGTCCCCACCATCACCGACCGAATCGACGCCGAGACTTTGGCCCATGCGGGCGAAAACCTGAAGCTGATCGCGAACTTCGGGGCGGGAATGGACCACATCGACGTGGCCGCCGCGGTCGGGCGGGGGCTGATCGTCACCAACACGCCCGGCGTCCTGACCGAGGACACCGCCGACATGACCATGGCCCTGATCCTGGCGGTCGCGCGCCGGATCGTGGAGGGCGCCGAGCTGATGCAGCGCGGCGAGTTCAAGGGCTGGGCGCCGACCTGGATGACCGGACGACGGATCTGGGGCAAGCGGCTGGGGATCGTCGGCATGGGCCGGATCGGCCAGGCGGTGGCGCGGCGGGCCAAGGCGTTCGGCCTGTCGATCCACTATCACAACCGCAAGCCGGTCGGCCCGCGGATCGAGGAGGAGCTGGGCGCCACCTACTGGGACGACCTGGACCAGATGCTGGCGCGGGTGGACGTGGTCTCGGTCAACTGCCCGCACACGCCCCAGACCCACCGGCTGCTGTCTGCCGAGCGGCTGGCCCTGCTGCAGCGGCACGCGGTGCTGGTCAACACCGCCCGCGGCGAGATCGTCGACGAGGCGGCCTTGGCCGAGCTGCTGCGCCGGCGCGGCATCGCCGGGGCCGGGCTGGACGTGTTCGAGCAGGAGCCGGCGGTGCACCCCGGACTGCTGGGCCTGCCCAACGTGGTGCTGCTGCCGCACATGGGTTCGGCCACGCTGGAGTCGCGGGTCGACATGGGCGAGCGGGTGATCCTGAACATCAAGACCCTGCAGGACGGCCACCGCCCGCCCGACCGGGTGATCCCGACCGCGGGCTGATTGACGCCTGAACCCTCTACAGCCAAGCTGCACGAGCGGGGGGAGTGATGATGTTCAGGCGAGCCGTCTCGGCCGCGGTCGCGGGAGTGACCGTGGCTCTTGCAACTATGGGCCATGCGGCCGAGCCGCCGAAGCCCGCCGAGCCCCCGTCAATCGACGCGTTTCTGCGAGGACCGAAGTTCAGCCGCGCGGTGCTGTCTCCCTCCGGCCGCAAGCTCGCCTTCATCCAGAACGATGCGGACACCTACACCTTGGTGGTGCGCGATCTGCAAACCGGCAAGGACGTCAAGCTTCAGAGCACCGACTACCGCGAACACTTCGGCGGCGCTTACTTCGACTGGATCGGCTGGAAGGGAGACGACAAGCTCCTCGTCGCGTTGAAGCTGCTCGAGGTCGAACGGCGCAAAGACAAGGAAGACGGAACGATCCTGGGCTGGATCGAGGGGTTCGCGACTTTCGCGCTGGCGATCGACGGAACTTCCACCCGCATCCTCAAGGCCGACAGCCGACGGCTGCGGCTTTCCTTGCTGGACGCGCAGGTGAACGACCCCGAGCACGTGCTGATGCAAGGCTACGACAGCGCGGGGCGCCTGAACGTTTGGCGCGTGAACGTCCTGACCGGCGACTCCGAGATCGCCGAGAATGGTAACACGCGGGTTCTCGGCTATGAGGTGGATCACCAAGGGGCCCTCGTGGGCCGGTTCGAGCTTCGGGGCGGCGCCCGTGGATCACTGGTGTTGCAGGGCAAGGGCCCTGACGGATCCTGGGTCGACCTGGTGAAGGTGAAGCGCAAGACCTTCCGCGACCTTCCCGACTTCAAGATTCTGGACGGGGCGGGCAAGCCCGGACAGGTGTACGTCGCCATGCGACCCGAAGCCGGCGCGCAGCCCGATACGCTTCAGGTCCGCGTTTTCGACTTCGCCACGGGGCAAGCGGGCCCGACCGTCTGGAGCCACCCGAAGTACGACGCGGTCGACATCCTTGTGGACGAGCGTGACGGCTCGCTCGTTGCGGGCTGCTACTGGGCCGACGTGTGGCAGTGCGACTTCCAGAACAAAGCGCTGGGCGCAGTTTACCAGGGACTGCAAAAGTTCTTCGACGGCGAACGCAATTTGTCGGTCGCGTCTTCCTCGCGCGACGCTGGCTGGTGGCTGCTGTCGGTGTCGGGGCCGGACGAGCCCGGGTCCTATTATCTGTTCGACCAGAAGGCCAAGAAGGTCGAGCTGGTAGGGTATCGGTACCCGGACTTGCCGCCCGCGTCCTTGGGCCGAACCAGCCGGTTCGACTATGTCGCCCGGGACGGAACGGCCCTGCATGGGTACGTCACCCGCCCGCCGAACGAGAGCGGCGCGCCGCCGCCCCTGGTGGTCATGCCGCACGGGGGACCGGAGGCGCGCGACCGCTACGAGTACGACCGCTGGGTCCAGGTGCTGGCGTCGCGCGGCTATGTCGTGTTCCAGCCGAATTTTCGGGGGTCATCCGGCTTCGGCCGCGCTTTCGCCGAGGCCGGCTACGGCCAGTGGGGCGGACGCATGCAGCAGGACGTCGACGACGGTGTCGAGGCGCTGCTGAAGTCAGGCGCCGCGGACGGAAGCCGGATGTGCCTGGTCGGCGCCAGCTACGGCGGCTACGTGGCGCTTCAGGGCGGGGCCGCCGACGGGAACCGCTGGCGCTGCGTGATCAGCGTCGCCGGCGTGTCCGACCTGCCGGAGGCGCTGGAGTACGAGCGCAAGACTTGGGGGCGGGACTCCGACATCTACGAGTACTGGACCCGCTCCATCGGCGACGAGAAGGCCGACGCGGCCTCCCTCATCGCCCGCTCTCCGGCCCGTAACGCCGCGAAGTTCGCCGCGCCGGTGCTGCTGATCCACGGCGACGACGACGACAACGTCCCGATAGACCAGTCCAGGCGGATGAAGGCCGCTTTGCAGAAAGCCGGCAAATCCGTGCGGTTGGTGGTGCTCGAGGACGAGGGACACAACGGCTGGTCGCGGAAGAACGAGAAGCTGATGCTGGACGAGATGGTGGGCTTCCTGGAGACCCACCTCAAGGCGGGGCCCTCCGCCAAGCCCGCCGCTCAGTAGAACATCAGGTCCGCTTTCGACGGCGGCAGGTCGTGCTGGACCGCCGTGGTCGGACGTTTCGGCGGCTTGGCGGCGCGGGCCTTCAGCCAGGCGTCGAGGTCGGCGGCGGAGCGCGATGCCTGCTCCTCGTTCAGGATGTGCCCGGTGGCCGGATAGACGATCAGGGTCGAGTCCGGGATCGCCACGTCGAACTTGCGTCCGTGATCGACCGGGACCAGCAGGTCCTTCTCGCCGTGCAGGATCAGGGTCGGGGCGGCCAGACCCTTGAGCCGCTCCGGCGTGGCGTGATTGCGCTTGTGGAAGTCCAGGGCCAGGTCGATCACCGCGTCGCGGTGGCCCGGCGCGCGGCCGAGTTCGGCGTAGCGGGTCACCATGGCGTCGGTGACCAGGGCGTCGTTCTCGAACGAGGACTTCAGGCCCTTTCGCACCAGGGCCGTGGAGTCGAGATCGCGCAGCAGGAAGCGGCCCGCCGGGTTGGACAGCGGGCCGGCCAGCGGCGAGCCCTTGGCGTACTCGGGGCGGGTTTCCGGCCAGCCGGAGGCGCCGACCAGCACCAGGCCGGTCACCCGCTCGGGGTGCTTCAGCGCGTACTCCCAGGCGACGTTGCCGCCCATCGACTGGCCGACCAGCACGAAGCGGGTCAGGCCGCGCTCGCGGGCGAACGCCTCCACCGCGTCGCGGTACGCCTCCATCGAGGGCGTCCAGCCTTTCGGCGCACGGGTCAGGCCGTGGCCGGGCAGGTCGAGCGAGACGATCCGGTACTCGGCGCCGAGCGCCTTCACCCAGGGCTCCCAGGTGTGCAGCGAGGCGGAGAAACCGTGGACCAGCACCAGGGTCGGCCCCTTCGGGTTGCCCTCGTCGCGGAAGTGGACGCGCAAGCCGCCGGGCAGGGCGGCGTACTCGGACTCCGCGTTCGCGTACTTCGCTTCCAGCGTCTCGTAGGGGATGTCGTCGCGGCGCAGGTTGAACCAGCCGACCACGGCCAGCACCAGCGCGAGCCCCAGCAGCGCCGCCACGGCGACGCCGAACACCTTCAGACCCTTCACGACAGTCTACCCCCCGCAGACGGGACAGGCCGGATCCGCCGCGACGGCGACGGTGCGGACCTGTCCGGCGAGAGCGTCGTAGATCATCAGCCTTGCGGTCAAGCTTATTCCCGCGCCGGTGAATAGCTTCACCGTCTCCAGCGCCGCCATCGACCCCAGGACGCCGGCCAGGGCGCCGACCACGCCTACCGCCGCGCAGGTCTCGGCATCGGGAGGGACGTCGGGCACCAGGCAGCGCCAGCAGGGCCGGCCCCGGAACACGCCCACCTGCCCCTCCCACCGGCCGAGCGCGGCGGAGACCAGCGGCTTTTCCTCCGCCACGCAGGCGGCGTTGACCACGAAGCGGGTCGGAAAATCGTCGGTCCCGTCCAGCACCACGTCATAGCCGCCGACCAGGGCGCGCGCGTTCGCGGCGGTCAGGCGCGCCGCGTGCGGCACGACGACGACGTGGGGGTTCAGGGCGTGCAGGCGGGCCTTCGCCCGCTCCACCTTGGGCGCGTTCAGATCCTCGGTGGAAAACAGCACCTGCCGCTGGAGGTTGGACAGGGCGACCGTGTCGTCGTCGACCAGGCCGATCCGCCCGACCCCGGCGGCGGCCAGGTAAAGGGCGGCGGGCGAACCGATCCCGCCGGCGCCCACGATCAGCACCCCGCCCGCCTTCAGCCGCTGCTGCCCCGGCCCGCCGACCTCGCGCAGCATCAGGTGACGGGCGTAGCGTTCGACTTCCTCGTCTGAGAAGGCGGTCATGGACAGGCTCTAGGCGGCGGAGACGGTCGATGTCGAGGTCTGCGCGCTTCGCGCTTACCCGGATAAGGATGACGGGATTTGTCGCGGCCCACGGTGCAAATGCGGGGATGCGAGCCGATCAACGTAGCCAAGAGAGTACGACCGGCGACTCACAAGCGGGCGCGTTCCATCAGCTGCGCCAGCGCTCTGTCTCGGGGATCAGGGGACGCGGCGAGACCGCGGGCGACGCCGTCCCGGTCTCGCTCGGGCTTGTTCTGGGACAGCTTGCGCTTGGCCTCGACCCGCGTGATCGTCAGCTCGACGCCTACGATCCCGGCCAGCAGCCGCTCCACATATTCGGGCGCGTCGGCGATCGACCAGGGCTGCGGCCGGCCCGCTTCGTGCGTCGCTGTCAGGCGGTCCAGCAGGTCGCGCAGGCGGTCGCGGTCGTCGAACCATTCCAGCCTGCCGTGGACGTGCACCGCCTCGTAGTTCCAGGTCGGCACCTGGCGGCCCGTCTCGGCCTTGGACGGGTACCAGCCGGGGGAGACGTAGGCTTCCGGCCCCGGGAAGATCACCAGCGCCTCGCCCTCGCCGGCCATGGCCGGGTGCGGGTTCGGCCGTGCGACGTGCGCCAGCAGCCGCCCGCCTTCCTGATCGTGCAGGAAGGGCAGGTGGGTGGCGGTCAGCCCCTGCGGGCCGTGCGTGACCAGCACGCCCAGCCGGGCCCGCGCGATCATCGCGGCTATGGCGTCGGGGTCCTCCACGGCGAAGGGCGGCGGCGTGTACATGGCCGCCCTTCTAGCGCGAACGGCGCCGCTTAGCCCGTAAAGCTCGGTTAGGCGGTGTTACGCGGTTTCCCGCCTGCTCAGACGCAGCCGTCGATGCCCGCGGTGGAGACCGTGCCGCCCATCTTGGCGCATTGGTCCGGCGTGGCGACGCAATGACCCTGGGTCGGAGAGGTCGCGGCGGCGCTGGCATGGGCGCAGCAAACTGGGGCGTCCGCCTTGCACATGAGCCGTTCGTTCGGCAGCGGCGTGGCGCGGCTGTCCTGGGTGGCGGCGACCAGGTCCGGATCGGCGCGCGGCGCTTCGTCCATCGAACAGGCGCCCAGCAGAAGCGCGGCGGCGAGCGCGAAAGCGGCTTTCATCTTCGGTCCTGCCTTTCGCGCCGGAAACTGCTACCCTCCCTCGGCTGTTCCGCTTTCTTAGAGACGACGCGAAGCTACGGGATCGGCCATGGGCGAAGTGGTCAACTTCAATAAGGCGAAGAAGGCGCGGGAACGCGCCGCGGAGAAGGCGGCGGCGGAAGCCAACCGCGCCAAGTTCGGACGCACCAAGGCCGAGAAGCAGCGGGTCGAGACCGAGCTGGAACGCGCCGAGCGCCTGCTCGACGGGCATGAGCGGGACAAGGAACGGGAATAGGAGCAGGGCTCAAGGCGTCAGGAACGCCTTCGCCTCCTCCACCGCCTCGACCAGGCCGACGCGCCTGATCTCCACGCCCGGCGGGAGGCCTGCGAAAAGGCGGGAGGGGGCGGCGGCGTCCAGCATGACGAACACGCCCTTGTCGTCGGCGCGGCGGATCAGGCGGCCGAAGGCCTGGGCGATCCGGGCCCGGGCGACCGCGTCGTCGTAGGCCTTGCCGCCGAAGCGGGCGCGGCGGGCCTTGTGCAGCAGGTCGGGGCGCGGCCAGGGCACCCGGTCGAAGGCGATCAGGCGCAGCGCCCGGCCGGGCACGTCCACCCCGTCCCGGACGGCGTCGGTGCCGAGCAGGCAGGAGTGCTCCTCGGCCCGGAACACGTCCACCAGGGCGCCGACCTCCAGCGGATCGACGTGCTGGGCGTAGAGCGACAGCCCCTTGGCGGCCAGCGGCCCCGCCAGCAGGTCGTAGACGGTCCGCAGTCGCCGGATGGCGGTGAACAGCCCGAGCGCCCCGCCGCCGGCGGCCAGGAACAGCTCGCGCATCGCGGCGGCCACCTGACGGGGATCGTCGCGCGCGATGTCGCCCACCACCAGCACCCGGGCGTGGGCGGCGTAGTCGAACGGGCTTTCGAAGCGCACCTGCAACGGCGGCTCCTCCAGCCGGGCCGCGCCGGTGCGCAGCCGCGCCAACTCGAACGGATCGTCGAAACACGGGTCGGTCAGCGTCGCGCTGGCCACCAGCACCCCGTGGGCCGGCGCGATCACCGCGGCCTCCAGCGGGATGGTCGGATCGACCCAGTGGCGGCGCACGGCCGCGTCCACCACCCGGCCGAACATGGCTTCGGCCGAGAACCAGTCGACGAAGTCGGGGTCGTCCTCCGCATCCGCTTCCTGCAGGGCCTGGAGCATGGAGCGCCAGGCCGGCAGGGTCATGCGCGCGCGGCGGTCGAGGCCCCGCAGCGCGCCTTCAATCCGCGCCCGGTCGGCGGTTTCCAGTTCGCCCGCCTCGTCGTCCAGCAGATCCTCGAGCGCCCGCGCCAGCGCCAGCAGCGGCGCCTCGACCGCGGCCAGCGCCCGGGCCGCGCCCTTGGCGGTCTCGGCCACGGTGTCGGTGCAGGGGCGCGCGGCGCACTCCATGCCGTGCTCGCCCGAGCGAGGGTCTGCGCGCGCCCGCAGTTGCTCCAGCACCGCGGCCAGGAAGGCCTCCACCGGGCCGATGGGGTTGATCTCGCCTGAGGGCGGCGCGATGCGGCCCGACCACCCCTCGCCCGGCAGTTGGTGGGCGGCGCGGATCACCTCCGACAGGGCCAGGCGCGCGTCCTCGCGGTGGGCGACCAGTTCGGCCAGGCGCTGCTCCAGCCCCCGCCCGCGGCGCCCGCGCGTCTCCGGCCCGCGGATCCAGCGGCGCAGCTCGGCGGCCTCCTGGCCCGACAGGCAGGCGGAGAAGGCGCTGTCGGCCGCGTCGAACAGGTGGTGGCCCTCGTCGAACACGATCCGCTTGGGCGAGGTGGTCTCCACGTCGGTCTTCAGGCCCCGCGCTGCGCGGGCGCCGTCGAAGGCGGCCTGGGTCAGCACCAGGGCGTGGTTGGCGATCACCAGCTCGGCCCGGCGGGAGGCGCGCACCGCCTTTTCGACAAAGCAGGTGCGGTAGTGCGGGCAAGCGGCGTGGACGCACTCGCCGCGCCGGTCCACCAGGTTGGCGGCCGAGGCCTGGGCGGAGGCGCCGACTGCGAACAGGCCCGGCAGCCAGGCGGGGAAGTCGCCGCCGGTCATGTCGCCGTCGCGTGTCGCGCCGGCCCAGCGGCTGGCCAGCGCCACCCCGACCGGATCGGCGGTCCCGAGGGCCGAGGCCTGCACCAGATCCTGCAGGTTCAGCAGGCAGAGGTAGTTCTCGCGCCCCTTGCGCACGACGGCCTTCTTCGCCCGGGTCTCCAGGTCGGGGTAGACGGCCGCGCTCTCGCGGTCGATCTGGCGTTGCAGGGCGCGGGTGTAGGTCGAGACCCACACCGAAGGACCGTTCTTCTCCGCCCACAGCGAGGCGGGGGCGAGATAGCCCAGCGTCTTGCCGATGCCGGTGCCCGCTTCGGCCAGCACCAGCCGCGGGCGGCCCTCCTTGTCGCGCGGCTGGAACGCCTCGGCGGCCTCCACCGCGAAGGCGGCCTGCGACGGCCGCGCCTCGTCCAGGCCGGCCCGCCCGAGCAGGGTCTTCAGCCGCTCCTCGACCGCGTCGGCGGACACCGGGGCCGAGCCCGGCTCGCCCGCGGGCGCCTGATCCTCCCACTCCGGCAGGCGGGTCCACACGTCGAGGCCCGAACCGCGATGGCGACGCTCCCGCAAACCCTGCGTGTTCAGAGCCGCCAGCACGCGCGGCGCCCAGGCCCATCCGGCCCGAGCCAGGGTCTCGGCGACCTGTACCGCCTCCTCGCGCGACGGCGTCGGCCGCTCGGCGAGTTCGTCCAGCAGGTCGCGGCAGGCCAGCCGCAGCGCCAGGGCCTGCGCCTCGGCCCCGACCGGCTCGGCCCGTCCGGTCGCCAGCGCCAGTCCCGCCGCCGAGGGCGCGCAGAACCGCGCCGGCCGCACGAAGGCGAACAGCTCCAGCGCGTCCAGCAGCTCCGGCGAGCGCCCCGGCGGCGGCAGGTGCAGCCGCCGCGCGGTCAGGCCCGCGTGGGCCACGACCACCGGCCCGTTCTCGAACAGCGCCGCCGCCGACGCCCGGTTCAGCCGCCGCGCCCCGTGCCCGTCCGCCACGGCCCCCGCCCCCGGCGGCGTCGCGAGCGCGGGCGGCAGGTCCGTTGCGGCGAGCGCGACCGGGGCGTCGGCGGGAATCAATGCGGTGTCGTCGGAGATCACCGCCTCTGGATAGCCGATGCACGAGTGAAACGGAACGGGAACATCGGATTGCCAGACGATCCGCCGCATGGTATATGGCCATTGCAGATAGCCAGAAGGGTAAGCCCAGTGAACTGGACCCTCGCGAGCGCCAAGGATCATCTTTCCGAAGTGGTGAGGCGCGCCTCTACGGTCGGACCCCAGACCATCAGCGTTCGGGGCGAAGACGCGGCGGTCCTGCTCTCCAAGGCCGACTTCGATCGCCTGGTGGATCCCGATCGTCCGAAAACCATCAAGGACTGGCTGCTGAACGGTCCAAAGCTGGAAGGCGTGGAGTTCGAGCGCGCCGAAGGCGGCCACAGGGACGTCGATCTTTGAGCTTCCTGCTGGACACCAACGCCGTCAGCGAGTCACGAAAACCCAGACCCGATGAGCGCTTTCTCGAATGGCTCACCCGGCAGGAAGCGAGCGATCTTCACGTCAGCGTCCTCACGGTGGGAGAACTCAGACGCGGCGTCCTGGCGCTGGACCCTGGGCGGAAAAGGGCGGAGCTGGCGCGATGGGTAGATTACGCTTTGGGCGGCTTCCAAGGACGGGTCCTGCCCGTCGGTGAAGACATCGCCAGCCTCTGGGCGCGGCTGTGGGACGAGAACCAGCGGGCCGGCCGCAAGGTCGGTGTCGTGGACGAACTGATCGCCGCGACCGCCCTGGCGCACGATCTCACCCTGGTCACCCGTAACACGCGCCATTTCGAACACAGCGGCTGCAGGCTTCTGTCTCCCTGGGCGTCGTGACCGCGGACGCCGAAACGCTCCCCCCCCGCTTCCAGACCTGGTTCGACGGGCGGGGCTGGGCGCCGCGGCGCCATCAGCTGGAGATGGTGGAGAAGGCGCGGGCCGGGCGCCACGCCCTGCTGATCGCCCCGACGGGCGGGGGCAAGACCCTGGCGGGGTTCCTGCCGAGCCTGATCGACCTGGCCGAAAGGGCGCCGCGCAACGCGCCCTCGGGCGTGCACACCCTCTATGTCTCGCCGCTGAAGGCGCTGGCGGTGGACGTGGAGCGCAACCTGCTGTCGCCGATCGCCGAGATGAAGCTGCCGATCCGGGTGGAGAGCCGCACCGGCGACACGTCTGTCGCCAAGCGCCAGCGGCAGCGCCGCGACCCGCCCGACGTCCTGCTGACCACGCCCGAGCAGATCGCCCTGTTCTGCGCCTGGGAAGGGTCGCGCGACTACTTCTCGGACCTGAAGACGGTGATCCTGGACGAGATCCACGCCATCCACGGGTCCAAGCGAGGCGACCTGCTGAACCTGGGCCTGGCGCGGCTGCAAAGCTTCGCGCCCGAACTCCGGCGCGTGGGCCTGTCGGCGACGGTGCACGACCCGGAGATGCTGCGCCGGTGGCTGGCGCCTCAGCCCGGCGCCGCCGATCTGGTCATGGGCGATCCCGGCGCGCCGCCGGAAGTGGAGGTGCTGTTCTCGCAGGCCGACGTGCCGTGGAGCGGCTGGACCGCCGAGCACGCGATGGGCGAGGTCTACGAGCGCATCAAGGGCGCGGGCACCACCCTGATCTTCGTCAACACCCGCTTCCAGGCCGAGATGGCC